>NZ_KV814070.1:0-21730 GCF_001813815.1 Corynebacterium sp. HMSC076D02
CCCCCGACGTGTCTACTTTCCGGGGGTTAGGCCCGTATCGCGAAACCAGCGACGCTCCGCGACGGTCCCACGTTCAACCTCCTCAGGAACTTTCAACCCAGCCTTAGCGAGCACACCGTGTTCCAGCAAGGACACATTGCCACGCGTCGAGAAATTCACTAGATCGTCCTGGTAGTGCTTGATCTCCCAGACCGTCGGATCACCTACCAACGCACGACGGGCGGCACGGAACACATTCGCGATGCCAAAGCAATCAAAGTGCTCAATCTCTTCAACAGGCGTGATGAAGCCGTCAGTCGTGACAGACAGAATCGGAATCGTATTGGCCATCGCCAGAAGGAGAGCGCGAACAAGCGACGTTGTCATCGACGCGTGATAGGGAGAGGTTACGGACGACCCACCAATAGACTCCATCTCCTCAGCCCATGCACCCCACCCGTTACGCTCGGAGACGTCCTGGGCCAGCTTCCCGTAGACCGAGTTTGTCGCAACTTTGACAGTCTGCTCTTCCAGCGACCCCTTGCCGAAGATCTTCTTCGCAGTCGCACGGTCTTCAACCATCTGTCGGAGGGCGAAGCGCAGTGATCGGGACGGAGTACTATCAGACTGCATACGCAACCTCATGCGGTAGCCAATCTGAACGCGCACCGTCGCCCCCAGCTTCAACGCAAGGTACAACTCAGGCCCAGCGCACCAAGCACCATGAAACCCGTCGTACCCCCCAACATCGTCACCTTGCGCGGCTCCAGCACCGTCAGACGTTCGTGGATACAACACGCAGTCACCGACGACCACCGGCAAGCAAGGCGCAACAACATCATCCGGGAACTTCCAACTCACGTAGGCAACTAACGGGGTGATGGGACCTAACGGAAAGTCGTCCAGCGTAAGTACCCGGTCCTTCACAACCTCCTCGATACAACCGCCCACATAATCCACATCAATCACCGATGCCATCGCAGATGGATACGCAGATTGGATATCGTGATCGAAGGTCGGGTAAGGGTGATGACCAGGAGACAGACAACTGTTCCAGCCTCCGTGAAACGCCATTTTCCACGCAGTGTGGGATTGATTCGCATCGCCGTCCACGGGTACCAACTCTCGTGTGGTGTAGTACGAAAGATGGTCATGGTCTAAAAATGGTTCAGGGTCCGTCAACCGCACGAGACCGCGAAAGTTGATGAGGAAGTCCTTCATCACCTTGTCGCCCATGTAGCGCATGATTCCGTCGCGGACAGCACTGGCACCCGCACCCGAAAGGGTGACAGGCGGAACGATGTTGAGACCCCACAGCATCGCCAGATACTCAACAACGATGACCGCGTCATTCACACCATATTCGAGGAACGACGTCAGATCGTCACGACGCATTGAGGTCATATTCTCGATTGAGGAACCAACATCAAGCTTAGGAACACCGCAAACATCGCCAAGAGCAGCGAGACTCTTATGACCGGGTGCAGCCTGACACATCGTGTCACGAACGGTCACAGAGAACGGCAACCAGCGATAGCTGTTGGAGCCTTTGCCAGACTTGCGCATGAAGCGGGCAGGTTGCAGCGAAACTAAGCCCCCCGAAGCAGAGGTCACGCGGCGGAGGATGTCATAATGTTTTTCCCCACCATTGCGCTGCTCGGGAGGGCGCCGAAAAGCGGTCAGATCGGCGTTGCCGAAATGACACGCCAGGACGACGGCAATGCGAGCCTTGAACGCCGCATCTCGCGTGGCGGAGTAGTCAAATTTCCCCCGAGGGTTGAGTTTCCTTACATCGCGGACGAGCACGCCACGAGGATCGATAGGCTCCCGAGAGGGTGACAGGACATGCAGACCGGCTGCAAGACTGACGATGTAGAGAGCATCCTCAAGGTAGATGCGATCACCCGCCAGAGGCAACACGACCACCTGTACGAGAACACCATCATCGAGAGCATCAGTACAGGCGAACTGATAGCTATCGATGACGCGCTTAGCGGGGTCATCTTCGCGGTAGGTGAACTCAGTATCAAACCCGATCACTTGAGCCCGGCGACCGCCACTACCCATCGACCTCACAGTTGGTAGCTGGCCGAAACTCTTAACATCGACACCGGCATCAACCCCTGCAACCGCAGCGGCTTCCACCGCTGCTGCTGCGGAGTCACGAGAGTCACGATGGCCGGACGCTCCGGTCCGGCCATTCTGCCTCTCCCCTAAGGGTTTTTGGCCTGAAATGACATTAGAGTCCTGACCAGCAGGAACGTCCGCAGAACTGCCCGAAATCGTGGCTAAGGTCTCGGAGACCTTAGCCACAGATCGAGGTTCACGACGTACCAAAACGGTGAAGTACGACGGGGCAGAACGCCCAGGAACGTCGACGGAAGTGTCGACGAGGCGTGACTGCCACTCGGTGCCATTCACGCCAAGCTCGATGAGTTCATGCTCGTGACGCACCGTGTCGGGCGCGTCCTTGGGGGAGATCTCTATGCTCCACGCCTCGTTCGCTGTCGTCATGGCTTCTCACCACCGACAACATGCTCATCTAGCCACGCCTCAATATCAGCGATTCTGTAGACGACGAGGTTGGCACCCACGCTGGCGTATTTGGGCCCTTTGCCCTGAACACGCCAGTTGTTGAGAGTTTGAGGGGCAATCCCGATCAGGGATGCCGCTACCGAACTTTTAACCGCAATAGGCTCGGCATGATCGACCAGTTTTAAATTAGAAACACCTTTCAAGGTTTGCTCCAGACATGCTGAAAGGGCCCCGGCCTAGCGGTTATCCGCTTTGGGGGCCTGCATATCCGAGTTGCAAACCTTGGGCTCTTATTCTGCCCAGTGCCTCGGTGGCCAACCGTCTCAAGTACGGCTAGCTACACTTTAGCTTACTTGTGAAGACGAATCAAAGATCGGCGGAAACATCGTATCCACGACACCGTCCGGTACAGGGTCGATAAGATCCATCGAGAGTCCTTCACCTGCAGCGAAGCGCCTCCCGGTGCTCGGTCGATTAAAAGTGAACGGCAACGTTCGATCAGCTTCGTTCTCCAGAAACTCGAGTCGTGCCAGGAGGTGTTTGCGGGCATCGTGCAGACGCGGGTGTCGCTTCTGACGACCTTTCGTATCATTTTTCACAATGGGGTCCAGATACTTTAGTTCACGAGCTACCGCGCGGATTTCACAGTAGGTTTCATGGGCGGTAAGCAAGAGCTGTGTGACCTCCTCGCGGGAAAGTGGGGGAGTGAACAATTCGCGAGCGTCAACATAAAGCGGGTGATTATCGTCAACCAACGTGCACAACACTTCCTGGCGTCTGCGCGCGACGTCATCGGTAGACCAAATTGGAAGACGTTCTGAAGGATCCATACCAGCAATGATAACAAATTCGAACCTATTGCAAAAGTGGGTCTATAGTGGTGTGTATGTCCAAGCAAATACGTGCCGCCAGAACGAAACTAAGCCTTGGGGAAGATTCCATCGACCGCGTCGTTGATGCTTTACCGCCGCGAGGTCCATACGAAGCGAAAATCACGGTCCGGCTATGGGACGGAACGACTTACCGCCCGACAATCCGGGCAAGGACAAAGGGGGAATTCCGGCGAATTGCCGTCGAGAAGCGGGACAGCAAGCTCAACTCGACGTCGACCAATTGGGATAAGAGCAAGAACTTCTCGGCGTTCATTACCGACGTCTCTAAGCCGGCCATCTGGGCGGCACGTCTGCGCCCGAACACGCGCGCCCGGTATGAGCTCGCATTAAAGCAGGCCGAAGCACAGCTTGGAAAACACGCCATTGGCGAGGCTGTGAAATTCCGAACTCTCGAACGCGCATTGCAGGCCATCGCCACCGCAAACGGGTCGGAATCTGCACGGCAAGCCCGTACCGTCGTGAGCAAGTACATTCTGGATCAGCTCATCCGCGAGGGTGTTATCGACCACAACCCGTTACGCGGAATCAGCATCGACCTCGGCGAGGTCAAGAAGAGCAATAAACCACAAGGTGGTCACGCCCTGACGAACGCCCAATACGACGCCGTTGTAGACCATCTCATTGCACGCGATACCGCCAGACCGTTACCACCGGGCACGGACAGACGAGCAAGCTCCATCGCAAAACATGACAACGTGGTCGCGCTGGCACTACTACAAGCGGGGACGGGACTTCGCATCTCCGAGGCGCTGGCAGCGACGAGGCATTCTGTAAAAGTCGCTAATGAGCAGATCGCGATCAGCATTACATCTGAGCAATCCAAAACACACAGAGGCCGTTCTATCCCGTTCCTGGACAAGCGTGTCGAAAAGTTCTGGTTAAACCGGCTCGACGGACTAGAAACGACCGATCCACTGATCCCTTCGCCAGGAGACAAGAAGGCGCACTGGCGCACCGACAACGCCGTGAAAGCGTCAGCGGCTCTGTTTAAAGATGTTGGCGCGCAGCTCCAGGACAACCACATCGCTTTAATGAGATCCCATGACTGGCGCACGGTGCTCAATAACCGGGCCATCGCGCGAGGGGTACCCGCCCAGGTGCGTGCAGCCTATTTCGGGCATGACGTCGACGTGAACGCGCGCAACTACACGGATTGGACTGATGTAGACGCTATGCGGGGCGCCTTGAATCTCGGTGAAGAAAGTGGGACTCAAAACGGGACTTAAGAGTCGGTAATCTGCGGTAAAGACCAGTAGGCGCCAGTATACTGATACCTCTCTAAACAGCAGGTAAAAGGGCAATAACTGCAGGTGGCTCGAACATGAGGGTGAGAACCCAGAGGTCGTAGGTTCGAATCCTGCCCCCGCTACCAACTTCTAATGCCCTAGCAACGGAAACGTCGCTAGGGCAATTTTTGTCTGCATGCCCAAATGTCCCCTAGCCCGGTTCAGGGAAATCCTCCAAGATTTCGTCCGCATCCCCATCCTCCTGTGTGAGCACGCTGCGAAGGCGGTTTTCGTTCGGGTGGCGTCTTTGGCGATGTCGTCGTGGAATCCGGCGAGCATCTTCAGCGCTGCTAGTGTCTCGTCGTCGCGGTGGACTGCCCGCAGTGTGTGCGGCATGGTGCGGGCGGTGTCGGCGATGATGAATGCATTCCGGCGGCGGTTTTTGATCGTCCAGGGTAGAGATCGGCTGCTTTTCGCATGGCTAGGTCGGGGAGGTCTCCGACCGTGCAACCGCAGTCGCGGGCCACGGCGATGGGCAGGGCGCCGATCGTGTTGGGTTGATCGATGACCATGAGAACGCTGCCGTGGGCTTGCATGGACGCGAAGATTTCGCGCCGTGCGGCTTCGCCTTGGGGCAGTGGTTTGTCGTAAATTCTCTCGCCGGTGTTGGTCAGCGCGCAGGCATGGTGGCCGGTTTTGCCGACGTCGAGGCCGATGATGATTTCGGGTGTTGTGGACGGTTCCATGGTGGTGTCCTTCTGTTGCGGCTGGTCGCCGGTGTCTTGGACATCCGTTGCAGGTACCCACGTTACGACGAGACCTCTGTTTGGTCCGTGTCCCTATTAGCTGTCAGCGGTTGTCCCCGGTGTCCGGTGGCAACACCCCCGGATTATGGAAATGTTCACGCAGATAAGCCATACCGGGCTCGGTGACCGCGCCCCGTGAGGGGCACCATCACGGTAACGGGGGTGAGGGGGGTAAGGTCAGTAAATTGGGCCTGGCGTAATGCGATAAGGATTGCCTAACCTAATACTAGTTCAGGTGGTGTTCCCGATCGGGAATCGGCAACGGAAGCGAGGCGGCGACGATGAACGGAAAACGTGGATCGACCGGAGAACCCCTCTCCGGAGGGGGAGCCGGGGACGCGGTGGCGTCGCAGACGGATGACGGGCGGTTGGTGCACGTCGCACCGGTCGCAGCGGGTGGCCGACCATCCACCCGCGACATGCTCGTCGCCGCCGCGATTGGCGTCGCGGGGTCTCTCATCATCGTGCCCCTGACTTACCTGCAGGTGTTCGCCGGCATCGCCCACGTTTATCTCGTCGCGGCGACGCTCGGGTTGTGGTTCCTGCAGTGCGTTGTTCCCCTTATCGTCGTCCGCAAGCCTGGCGCGAGCCTCATCGCATGCCTTGCCATGGGCGTCGTGTCCGCGGCGACCACCCCATTCGGCGTCGCCGCAATCGGGGCGCTGATTGTGGAAGGATTGCTCATCGAGCTTCCGTTCATGGTCACCCTGTACCGGCGGTGGACGCGTCCCCAGTTCGTGGCGTCGGCGATGTTGTTCTCCGCGCTGATGGGAACGATGGCCCCGCGCGCAGTCGGTGTCGACTCGCTGACCACGCCCATGGCCCTGATCAGCTTCGCCGTAGCCTTGGCATCGAGCCTGGTGTTTTTGGTCCTGGGCTTTGCCGTCGCAAAGGGGCTTCGCAGCCGCGGGGTCACCCGGTGACCGCCGGAGCACCCGCGTGCGCCGGTGCGACACGCGGGACGGCCCCGGCCCGGTTACGGGTTAGTGGCGCGGGCGTGCGGCATGCCGATGGGCGATGGGCGCCCGACATGGTGGATCTCTCCTTCGATTTCGGCACGATCAACGCCATCACGGGACCCGTGGGATGCGGAAAGACGAGCCTGGCCCACCTTATCGCTGGACTGATCCCCTCGCACATCCCCATCGACCATGCCGGATTCGTGCACATCGTCGATGCCGACGGCACCGAACGCCCCGTGGACGGGGACCGGGTCACCTTCGTCGGGCAAGACCCGGCGACGCAGGTGCTCACGCTCCGAGTCGTCGATGACGTGTCCATGGCCCTCGAGTTTTCCCTCGTGGAAGCCGGCATCGTCGCCAAGCGATCAGCCGAGGCCCTATCGGAGCTCGGGCTGTCAGAGCTCGCGGAGAAGGATCCGTGGGCTTTGTCGGGTGGGCAACGCCAGCGGATGGCCATCGCCGGTGCGGTGGCCAGGGCGCCGGAGGTCATGATCTTCGACGAGCCCGCGGCCCACGTCGACGAGGACGGTCGCCGGTCGCTGTTCGCCGCCATCCGTGATTTGCGGGCTCCGGGTCGTGTCATCCTGCTCATCGAGCACGACCTCCGCCCGTTCGACGGGTGGGTCGACACAGTGACAATCCTCGATGCGGACGGGAGCGTCGCCGCGCACGGAGCGCCGGAGGGCATCGCGGTGAAGGGCATTGCGACGTCGGCCGCGACCGCAGGAGCGCCGGACGCCAGTGCGCCGGGCACGGGGGCACCGGACCGTCTCAGTCCGGACCGGCGGCGAAGGCCCCGGGGAGCCGGGGATGGCGCCGATCCGGAATTGGAGGCGGATGCCGTTCCACTGCTGGCCTTGACCGGAGCCCATGTGGCCCGGGGCAGGGAGCGGATCCTGAACGGGGCCGATCTGACACTGGAACGGGGCGAGATCCATGCCCTGGTCGGCACCAACGGAGCCGGTAAGTCCACCTTGCTGGCGGTGCTGTCGGGCCAGATGAAGGCGGGAGCGGACCTCCGGATCGACGGCGAGCCAGCCCGGCGCGCCCCCGACGCCTTCGCGTCGTGGGCGTTCCAGAACCCCGAGCACCAGTTCACCCGCGCGACCGTCGCCGCGGAAATCGACTCCGCGCTGGCCGGCACGGACCCGCACGGGCCACTCGGCGCCGATGAGCTGCGGAAACTGCGGGAAGCCCTGTGCCCCCGGGCACTTGACCCCGTCTCGCCGTTCGTCCTGTCGGGCGGACAGAAAAGACGGTTGGGCATCTTCCTGGCGGTGGCGGCCAATCGCCGTTTGCTGCTTCTCGACGAGCCGTTGGCGCACCTGGATTCGCCGAGCTCGCGCATCGTGCTGGATGCGCTGGCGGAATACGCCGGGGCCGGCGGAACCGTTGTGTTCACGTGCCACGACCGCCGTGTCGCGCGAACGTGGGCGGATCGGGCGAGCATCGTCGCCGAAGGGAAGGTCGCCTGGTCCGGTCCCGCGACCGACGTGCCGGCTGCCCCGGAGTCGTCCCGGCGGGATCGCGCACTGCCCGCGGCCGGCGCACGGACGTCCGGGGACGAAAGTCCCTGGACCGGTGAATCCGACGCTCGGAGGCGCGCGGGGTTGAACGCCATCACGATCGTCGCGGCGGTGATGCTCGTCCTCGTCGCCGGGCTGCTCTCCGGCGGAGACGCCGTTCTCGCGCTGACTGGGGTTGCGTTCCTCGCACTCGCTGCGATCGCGGAACGCGACGTTCGGGCGACGGCGGGGAAGGTCCTCCTCGTCCTGTTGATCGGGGTGTTCTTCGGCCTGCTCGGGTGGCGCTCCGAGTTCTACGGCGGTGGGGATCCGGCGGAGGCCGTCCGCCACGGCATCCATCACGGACTGCTGCTGACAGCCGTGTTCGCGGGGACGGTCTTGGTCTCCGCGTGCATGCGCGTCGAGGAGCTTTTCGACGCCATGGTGCAACGCCTCCGGGTTCCCTACACATGGTGCACCATAGCGATTTCCGGGGTGAGCATCGCGGCGTTCCTGCGCAGCGAAATCCCCCATCTGACATGGGCGATTAGATTGCGCTCGATGCGACCGGGGCAGTCTTTCCGCTCCGGCTTCATTCGCGCGACGACGCCCGCGTGCATCGCCTTTCCCTTGTTCGTTAGCGCCGTGCGCTGCGCCGAAAAGCTGTCCCTGACCCTGGCGATGCGCAACTTCGGCCGTCATCCGCGGCGCACCTTCCGCACCGATCACCCCTGGCGAGTGCGTGACGGGTTCGCGGCCGCAGCGTCCGCCGCGGCCTTCGTCGCCGCCCTGGTGTCCGCAGTGACTTGACGGGCACCCGGAACCGGCGGGTCCCGGGCCCGCGAGCGTTTCCGAGCTTGTGCGGAGACGCGTCCCACCCAGTTGCTTCACCCTTTCAACCCTTCAGACACATCCTCCGGGTCACGCCATGCGGGCCCGGTCCGCCCGGCACCGGCATGGCGCCGACAACCGAAAGAGCTACCAATGAACACGATCCAGACCATCAGCGACGTGCTTCGGGACAAGGCCGATGAGACGAAGAAGGGGATCACCTTCGTCGAGAATCGGCGGGACGTCTTCGTCCCGTATGGCCGGGTCCACGCGGAGGCGGTGGCGGCTGCGACTCGGTTGGCTGAAGCCGGCATCGGCCCCGGCGATCGCGTGATCTTCCAAGTTTCGGAGAACCGCGGGCTCATCCGGGCGTTCTGGGGCTGCGTCTACGCCGGCGCGGTTCCGGCGCTTGCGCCGCCGGTGTCGGGCCCGGTTGACGTCGACAGGGTGCGGACGCTCTCGGACATGATGCCCGGGGCCCCGATCCTGGTCGACGAACGCAGTCACACGCTGCTCACCGGCGCAAACGGTGCCGTGGTCGTGGGCGAGGACCGGCTGCTCGACGTGTCCATCGTCAATGACGCTGCCGCGGAACCGGGTGCGGCGATGCCGGGTGATGCTGAATTGGACTTCTCTCAGGCGGGGGACGTGGATTCCGGGGATGGCGCCGAGGCGGTCCCCGCGTTCCCGGTGCGAGGTCGATTGCTGCCGCCACCGTTGTGGCGGTCGCGGGGAAGCCGGTCGCGCCGGGGTGCCGGGATCTCGTCGGCCACCCCCGGCTCCTCGAACCGGTCCTCGCCTTCGCCCGCGATGCGGGCATCCATATCGAGGTGCCGCATGACAACCCGACCACGGGGCCGCTGCCGACAGCGGCCCACTGCGATACCAAAGAAAAGGGGAAACGATGACGGATCAAGCTGAACGAGGTGCGGCGATCGTCGTCCGCGACCTCACGAAGAGCTACCCGATTGCGGGCAATGCGGGCACCCCGCCCGAAGGCGGGGCAGGTGCCCCGCCGGACGGCGGGCGCAAGGGAAAGCGCGGCGCCCGGATGCGCAAGCATGTGCTCGACGGCGTGAGTTTTACCGTGCCCGCCGGGGCGATAGTGTCGTTCCTCGGCCACAACGGTGCAGGCAAGACCACCCTCATCCGAATCCTGTCGACGCTCATCACCGCCGACTCCGGCGAGGTGAGCATCTTCTCGCGCGATGTGAAAGAGGACCCGGCGGGCGTGCGCGCCGACATTGCCACCACCGGCCAATTCGCGGCGATCGACGAGAACCTCACCGGCCGGGAGAACCTGGAGTTCTTCGGGCGGCTGCGCGGACTCGACCGCGCCGCCGCGGCCGCCCGCGCGACGGAACTGCTCGCGCAATTCTCGCTCGCGGACAGTGCCTCGACGCTGGCGTCGGCCTATTCGGGTGGCATGCGGCGCCGTCTCGACATCGCCGCGTCGCTGTGCGTCGTGCCCAGGCTGCTGTTCCTCGACGAACCCACAACGGGGCTGGACCCTGTCAGCCGCGAAGAGCTGTGGGGCTTCATCCGGCAACTGCGCGACGACGGAATGACCCTGGTGCTGACCACCCAGTACCTGGAAGAGGCGGAGGCGCTGGCCGACCACGTCCATCTGCTCAAGGATCGCCGCATCGTCGCCAGCGGAACGCCGGAGGAATTGCGCCGCGACTTCGGGTCGCACGTGCTCCGCGTGTCCTTCGCCACCGCCGCCGAGGCGGAGGCGTTCGCCTGCTGCCTCGGGGGAACGTGCCTAGACGGCGCCCGCGTCGCGGGGAAGTCGGTGTCCCTCGACGTCGACCCCGGACCGCGGGTCCTCGAGGCGGTGGCGCAGGCGATGGAGGCCTCGGAAGCGTCGCCGGATTCGCTGAGCGTGTCGCCGCCCACCCTCAACGAGGTGTTCATATCGATGAACGCAGGGGGTGCGGCGCGATGAGTGCGACGTCGGTCGCGGCGTTTCTCCGTCGGGATCTGCTGCTGTTGCGACGCAACACCGCGTCGCTGATCTCCATGTTCGTAGTTCCGCCCCTCTTCCTGCTGTGCCTGTACGCGGTGTTTGGGTACTCGGCGGGGCAATCCGGCTTCGGGTACCTGCGTTTCGTGCTCGGCGGCTGCCTGTTCCAGGCGGCGATGTTCACTGCCGCGGCGTCGGCGATGGCGGTGGGACAGGACGTCGAATCCGGGCTCGTTGACCGCGTGCGTGTGTTGCCCGGGGCCACAGGCGGCTATGTCGCCGGCAGGCTCGCCACCGATGTGCTGCGGATGTCCGCGTCGATCGCGGCGCTGCTGGTCGTCGCGTGGGCCTGCGGCCTCGACATGGCTGTCGGTGACGTCGCGTGGACTGTCCTGTGGTCGCTGCTCGCCGCGGCGGTCCTGTCCCTGGTCACGGACGGGGTGATCCTGATGGTGCCCGCCCCGGTGTCGACGGCCTCATCGATCCAGGCGCTGGAAATGCTGCTGCTCATGTTCTCCACCGCGTTCATTCCGGCGACCGCTTTGGACGGCTCCCTGCGCGACGTCTTACGTCACATGCCGTTTTCGCCGATCATCGAGGTGATCAGGGCGGCGTCCCCGGATGCCTTCCCGGATAGTGCCGGGGAAGAGGCAGCCCTGTGGCTCGGTGTCGCGGTGGTCGCCGGAATCGTCCTGTTCATCCGCCGGTTCACCTCGAGGAGCGAATCATGATCGGCGCCATCTTCGTGCATCTGCGGCGCATCGCCCACATTTGGCTGCGGCGCCCCGACTTCTGGTTCATGACGTTCATTGCTCCGCTCGTGTACCTGTTCATCGTCAACCGCATGTTCGGTAGCCTGGTCAGGCAGCTCACCGGAGAGTTCGAACTCCCGAACGCGGTCATCCTGGTCGTGACGACGTGGGCGTTCATCTTGGCCATCACGGGATCGTCCACTGTGTTCGTTGAACGCAGCAATGGCCTCCACGAGCGGTTGATCACCATGCCGGCGCCGTACGCGGCCGTGCCGGCCGCACGGATCATCGCTGAGTTCATCCGGATCATGGCGATGACGGTCGTCGTCGCGGCGGTGGCCGCCTTGCTTTCCGACGGCCCCCCGGAGGCGTCCTGGTGGTGGAGGATCGCGGTGACCGGCGCGATGGTTGCCGCGGCGGCCGCATGCACCGGCACGTACATCGCGTTCTCCATCACCAGCCCCCAGGGCTCCGTGGCCCTCATCCCGTTAATCATCGTTGCGATGTTCGTCAACACGGTGCTCATGCCCGCCGACCACTTTCGTCCCCTCCTGCGCGGAATCGCCGGGCACACCCCCGTATCCGCGGCCGGCGAGGCCGTCAACGGCACCGGGTCTGCGGGTCTGGTGGTCTGCGCGGCCTGGTTCTTAGGCATCGCCGTGCTCGCGGCGTGGGGCATCGCCGTGAAAACGAGGCCGGGGGAGTCTGCATGACGGGCACGTCCACGGGGGCGGCGCCGCCGACGACGGCCCGCGAACCCGAGCACCTAACCCGAAACCGCCGCGTGGACGCGGACCACACACCCCGGAGACAGAACCAGATGAAGTCGATTGCCCAGATCGTCCAGAACAACCGCAGACTCCTCGCGGCCTACGAGGACAAGGTCCAGCCGAGGTTCCTCAGCCGCTATGCGCGTGAACCGATGGACGCCGCCGCCGTGTATCGGAAGCTCCGTGCGCTGGATCCCGGGCCGGATGCGCCGGCCCGGGTTCTCGACCTCGGTTGCGGAACCGGGTGGCTCGCCCGCATGCTCGCCGCCGAGCCTCGCTATCGCAGGGCGAACATCGTCGGCTACGACCTGTCGCCCAATGCGATCCGCATCGCCCGCGAACGCGCCGCCGTCGAAAGGCTCGGGGCCCGGACGGAATTCCACGTCGCCGACGTCCTCGCGCCGCTCGCGGGAGAGCCCGGCAGGACCGATGAAATCTGGGTGTGCGGCGCGCTCCACCAAATGAAGGATGCGGGTGCCGCGCTCGGCAGGGTCGCCGGTCTGCTCGCCGACGGCGGCATCGCTTACGCGCAGACGTTCGCCGAGGATCCCGACGTGAACGAGCGGGTCGACATGGCCGTCATGGCGAAGATGGGCCACCGGGTGTTCCGGGGCAGCGAGCTCGAGGACCTCGCCGAAGCCAACGGGCTGAAGCTGGGCAGAGCCTCACACGCCGGCATGGTGTACTTCTGCACTCTCACGAAGAAAAGCGCGATCGGGGAGGCGGGCAAGTGAGCGCCGTGGACGAGACCGTAGGCCCGTGGTCGCTGCTCGCCCCGATCCGGACGCGGATGCGTGCGGTGGTCGCGTTATCCGTCCTGTCGTCGGTGGCTACCGTCGCTTCGCTGGTCGGCATCATCGACATCGCGATGACGTACCCGGAGGCCCCGGAGCATCGGACGTGGTTGGCCGTGGCTGTCATCGTCGTCGCCGCAACGGTGCGCATGGCCGCGGACGGCGCCGCCGGCATGCTCTCGCACCGGGCGGATAACGACCTGCAGCTCCACCTCCGGCGCCGGCTGGTCGCCCAAATCCGGAAGTTGCCGCTGGGCTGGCTGGACGCCCGGCGCTCGTCGGGAATCATCGGGTCGGTTGAGAAGGACGTCGCGGCTGTCCACCAGCTCATGGGCCACACCGTCGGTGAGACCGTGGTGGCGGTGCTGGTTCCCCTGCTTTCCCTCATCGCGCTCGTCGCGGTGGATTGGCGGATCGCGGCGGTGGCGGTCGTCCCGGTGCTGGTCACCTTCGCCCTGATGGGCGTGATGATTTCGCGCGGAGCCGGTCTTCAGCGCGACTACGAGCGAGCCTCCGAAGGAGTGACGGCCGCGGTCATCGAGTTGGTGCGCGGTATCCCGGTGATGAAGTCCTTCGGACGCGCCAACCAGGGCGCGGGTCGCTACGATGCCGCGGCGTTGTCGTTCGTCCGCGCGTGGTCCGCCTGGTCCCGGCAGTCGAACATCTATCTCGGGTTCATCGACGTGGTGACGTCCCCGATCACAGTCCTCGCAGTGGTGTGCTGGGCCGGCCTCGCTCTGAGGGACGCCGCGGGCGGCATACCGGAGGGTCTCGTCGCCGGGCTGGTTCTCAGCCTTGGACTCTCCGCGGCGATCGTGCGGGTGGCCATGAACTCCGAACCCATCATCGCGGGGATTGCCGCCCTGAAGTCCATCGCGGAGGTGCTGGGCCCGCCGCCAATCGCCGAGCCCGCCGATCCGGTGCCCGTGCGCGGAGGCGCGCTCGAGGTCCGGAACCTGGTCTTCTCCTACGGCGATGGGCCGCGGGTCCTTGACGGGATGTCCGCGACGTTCGAACCGGGGACCCTCACTGCGCTGGTGGGGTCCTCCGGTTCCGGAAAGTCCACCGTCGCCCGGCTGTTGGCGCGTTTCCACGACCCCGTTGAAGGCTCGGTGCTGCTGGGCGGCGCCGATCTTCGCGACATCGCCGTGCGCGACGTACACCGCTCGGTGTCGGTGGTGTTCCAAGATCCGCAGTTGCTCACGCTGCCGTTGCGGGAGAACATCCGGCTGGCCAGGAGAGACGCCACCGACGGCGAAATCATGGCGGCCGCGAAGCTCGCGAACCTCGATGCGGTCATCGCGGCGCTGCCGAAGCGTCTGGATTCGGTGGTCAACGTCGACGTGACCTTTTCCGGCGGTGAGGCGCAGCGCGTGGCCATCGCGAGGTCGATCATCACGGACGCGCCGGTGCTCATCTTCGATGAGGCAACCGCTTATGCGGATCCGGCTTCCGAGGCCCTCATCCAGTCCGCAATCGAGCGTTTGGCCCGTTCGCGGACGGTGATTGTGATCGCGCACAGGTTGAGCACGATCCGCAACGCCGACCGCATCCTCGTTCTCGATGGGGGAGCGGTCGCGGAGGCGGGTACCCACGACGAGTTGCTTGCGCGCGGTGGCCGCTACCGGGATTTGTGGCGCGCGTTCGCGCTCGACGACGAACCATCCGCTCCGCGGGGCACTGAATCAGACGATGAAAAGGCGGGGAACCGATGATTCGGGACTTGTGGTTGATGACGGATCGGCGCTCGAGAATGACGCTGGCGTGGCTCATTGCGTTGGCCGCGCTTGCCTCGCTGGCCCAGGGAGCGGCGTTCGTCGCGCTGCTGCCGCTGCTGTCGGCTCTGGCCGAGGGAGATGATGCGACGGCGTGGCGTTTCACCGGCGTCATCGCCGGCCTCGCGGTCGCCCATGCGGTGCTGTCCCTCGCCGCGGGGACGGTCGGCAGGGCGAATTCCGCAGCGGTGCTGTCGTCCCTGCTGCGTTCCCTGGGCGAACGCGTGCTGACGTTGCCACTCGGGTACGTCACCAAGTCCACGGCCGGCCGCTTTTCGGAGATGGCGTCGTCGGGTATCGCGTTCGCGGCGTCCGTGCCGCACGTGATCCTGCGGCCCGTCATCGCCGCGGTGGTTGCGCCGATCGTCATCGCCTTCGGAATTCTGGCGGTGGATTGGCGCGTCGGTTTGGTTCTCGTCGCGTCGGCGCCGGTGCTCTTCTTCGCCTACCGGGCCATTGGGCGGGTCGGCGGGGAGTCGGACGAAGCGCATGCTGACGCCGTTGCTGCCGTCTCCGGCAGGCTGATCGAGTTCACCCGCTGCCAGCAGGCGATTCGCGCCGCGAGCGACGGTTCGGCGGCGGACGCGATGGTGGATGAGGCGATCCGGGCCCAACACGATACGTTCGCGAAGGCGACGTCGACGCAGGGGGCGGCCATCGGACGGTTGAGTTCGGTCGTCCATGCGGTGTTCACGGCGGCGGTAATCGTCGCCGTAGCAGTCGCCGCGACGGGCGGGATGGCGCCGGCGCAGTTGGCGCCAATGCTCATCGTGGTCGTCCAGTTCACCGGACCGATCACCACGGCGGGAGCGTTGTCCGGCGGTTTCGGTGCGGGCCGCAACACGTTGGCTGCGTTGCGTGACCTGCGGGCGATCCCCGCCCTTCCCGAACCGACCGCACCGGAGCTGCCCAACGGGCATGACGTGGAGTTCCGCGGCGTGAGCTTCGGGTACGGGGATAAGAAGGTTCTCGACGGCGTCAGCTTCCGTGCACCTCAGGGAGCGCTGGTTGCTGTAGTGGGACCGTCGGGGGCGGGCAAGACGACGGTCATGCGGCTGCTGTCGCGTTTTCATGATCCGGACTCGGGGGAGATCCTCATCGGCGGGGTGCCCTTGCCTCGGATCGGCACCGACGGCGTGAACTCGCTGGTGACCCCGGTGTTCCAGGAGACGTTCCTTTTCGACGCGTCCGTGCGGGACAACGTGGTCTTCGCCGACCCCGAATTCGGTTCCGGGCCCGGTGACGGGGACCGCTTGCGCGAGGCCGCTCGGCGTTCCGGGGTGGACCGCATCGTGGAGCTGCTGCCTTCCGGGTGGGATACCCCGGTGGGGGAGGAGGGGACGCTGCTGTCGGGAGGCGAGCGGCAGCGCCTCGCCATCGCCCGGGCGCTTCTGAAGGATTCCCCGGTGGTGCTTCTCGACGAGCCGACGTCCTCGCTGGATGCGGCCACTGAGCGGGCGATCGTCGGCACGATGGAGGCGTTGCGCGGCGATCGCACCGTGATCGTCGTCGCCCATCGTCTGCACACCGTCCGCGATGCCGACCTCATCGTCGTGCTTTCGGAGGACGGGACGGTCGCAGAACGGGGCACGCACGATGAATTGCTGGCGAAGGGCGGCCGCTACGCCGAGTCGTGGGCGTGTCGGACGGGGAGCTCCTCGGGCGCCTGATCCTCATCCCCGTGAAAGCTGGGAGGGAAGGGGGCTCTTTGCTGCCTTGCCGCTAGCTACTACCGCCCGTGCACCTGGTTTTGAGCAATTTCCAGCCCGTGGCTGGCGATTAGCTCCACTGCCTCCGCCGCGGTGGGCAGGGTGAAAGCGAGTTCCTCGCGCTCCTTGGCATTGAAGTTGCGCAGCACATAATCAGCTGGATCCTGGCGGCCCTGCACCCACGCCAGGCGCGGATACGCGGCAACAGATGACGCGCAAAACTCTTCCAACGAGTCGGTGCCAGTTACATGGAGTTGCTCGTCTGCGCCAGGCACCCAGGGGTCATGCGGGCAGCCCTCGGCGGGGTGACGATTGCCACTCGGTCAGCGGCCAAACGGCGCAGTTCAACGTCGCATTTCACGACACCGCGCAGCTTTTCAACAGTCCGGTTCCAAACGTCGAACCCAACAGTCGGCGGGGTTTTCACTGACAGGTAAGCGCGACCGTCACCTGTCACACCCCACCCCTGCGGAGTAGGGCAGAGGTAGGAGGTCACCCGAAGGATGGTGCTCTCTTGTGTCTTGCTCCGTCCCGCTTTCCATTTGCCCATTCGCCTTCACGAGACACGGCTTCACCAAATAGCAATTATGTGAATCACATCGTCCATTCTTAGTATGCACGATAAAAGCCGCCTGCCCAGTACCTGCTGGGGAGACGGCTTGTGATTGTGGTTAGACGGTTCTACTGTCGGCCATTCCTAATGCGCGACCAGGCTGCTGCGATAACCAGGCCAACGCACGCGATGGCGAGGTAACCCCACATGTGATCGGCGCTGGTCTGAATGGTCTTTGGCGGAGCAGGAGTGTTCTCTGCGGTTAGGACGCTTTCTTTGTCGCGACCAGAGGTGACACCGTCAATCCAGTCGGCAGTGCCTGCGAGGGTGGTGATTGCCGCGCTGGGGGAGGGCAGGTCAGGATCGCCATTGGAAGTTCCGGCGGTAGCAAGCCCGGCGAGCTTTCCATCGACGAAGAATGGTCCGCCGGAGTCGCCGCCCTGCATACCTGCGCCAGATACGGAATGTACGTCCAGGATGGCGCTTTCAATCATCGGCATCATGGCAGCGTCGGCTGGGATGCTTTCGGTTCCAGCAGGGATCGACTCGGTTTTGGAAGCATCTGGCTTAGCTGCATCTGGATTTGCTGTACCTGGCATGACGGATCCTGGCTGCATTTCCATTGATTCCATGGCACCGCCTGGAGTAGCCTCACCTGGAGTAGCTTCACCAGGCGCAGCCTCACTTGGAGTTCCTTCATCGGGGCCTCCGCCCAGCAGCTCATTGACGACCATCTTGGACATCGGAAGCTGTCCGGATCGGGCCATCGACGAGCTGCTGCTCCAGCCGTAGAGAGTTCCCACCTGTCCAGGTGTTGGAATATCGCGGGAGACCTTCGCCGGGGTTGCGTCAGTGACTTTTTGAGTCAGGTGAAGCAATCCTGCATCAGACATTGGAGACAGCGCCCAAGAATCGGCATCGTAGACTTTCCCGCCGATGCGGGCCTGGGTTCCTTCGTTGTTCACAGACTCTAGGCAGTGGCGTGCTGTGAGCACCCACTGCTCGGCAACTAGCGTTCCGGTGCAGTCACCGAAATTGCCGACTTTGCCGATCTTTAGCGCGGCCACAGAACTGCTTTCAGCATTTGCAGGTGCGGGTTCGCCGTTTTCCAATGCAAGAGCTGGAGTCGCAGTTAGAAGCAGGGTGCTGCTAACAATTGCTGCGATGGAAAAAGATGTTTTCTTCACGGTTATTTCCCTTTCCCAGAAGGAACAATGGCCTTGATTGCGGTGGCAATGAGTTTTTCGGCAGGGCCCTGACCCACAAACTTCTTCCAGAGACTTGCGATGACGAGGAAGAATACGATGAAACCTGCTGCAGACAGCGTGGAATGCAATGCAACATTCTGCTGCCAATAAGCCGCGGTGAGAACGTGCAGGACGTAAATGGTCAGCGACATTGTTCCCATGGCCGCGAATGGGTAAACCGCGGTCGGGAAGCGGTCGCCTACGAACAGGCACAAATGCAGCACAACAGCGGCAATGGCGACGGAGAGAATGATTTCGCCGAAGACACCGGTATGTCCGGTAAATCGGAGCCATCCAGCAATCTCGGGATCAAATCGGAAGTACATGCCGACGGCTGTGATGACAACGCTGACAGCGGTAACAATCCAACTCAACCGGGCATTAGCGCTGGTCTTGGAGGTAGAAGTGTCTTGCAGACGACCGCGTAGGTAGACGTCGTAAAGCAGCATGCCGCCGATGAAGTATGCAATCCACGCCAGTAGCGGATAGATTTGTGGCAGCGTCATGGGCGTGTACTTTATTGTTGCGCCGATAGTTGCGGCGATGAAGAAGCCGACTCGCCACCAGGTTCCGAGTGCTGGCATCCAGGAAACCAGCATCATCACCAGACCCATGACGATGAGGACTACTTGAATTTCTCCACCGACCGGCAACAAGGCCAGGCCGATGAGAATAATCAGAGCGCCGCGAGTGATGAGGCGCAAGAAGGTGGTGCTGCTGTAATTTCGGCCGATAATCATCATGGTGGCGCCGGCAATAATGGCGAACAATGATGAAGGCAGGCCGGAGAGCACAACCTTTGTGCTCCAAAGCAGTGAGGCCATATGGACAATGATCATGCCGATGATGGCGAGTGAGCGCGCTATATCAAGCCCCACAATTCGTGAAGGTTTATTCACCTCAGTTTTCTCCTTGTACTACAACTTATCGGGAGGTGCTCTTCGGTAAAAAGCTCTCCCTATAAGCGTCTTAATCAAAACGACTTTCTAGTTGTAGCAACCGAATCTGGCAATACATTAGGTGATTTTGAGTAAAAACAGAGTGTTTCGTCTGTACATTCCCTGTGAAGCTAACGTGTTCAAAGAGCCCAGGGCGCGCGTAACCTAGTGGCCTGAGATCAATGCTGACGAGTTTCACTTAGTCCGAGGTGCCAGGCGTCTTCCTCGCGTATCTGTTAAATCATTGCCATTCCCATTGCTCTCGTGTCGGTAGGTAACGCGTGGCTGGCCCAACCCTGAACCTGCTTCCCACCTGGTGGGCAGCGGTCGCCGGCTATGCCCTGTGCTGGAGCATCATCGCCGATGAAGACAACACGATCTGCAGTCTGGAGAATCGTGGGGTCAATGGGCTTTGGTGATGCATCGTCTATAGAGGCGCCGATTTCTGCAACTGATTTGGCTGCAAGCGCATTGGTAGTAGTTTTGGGATTTTCTTCACTTCAGACTCCTTTTCTATAGTTTGTCCGGTACGGAAAGATCATTGGAGAAAAGGCGCGGCCCGAGCCAGCGGGTGACGTAGACAAGTGCAACGAGTACGGGAACTTCAATCAGTGGTCCAATCGTTCCCGCAAGTGCTTGCTGGGACAATGGGCCGAAGGTGCCAATCGCAACTGCAATTGCCAACTCGAAGTTATTTCCGGCAGCCGTAAAGGCAATCGATGCGGAGGTTGCGTAGTTCATGCCCGCGGCCTTGGCCGAAGTGAGAGCGATCGCGAACATGGCGAGGAAGTAGATCACTAGTGGTAACGCCACTTTTCCAACGGTCCAGGGATTCTCAACAATCTGCTGTGACTGAAGTGCAAAGAGCAACACGATTGTGTATAGAAGGCCGGCAAGCGCCAATGGTGAGATTTTGGGCAAGTACTCATTTTCATACCAGTCGCGACCACGGGTGCGTTCACCAATTATGCGTGATGCCGCGCCAGCCAGCAGCGGAATGCCGAGGAATACCACTACGGATAGTGCGATTGCCCAAAAAGAAAAGGTGGCGGAAGTGGTTTCCAGTCCCAACCAGGAGGGCAGAATCTGCAGGTAGAACCACCCTAGAACGCCGAACATTAAAATTTGAAATAGCGAGTTCACGGCCACCAATACGGCAGCGACTTCAGTATCGCCGCAAGATAGGTCGTTCCAGACCAAAACCATTGCAATGCAGCGGGCGAGACCGACGATAATCACGCCAGTGCGCAGTTCTGGACTATCGCTGAGGAATATCCAGGCAAGGATGAACATTAGTGCGGGGCCGAGAATCCAATTGAGGAAGACTGTAATGCCCATCAGCTTCCTTGATGTCAAAATTTTGCCCGTTTTGTCGTATCGGACTTTTGCGAGCGGTGGGTACATCATGACCAGCAAGCCGATGGCGATTGGTACGGAAATTGTCAAAATTTTTACCTCTGCCAGCCAGTTCACAAGTGACGGTGCAATTTTGCCCAGGATGAGGCCAATTGCCATTGCAGCTGCAATCCAAAGCGGCAAGAAGCGATCTAGGAAGCTGAGTGACTTTGTAGTCTGTGCCATGGTTTCCGGTGTAATCGATATATCGATGAATGTCAATATGTCCAGAGTGGAGACCGTGTAGTCTCAACAGGTATGGACGAAATCTCAGCATGCTGCGCACTTGGCGGTCGGCCTCTCGACGCGGCGGAAGCGCAGGCTGCGGCAACGCTCTTCAAAGCGCTGGCGCAACCGGCGCGCCTGCAAATTTTGTCTCAGCTCGCTGCCGCTGGCTGTAGTCCGATGACCGTGGGGGAGCTGGCCTGTGTTTCTGGGCTTAGTCAGCCGACGGTATCGCATCATTTAAAGACCATGGCGGATGCCGGGCTGCTTACTAGGTCTAAGAGTGGACGGGTAGTAACCCATGAGGTACGCCCTGAGGTATTTGCTGAGCTGCGACGTATCCTGGATATCGGTCACGCGGACAGGAGATGGTGAGCCGCTGCTCGCAAATTGCGACAGGTCGGAAAACTCTGTTTACCCGTTCAGGCGCTTGACGACGGCGTCGTGAAGCAACCCATTCGTCGCAACCGCATCCCCGCCGTGCGGCCCGTCGACACCCGCTAGAGAAGCGAAGCGGCCACCAGCTTCCTCTACCAGGGCTGCAAGCGGAGCCAGGTCCCACAGAGAAACTTCCGGCCCAGCGGCGACATCGACCGCGCCCTCGGCTACTAGGCAGTAGGAGAGAAAGTCACCGTAGCCGCGTAGACGCCATGCTCAAGCAGGAAGTCTTTCGATGGTGTATGCGCTACAACACACACCGGCGACACTCGTGGTGCAATCTTGTAGCCCCTGATGTCTTTGAAACCGAGACTTCAGCGACACTGACTAAAGCAACATAGCTAACCCTCGACATGTCCACTATCCGGGGTCAGACCCCATGCATAGTTGTACTCACTGCCGTTTCGGCGTAGTTGGTAGGGGCAATCCGC
>NZ_KV814071.1:0-23248 GCF_001813815.1 Corynebacterium sp. HMSC076D02
ACATTGGCACACTATTGAGTTCTCAGACATCATCGCCACACAACGAACAGGCACCATTTGTATGGTGACGGCTCATTATGAGCAAAAAATTTGTTTTTGTCAGGGCCTGTTTTCCTATCGCCGCTTCAGCCAGTCACTGTGTGACTGTGGGGCGCTGTCGGTCGCGCTGACTCACATAAAGTTACACACCACTTTGAAACTTCACAAATCCGCTGGTGATTGTAGCTTTTTAGCTCTTTATACCTAGCCACTTTTTCAGTCCTGACGCGTATGGATTCACCTGTCGCACGTTGGCGGGCAGCAGGACCGCCCACAGCACGTACGTAACGGCCGCCGCGAGCATCATTGGCAACCCGTCGAGCATCTCCTTCATTCGCAACACGAAGATGGCTGCCGTTGCAGCGGCAATCAGCACCGGTATGTAGACGGTCTTCCACGAACACAATTCAAGCGAGACAACGAGAGCGGGCACCAGGAAGCCGAATGCTGCAATGAGCCAAATAGGTTTACCCACAATCAGCCAGCTAAGCCCAACGCCAAGGAGGCTCGCCGCCGGACTGACCAAGCTTGCGATGATGACATGTCGCGCCCAAGTACTTTGGCTGCCGCCAAGCGTGACGAAGTTGGCCAAAGAATCTAGGTGTTGCACAACAGTTGCCATCGCCAAGATGCCCATTGTCATCAGCATGTTTCCGATATTCGGTCCGTTCTCAGGCCATGTGCTGCTGATGAAGGCGTTCGCCACCGCTGCGATACCCAGGACAACCCAGCCGATGACCCAACCGCGAACCAACGGGCGGTAGACCAACTGACCTTCAAGGCTTGCTGGGAAGTGTCCAAAGCTATCATTGCCTGGAGTATCCGCTAGAAGGTCTTCGACCGTCATGGTTTTGGCTTTGGCCTTCCAACAGATCAGCTTCCACACGAGAATTAGCGCCGTAATAGCGAGAGGAATCCACCAACGCAGATAGATGCTGATGACACCAGCAATTAGGGCTGGCATTACCGCTACGATTCGCCCATAGCGAGTTGTAACCGCAGTGCTAAGGCCTAGCGCCTGTGCTTTGGTCTTGTCTGGTTCAGCCGCAAAAATTGCCGCCCAAAGTGCGACGAGGGCGATTGTAGTAATCAGCGGGTCTTCAATTCCGCGAAGCAGGAATAATCCGGACAGCAGGAATATCGTGACCAACGAGCTGCTCCAATTGAGCGTGCCGAAGAAGAGTTTCATTGTGCACCTCCTAGCGCCAGCACCGCCTCTTCCAGGGTGACTTCCTGCGCGCGTAGCCCGAATTCTGCCGCCTGATCGAAGACGCACTCGGCGAAGTTGGGGCGGGCGTCGATAAGCACACGCTCTGCGTGGACCGAGGAATGGCGGGCCAATACCGGCAACTGTAGGCGCCCCAACGCCCTATCTACTTGTTCCGCAGGGCCCGTCACCGCCACGATGCAGTCGACGAGGCTTTCAATGGGGCCAGACAAGGGGGCTTCGCCAAGCAAAAGCACCGTGTCGAGGTAGCCCTCAATCTCATCGAGATGATGGGTGGACACCACAATCGTGCGTTTGCCCTGTTCCTCCCGGAGGACCTCAAGAAAGCGCTGACGCTTATCGACGTCGAGGCCCAGGTAGGGCTCATCCAGCAGCATCAACTCGCAGCCGGAAGCTACGGCGAAGATAAAACCCATCGCGGACTTCTGGCCGCGGGACAAGCCGGAGTAGTTCTTCTTCGGGAGCGCAAATTGCGCGGCAAGCTCTTCAGCCCGCTCCTGGTTCCAGGTCTTCCACCGCGCCTTGCCAATGCGGAAGAGCTTGTCTACGTTCCAGCCATCGAAAAGCGGGTTATCAATGCCCATCAGGATGATGCGATCCATGATCTTCTGGTTGTCAAAGGGACGCTCCCCAAAGACTTTCAACCCCTCCGACTTGAGCTGGCCTGCGATCATGCGCAGCAGCGTCGTCTTGCCCACTCCATTGGGACCCACCAGGCCGTGGGTCAGGTTATCTTCGAGCGCGAAAGACAGCGCCGGAGCATTTTGCATAGCTAGGTTTTCGGCTTTAATCATTTCGACCACTCCGGGATACGTTGGGTATTTGCGTACAGCGGGTAAAAGTAGTGAACGGGCAAAGCAAGGACGATGCAGACTACGCATACGATCGCGCCGGTAGGCTGCGACATTTCCACGCCCCGAATAAACCCGAGAAGGCTCATTCCTCCTATCACTCCAACGAGGCCCAACCACAAACTCGCATTGCACAACACAAAGAACAGGACATAAAGTCCTACATTCACGAAGAGATCCGCGGGCGCAAGCAGCCCACTTAGTGCAAGCACGCACACCAAACCGAGCAAGCCCGTGCCTAGGTTGTGGCGGCGCCAGGAGCGGCGCGTGCGCCCGAATGCCTGCCACATGTAAAGGTCGTCGCCAAAGAGCCAGCTGCTACCAAGGGCGCCAAAGAGGACGGGAATTGCCCAAATAAATGGATCCCGCACTGAAGGGAATACGCCGGGGAGCAACTTCTGCCAAGCGAAGAGCAGGCCGCCAACGATGACGGCAGTGGATAGTATGACTTTCCACCGCGAGCCCTTCGAATCTTTAACGGCGGTGCGCTTGCGCTCACGATCTTTATCACGGATTTGCTTGTATAAATACCAAACGACGAAAAGTGCGACTAGCCCGGTGATTCCCAGCGCTTGCGGCAGTGGGATAACACCAATATTGAACACGGCAATGACTCCGACCACGAGCACCGCGAGGGGAATATTCAAACGAAGGAAATCCGCGCGCCGGTAGCCAAAGGCCTTGAATGCCGGAAAAGGGACCAAGAGTGCAACGGCCAAATTGAGACCCAAGCACGAGTACATAACCTGCGAAACTAGGGGGAAGTCTGTCCAGAACCGCGCCGAGGGAAAAACTACAATCAGTACCACCGCGGCGAGACAGTGCCACCAATAGTCGGTGATGTGGTGCCAAAACAGGCTAAACATGGGTTTAAACATCGAGCCCTCCCATCGCGAGCTTCACTGCATCTTCCAAGTTGACCGGCTTGCCTTGGGCGACGCCGCGCTCCACGATGACGCGGGTATTGCCACCTACGGTCTCCTTAACGAGCGCCGCCTCTTCCAGCTCTGCGGGTAGGGACCCAGTAACGGTGACTTCAACGAGGGCGTCGTCAAGCAGAGCGGCATCAAAAGTGCGGACAACGCCGTCGCGCAGCACTAGGTAGCTGTCGACCACTTGCGAAGTTGCGTGCAGATCGTGGGTCGCCAACACCACCGTGCGCGGATGGGCCTCCAGCTCAGCGAGGAGCTCACGATAGAAGGCCTCATGGTTATAGGCATCGAGACCCAGGTAAGGCTCATCCAGCAGAGTTAGCGGCGCACGCGCCGCAAGAGCAATGACAATGGCCAGCATGGAACGCTGGCCGCGGGAAGCCGAGCCATGGCGCGTGCTCAGATCGAGGCTGAAGACCTCGATGAGATGCTCCGCCACCTCCTGCTGCCAGTGGGGGTAGCGCTGGGCTGCAACCTTCACAATCGCGCCAAACTTCCAGGAACGCGGGTAGGCGGTGTCCACGCCAGCGAAGACCACCTGATCCATCACCTCGGCGTTATCGAAAGGCGCTTGCCCGAAGACCTCAATTTTTCCCTTGTAACGCGCCTGCCCGGCCAGCAGCGAAAGCAGCGTGGACTTGCCTGTGCCGTTGCGGCCAACGAGCCCGTAGATGCGGCCTTCCGCCAGCTGAATATTGACGCCGTCCAGGACGGTCTTGCGGGAGAAAGACTTGGAAACACCCTGCGCGGTTACAACGGTGTTTGCAGTGATTGCAGCATTTGCGGTGTTCGCGGTGTTCGCGGTGTGTGCGGTCATGAGTAGAGTCCTCTGCTTTCTGCGACACGGTGGACAAGTTCTTGTAATTGCTCGCGCGTATACCCAAGGCGGACGGCCTCATCGACGAGGGGGGCGACGTATTCGGCGGCGAAGTCATTGCGGCGCCGCTGGCGGATTTTCTCGGTAGCGCCCGGCGCCACGAACATGCCGATGCCGCGGCGTTTTTCTAGAATTCCGAGTTCGGTCAACAAAGTGATCCCCTTTCGCGCCGTGGCGGGGTTGATGTTGTGGAAGGCGGCTAGCTCATTCGTCGAAGGCGCCTGCGCTCCTTCTTCCAGGCCACCTTCCACGATGGAGTCCTCAATTAGCGCGGCGATCTGTCTGAATAACGGCTGCGTTGAGTTATCCATGTACGCCTGCACCTCCTCGCTTGCTCAACTGGTTAGTTACTCAACTAACTAACTAAACAAGTACCTCGGATTTTAGATTTGCGCAAGAGCAAAACTTTTCTAGGCCGCCTGACCTGCCAATTTCCCCCAAGGCATCGACGTTTAGTGACTAATGGGGCACACTGGATCCCAAAGAAAATTTATTTAGAACTATTAGGAACGGAACTTAGGAGCCATGCTTGAACGAACACTTGTCTTCGTTGACACGTCTTACCTGCTTGCGAGCTTTTATAACTCATGGGAAACCGGAGCTCGCGCGCAACTAGAAATAGACCTCCCAGAGGTCGTAAATAATCTCGGTTCCATGGTGGAAAACCAGCTCGGAAACCGCATTCACCGCCAGTACTGGTACGACGGAATCCCAGACACTGGCCCACACCGCTACCAGCGCGCACTGCGCACCTGTGATGGCGTGCAACTTCGCACCGGCCAGCTCATCGAGTGGGGCGAGCGCCGCACCCAAAAGGCAGTCGATACCCGCCTCGTTGCCGACATGATCCTCGCTGCAATGAAGCAGCAAGTCACCGACTTTGTTTTGGTTTCCGGTGACGCCGACATGATCCCAGGCGTACAAGAAGCCGTAAACGCGGGCGTGCGCGTGCACCTCTATGGCTTTGGCTGGGACTCCATGTCCTCCGCCCTGCGCCACGCTTGTGACACCACGACCATCCTCGATCCGCGCGAAGACTTCGCCGACGCAATGGAGCTCCAGGTCCTGGAAGGCCCACTGCCACCCACCATCCGCGAGCCTCACAACAGCGACGAAGAGCTGCCGCAGGTGCCTCAAGTAGAGGACGAGTGCGAGCCTTCCGAGGCAGAAGCAGCGTTTACCTCAGCACCGAAGCCCAGCCCCTCCCCTGCCGACCTCGCGCCACAGACGGCCACCACAACGGGCTCGGGTGAAACTGCCGAGGCCAAGCCTGCGGCCGAGAACACGCAGGCACCGCAGCCCCCAGCTACGGATTCCACCGACGAAACGCAAAGCGCAGCCGAGACTCCGAAGCCAGCTGCACCGAAGCCGTCCATGATGGCTCCGCGCCGCAAGCTGCGCTCCAAGTACGTGCCACTACCCGAGGAGGTCTGGACCTCTGCAGGCTTCCAGTCGCCATTCGACGTCGGCCAGCAATACGCCTCCTGGTGGTTCGAGAATGCCGCCAACGCCGAGCAACGCGACCAAGCACACCTACTCTCGGGCGGCGGCCTGCCGCCGGAAATCGACCGCCCGCTGCTGCAGTTTGCCTGTGAAACTCTGCACGAGTACACGCTGAGCGAATCCCAACGCGTCAATCTGCGCGATGGCTTCCACTCCGGCATTCGTGGCGTCCTCATCGCCATCCGCCGCGAGGAAAGCTAACCTCCTCGCCTAAAAGGAGGCGGCCACCCCTTCAGCTCCCTCAGCGTTGAGGAAAGAAGGAGGTGGCCGCCTCTTTTCTATTTCTGCCTTAAAAGCCTTAGTGGCTACTTCTGCTCACCGGAGCCTAGCTCTTTCTGCTTAGCCATCTCGGCGCGGATCCCCTCCAGACGGGAGGTTGCCTTCATGTCATTGCCGGCCGCGGTGATTTCCTGAATACGGCTGCCGCCGGAAGCCTGGTGCAGCTCCTGCGCACCCAGTGCATCGGTATAGCGCTTTTCAATCTTTGCGCGCACAGAATCTAGTGTAGGCACGGAGTCATCCGCCTGCAGTTCGTCCATGGACTGCACGACCTTGGCGTTTTGCTCCTGCATCGCAGCCTGATCAGCCTGCGCCATGAGCTCGTCGACCTGTGCCAGCTGCTCCTTCAGGCGCGCCTCGGACTGCTGCTGCTGAGCCTTAGCCTGCTCTGCAGCCTGAGCGGCAGCGGCGTGTTGAGTCTTTACGTTCTCCAGCTCATGTTCCACAGCAACCAGCTGAGAGGCTACAACCTCGGCAGCCTGGTTGTACTCGGAAGCAGACTGCGGGTCATCCGCCTTATCTGCTAGCTCGAGGGCGCGGCGCGTCTGGTTTTGGTAATCCTCCTGCTGCTTGAGCAGGCGGTTGATCTGCAGCTCGAGCTGGTTCTTGTGACCGATGATTTCCGCCGCATGCTCGGAGATCTTGCGGTGTTGTTCCTTGGCACCGTCCACAGCCTGCTGAATTTGCACCTTAGGGTCGGCGTTCTCATCGATCTTCTGATCGAAAGAGGCCATTACGTACTTCCAGCCTTTGCTGAATGGATTCGCCATTGAACTAACTCCTTGCGTGTGGAAATAAGGGAAGGTCCCAATAAAAAGGACGCTTTCTAGCGAGTTTAGCCGGACTAGCTAGAAAGCGTCCGAGAAAAGAGCTTGAGGGTGGGGGATAAAGCGCTATGCGCCGAACCCGCTGCCTTCCTAGCTCTCGCTTTGCGCGTTCTGCTCTTCAACCTGACGGCGAACGTCCTCCATGTCGAGCTCCTTAACCTGCTTGATCACATCCTCGAGGGCTGCTGGTGGCAATGCACCCGCCTCGCGGAAGACCAGGATGCCGTCGCGGAAGATCATCAGGGTAGGAATGGACTGAATCTGCAGCGCTGCGGAAAGGCCTTGGTTTGCCTCGGTGTCGAGCTTGGCGAAGGTCGCGTCTGGGTGCTCCTCGGAAGCCTTCTCAAATACCGGCGCGAAGCGCTTGCACGGGCCGCACCAATCAGCCCAAGCGTCTACGAGAGTAATGCCCTCACCGGACACGGTCTGCTCAAAGGTCTCTTCAGTTACGTCGATAGTTGCCATATAAATCTCTCCTGTTTTTCGGGGTCTTTCCTATCAACGGTACATGACTGAGTGTTATTCCTTAGCGCACTATTGCAATATACCCCCTGGGGGTATACGGTCGGGTTGTACCCAAAGAAAGGAAAAACAATGAGCGTAAAGAACTACACCGTAGAGGGCATGACCTGCGGACACTGCGAAATGTCGGTACGTGAAGAGGTCGGCGAAATCGCCGGCGTCAGCTCCGTTAGCGCAGACCACACCACCGGCGCCGTCACCGTCGAGGGCGAGGGCTTCACCGACGAGCAGGTTGTCGCCGCCGTTGCAGAGGCAGGCTACAAGGTCAAGGCCTAATTCACTCTTCCCCTTCCTGATTCACTCTTCCCTCTTAAAACCATGACTAATCTCGCCCACCTAGATCTTGGCGTTTCCGGCATGACGTGCACCTCGTGCTCGTCGCGCGTGCAGCGCAAGCTCAACAAGGTCGACGGAGTAACGGCCAACGTCAACTTCGCCACCGAGACCGCCGCCATTGAGTACGACCCGGCCACTGCAAACCCCGAATCCCTCATTGAGGTAGTTCGCGGCGCCGGCTACAACGCTTTCACTATGGGCGATGATTCTTCCGATGCGGAAGACCCCGAGGATGGCTCAGATCCCACCGCGGCCGCGCGCGCCCAGGAGTCCCGTGATCTACTGCGCCGCACCCTCATCTCAGCCGCGCTTTCCACACCGGTAATGCTGGTTTCCATGCTGCCCAGCCTGCAGTTCGACAACTGGCAATGGGCGGCCGCAATTCTGGCGACCATCGTCTATATCTTCGGCGGCGCACCTTTCCACAAGGCGACGTGGGCAAACCTTCGTCACGGCTCCTTCACCATGGACACGCTGATTTCCATAGGAACCACCGCGGCCTATTTTTGGTCGCTGTATGCCATGTTCTTCGGCACCGCTGGCCAGCCTGGGATGAAGATGCACATGGAGCTGATGTCCAACCACGCACAGATGGATCACATCTATCTGGAATCGGTGGGCATGGTCATCACATTCTTGCTGTTGGGCCGTTGGTTTGAGGTCAAAGCCAAAGGCCAATCCTCGGAGGCGCTGCGCACGCTTCTGGGGATGGGCGCCAAGGACGCTACGCTGCTTGTCGACGGCGCGGAAAAACGCGTGCCCATCACACAGCTCCAGGTAGGAGACGTATTCGTCGTTCGTCCTGGCGAGAAGATAGCCACCGACGGCGTCGTGGAAGCCGGCGCCTCCGCCGTAGACGAGTCCATGCTGACAGGCGAGTCAATGCCCGTGGAAGTCAAGGCGGGTGACCACGTTACCGGCGCCACGTTAAACTCCGCCGGCCGCTTAGAAGTCCGCGCCACCAAGGTCGGCGCGGATACCACGCTCGCGCAAATGGCCAAGCTGGTCACCGACGCCCAGGCTTCCAAGGCCCCAGTCCAGCGCCTGGTGGACAAGATTGCACAGGTCTTCGTGCCCGTGGTCATCATCATTGCCGCCCTAACGCTGCTCGCGCACTTGATCTTTGGGGACGGCGTCGCACCAGCCTTCATCGCTGCGGTCGCTGTACTCATCATCGCCTGCCCCTGTGCAATGGGCCTTGCAACTCCGACTGCCATTTTGGTGGGCACTGGCCGCGGCGCGCAGCTGGGGCTTCTCATCAAAGGACCTGAGGTCCTCGAGTCCACCAAGAAGGTAGACACCATCGTCATGGACAAAACCGGCACCATCACCGAGGGCAAAATGCCCGTCGCACGTGTGCATCTCGCACAGCAAATGGGAGGCTCTACAGCAGAAAGCAGGCTTCTCCTGCTCGCAGCGGCGGTGGAAGCAGGTTCTGAACATCCGATTGCCAAGGCCATCGTTTCAGCAGCCCAAGATCTGCCGCAGGCAGGCCGCATTGAGCCCGCAAGCGACTTCCATTCCGTGGCAGGCCGAGGCGTCGAGGGCACAGTAGACGGACACCGCGTGCGCGTCGGACGCATAGAGGGTGAGCAAGCAGCACGCGGCGAGCTCGCCGCCACCTTCCAGGCCGCGGAGGCCGAGGGTGCAACCCCGGTCGCCGTCTACGTGGACGATACGCTCGCTGGAATCATCGATGTTCGCGATACGGTGAAGCCGACGTCTGCCGCGGCCGTCGCCAAGCTCCGCGAACTCGGCCTTACCCCACATCTTCTAACCGGTGACAACGAAGGAGCAGCGCGCGCCGTCGCCAAGGCCGTGGGCATCGCCAACGCGGACGTAACCGCAGGTGTGCTGCCGTCCGGCAAGGTGGCGGTAATTAGGCACCTGCAGGAGGAGGGAAAGACCGTTGCCATGGTGGGTGACGGCGTCAACGACGCAGCAGCCCTTGCCCAGGCAGACCTCGGCCTAGCCATGGGGGCTGGCACCGACGTGGCGATTGAAGCATCCGATATCACCTTGATGAACAGCGATCTGCGCTCCGCAGCCGACGCCATCCGGCTCTCGCGCCGCACCCTACGAATCATCAAGGGGAACCTGTTTTGGGCTTTCGCCTACAACGTACTGCTCATCCCAGTGGCTGCGTTGGGCCTACTCAACCCGCTTTTCGCCGGCATCGCTATGGCCTTTAGCTCGGTGTTCGTTGTCAGCAACTCACTGCGTCTGCGCAACTTCCAATCTTCCTAGCATTTTCCCAGCACACAGAGCTGGACCAAGCTATAGTGCCCTTGTATGCGGACAATCAACCAAGGCCATATTTCACGCGCGGAGCGTCTCGACCGCCTGCCTGTTACTAAGAAGCACAAGAAGCTGTTAGCCGGCTCAGGGATCGGCTGGGCACTCGATGCCATGGATGTCGGACTCATCTCTTTCGTCATGGCAGCTTTGGCAACCCACTGGGGCATTAGCCCTACCGAATCCTCTTGGCTGGCTTCAATCGGCTTCGTGGGCATGGCACTCGGCGCGACCTTTGGAGGATTGCTCGCCGATAAGATTGGGCGCCGCCAAGTATTCGCGCTAACCCTGCTGGTCTACGGTTTGGCCACCGGCGCATCAGCCCTCTCGACCGGATTGACGATGCTCCTTATCCTACGCTTTATCGTCGGCCTCGGTTTAGGCGCAGAACTGCCGGTGGCATCAACGCTCATTTCCGAGTTCTCCCCGCTTAAAGTGCGTGGACGCATGGTGGTCATACTTGAGGCTTTCTGGGCAGTGGGCTGGGTGCTCGCAGCGCTCATTGGCACCTTTGTAGTCGGGGCGTCGCCTAGCGGCTGGCGCTGGGCCTTGGCGCTGGGAATGGCACCTGCCATCTACGCCCTGTTCGTGCGCCTCCGTCTGCCCGAATCGGTGCGTTTCTTGGAATCCAAAGGCCGGCACGCGGAGGCAGAAGAGGCGGTGGCCTCCTTCGAAGCAGCGGCCAGATCCGAGGGCAAACCTCAATCTTCTGCCGTTACCCCACAGACCTACGGGGAGGAAGACATCACCTCGACTAGCATTTGGTCGGCATCACTGCGCCGGCGGACCGCCGCGTTCTGGAGCATCTGGTTTTGTGTGAACTTGAGCTACTACGGCGCGTTCATCTGGATTCCTTCACTCCTCGTAGCCGATGGGTTCAGCCTGGTTAAATCCTTCAGCTTCACGTTAATCATCACGCTTGCCCAGCTGCCCGGCTACGCCGCTGCAGCCTGGCTTATTGAATCCTGGGGCCGACGCCCAACGCTCGCCGCGTTCCTAATCGGTTCCGCCTGTGCAGCAGGAATGTATGGTTTTGCATCCACCACGACCTTGATTCTCGTGGCAGGTTGCCTGTTGTCCTTCTTCAACTTGGGAGCCTGGGGTGCGCTTTACGCCATCGGCCCAGAGCTCTATCCCACCCACCTCCGCGGCGCGGGAACGGGTGCCGCCGCGGGCTTCGGTCGGCTTGCTTCCATTCTCGCTCCATTGATGGTGCCAGTGGTAGTCTCGCACGGCGGTAAGCCCTGGCTTTTTGCCATCTTCGCCGCCGCATTCGCCGTGGCAACAATTGCCGCATTCTTACTTCCGGAACAACGGGGAAAGGCCCTGGTATAGAGATGAAAGCACGCTTGCGCGCTGCCGTTGCTCTGGGTGGATATTGCGCGGTCATTTTGTCACTGACCACTCTGAAAGCCTTCTTCCAGATCGGTTATCTCTGGAATCCGGATAATCAACGCGCCAGGGAGCTGCGTCTGATGCCGCTGGATGATCTGTTCTCCGGCAGCTGGTTCAAGCCTGCGTTTGAATACGGCGGTAACTTCGCGTTCTTCGTCCCACTTGGAATACTGCTCTACGTGCAGGTGGGCTCGAAACTCAAGGCAACGATCTGGGGTTTTGTCTTCTCTGGCCTAGTCGAGACCATCCAATACGTCTTTTCGCTAGGTCGCACCGACATCGATGATCTCTTCTTCAACACCCTGGGTGCATTCTTCGGCACCTGGCTCGCGCAACTGCTCGGAAAAAGATTGCACGCCTTCTGGCAATGGTTGGCCATCGCCACGACCGCGGCATTCATCGTGCTCGTAGTACTCGGCCCGCGCCTAGGCGACCCTGCAAAGGTCAAGGATTTGTCTCTGTATGGATCTGCTGAAGAATCGCTTTCCGTGCAGCTTTCCACTGCGGCCCTTCCGGCTTAGACCACGAATAATGCTCCGCGTCATCGAGGAGCACCGTCTCAATGCTGAGTCCATGCGCACGTGCTCGAGCCATGAAGTATTTGACCTCGTCGGCGTTGACGGTCTTGTCATTTTTACCGTGGAGCACCACGATGCGGGCTTTGTCGTTGACATTGTCCGCAGGTGAAGCTTCGAAATAACGCTGCGGCACCTGGCGCGGCGTACCACCTAGAAGCGTGCGCACAAACTTATCGTGCTGTCTAAAGGCCAGGTGCATGTCATAAACACCGGCAATACCCACGCATTTATCTACGCGGAACTTTGGTGCGGCACCAGGTGCCTTTGCCGGCAGCGCCGGACGCGAACAAGCCCACGTCGAAAGGTTGCCGCCCGCTGAATAACCAGCAACAACGACATTGCTGATGTCGAGGGGGATGCGTGATTCATGCGCGAGCTGCGGAATGAAGTCAATAGCCGCCGCAACGTCGTTGTACGTCATTGGCCACCCACCAGGCGCATCCTTCGCGTTCAAAGTCACGCCACGGTATTCCACGTTCCACACTGCAACTCCGTGTTGGGCTAGGTCGTTGACCACGGGTGCCGCAGAGCGCGCAGTAGACTTTTCTTGCCATCCACCACCATGGAAGAAAACCACTAAAGGGATCTTTTTCGCAGGTGAAAGCTTCTTGGGCGTCACCAAGTATCCATGTTGTCGCGGGTGTTGATGGCCATAAACAAACTTCTGGGCATTTACCTGCGGAGAGGGTTTAGTGGGCATCACGGGCGCCGACGTGGGCTGCCCCGTGCCTCCTTCAGGCGCTGGGGTGCCGGAACAACCAACGCCACTGAGGCTCAATGCCATAACGGCCGCGGCAAAGGCGCCGGAAATCGCTAAGCCGCGGATATGCGACACCGGTTGCCTATTCTGAGGGTGCGGCAGGCTATTAGCCATGTGCCATGTTGACGAACTTGGAGTAGTGCAGCTGGTGCGCAACCTGGATTGTATCGATAGGACCACCACGGTGCTTAGCCAGAATGATGTCAGCCTCGCCGGCTCGTGGGTCATCCCGGTCTTGGGAGTCTGGGCGGTAAAGCAGCATAACCATATCGGCGTCCTGCTCCAGCGAGCCCGACTCACGGAGGTCAGCAAGCTGCGGCTTCTTGTCAGTGCGGGACTCTGGGCCACGGTTCAGCTGGGAAATGGCAATCAGCGGCACCTCGAGCTCTTTGGCCAAAAGCTTAAGCTGTCGGGAGAATTCCGAGACCTCTTGCTGACGGGATTCAACCTTCTTGCCGGAAGACATCAGCTGCATATAGTCAAGCACGATGAGGTCCAAACCATGTTGTTGCTTTAGGCGGCGGGCCTTGGAGCGAATCTCCATCATGGTGAGGTTCGGAGAATCATCGATGAACAGTGCCGCATCTTGGATGCGGTTGAGCGTCTGGTCGATCTTGGCCCAATCTTCAGTGGAAACGCGTCCACCGCGCATATCGGATAGCTTTACCTCCGCCTCAGCCGAGAGCAAACGCATCACGATCTCAGAGGCAGACATCTCGAGGGAGAAGATTACGGAAGTCTTGCCATGCTGCAACGAAGCCGAACGCATGAAGTCCATGGCCAGCGTCGACTTACCAACACCAGGACGCGCCGCGACAATGATCATCTGCCCAGCACGCAGACCATTGGTGAGCTTGTCCAAGTCAATGAAGCCAGTTGGCACCCCGGCCTCCAAGCCACCGTTTTGCTGCAGCATCGCGAGCTCGTCAATGGTTGGATCGATAAGCTTTCCAAGAACTTGATAATCCTCGGTTGTCTTCTTCTGCGCCACCGCAAACACTTCTTGCTGGGCACGATCCAAGACAGACTCGATTTCTGCATCTTCGGCGCCTTCGAAACCCAGCTGAACAACGCGCGTGCCTGCGTCAACAAGCTTGCGCAGAACTGCCTTTTCCGCAACGATTTCCGCATAGTAGCGAGCATTCGCTGCAGTAGGAACGGTGGCCAAAAGGGTGTGCAAATAGGGCGCACCACCCACGCGCTCCAGATTGTTATAGCGGTCTAGACGGGAGGCCACGATGACCGCGTCAATGTCAGTGCCGGCGGCATAAAGATCGACCATAGCCTGGTAAATCAACGCATGCGCTGGGTAATAAAAGTCATCTGGTTCGAGCTCCTCAATGACTTCCATAACCGTATTCGGGCTAAGGAGCATAGCGCCCAAGACGCCTTGCTCCGCTTCCCTATCTGAAGGCGGCTGGCGGAACTCGCCATAGCGCTTAACGTCATCCCTGCGCTTGCCGCGGTAGGGGCGATCTTCTACCTCCGGCACATCGGGCGCCTCTGGCGGTACGTAGTCAGAGTCATCAAAGCTTGCATTAGTCATAGACAATCCATCCCACCATATTTTTGCGGCCGCTAGGCGGCATATCTCCCCTCGGCTACTCTTTCGAGCTCTAAGTCTAATGCAGGGGATAGACATACAATTTTCGCCCCTCCACGCGCTTCGCTTGGGTATAAAACGAAAGTTTTCCACAGGCACTTGTGCAATTCCCAGGTGAGTGCGTACTTTTGTCCCAGAACTGCTGTTAGGACCTGTGGATAACTCCTTCAAGCCACTGACCTGCGATTACTATAAGCGCAGGTCAGGCGGTGTTTTTGCCAATGTGAAAATGTACACAAAACCAGTGGACAACCGCATTTACCTGCGTATTAACGCTTTTACCCGCGGGTTAACGAGCGGTAAAAGCAGCTTCCACTTGACAAAAGTTATCCACAGATTTGGAAAGTTATCCACAGTTGTCCACAGGCGGGTGAAATCGTGCCTAAAACGCGCAAAAAGCCCCTGGGGCTTGCCACCTCACATGGCAGGCCCCAAGGACCAACTGCGTTGCTGTTGTCATTGTGGTTTCCATGCTTCGGGCATGGAAACCGTCGTGCGCCTTAAATCAGTTTTAGGCAGCGACGACCGAGAAGTTCACCTTGCCGAGAACATCAGCGTGCAGCTTCAGCTCGACCTGGTAGTTGCCGGTCTTCTTGACCAGGCCCTTTGGCAGAACGACGATGCGCTTGTCCAGCTTCGGGCCGCCAGCGGCCTCAATAGCGGAAACGATGTCGTCTGCAGAAACGGAGCCGAAAAGCTTGCCGTTTTCAGAAGTCTTCATTACAACCTGAACGCCGGAGAGCTGCTCGAGCTGGTTGCGGACCTCGCGTGCGTGATCCAGGTCGCGGATTGCGCGAGCTTCCTGGGCGCGCTTGATGCCCTCGATCTGCTTCTCAGCACCGCGGGTGGCAACGATAGCCAGGCCGCGAGGAAGCAGGTAGTTACGTCCGTAGCCGTTCTTGACCTCAACAATTTCGCCTGGGGCGCCGAGGTTCTCAACGGCAGCGGTGAGGATCAGCTTCATGATCCCTGCCTTTCAATTGAGTTAGTTAATAATTGCGTTTGACAGTGTTTAGAACGGGGGTTCAGCGTCTGCACCGCCGAAGCTGCCGGCTTGTGGTGCAGAATTCCACGGATCATTAGAAGGAGCTGACTGCTGCGGAGCGCTCTGGTTTCCACCAAAGCCACCCTGGTTGCCGCCGCCAAAGTTGTTGCCGCCCTGGTTCTGCTGCTGGCCGCCGTAGTTGCCACCACCATTGCCGCCATTGGCGGACTTGCGGGTGACCTGAGCGGAAGCGTAGCGCAGGGATGGGCCAACTTCGTCGACCTCAACCTCAAAGACAGTGCGGTTTTCGCCCTCGCGGTTCTGGTAAGAACGCTGGCGGAGGCGGCCATTAACAATGACTCGCATGCCCTTGGTCAGAGTCTCTGCAACGTTTTCTGCGGCTTGGCGCCACACGTTGCAAGTCAGGAACATGGCTTCGCCATCCTCCCACTGATTCGTCTGCGAATTGAAGCGACGAGGGGTGGAAGCAACGCGGAAGTTTGCTACAGCCGCACCCGCTGGGGTGAAGCGAAGCTCCGGGTCAGCAACTACGTTGCCAACAACGGTGATTGGGGTATCTCCCTGTGCCATGGTCTGTTCTCCTTATCGGTTACGTGGATTCTTAAAACTCTGAAACCAGTATCCGCTATTTGCTGTCGGTGCGCAGAACCTTGGTACGCAGGATGGTGTCGTTCAGGTTCAGGCGGCGGTCAAGCTCGAGCACCGATGCGGACTCGCACTCAAGGGTAACGACGGCGTAGATGCCCTCTTCCTTCTTGTTGATGGCGTAAGCAAGACGACGCTTGCCCCATACATCAACGTTTTCAACCTTGCCGCCGTCCTTGCGGATAACTTCCAGGAACTTGTCTAGGGACGGGGATACGGTGCGCTCATCCTGGTTAGGATCCAGAATAATCATGACTTCGTAGTGACGCACGGACCTCATCACCTCCTATGGTCTAGTAACTGTTTTCGGCCATATCACCTTTGCGGATATGGCAGGAGGGTACGTTGCGTCAAGCAACCCCACCACAATAGCGCATTGACCGGCCAAAAAGAAATCCTCAACGGGATATTTCCGCTGAGGACTTACAGTCTGTAACCAAGCACACGAACGCCCGTGCGCGCGGCTCGCACCTAGCTCCGCATGGTGGTGGCGAAGAAGATCGCACTGCCGGCTGGAATCACCGTCAGAAACAAAAGCGCCAGCAGGCCAAACAAGATGGGCCAACGGCGGTCATCGCTGCGCTGATAGAGATAGTAAGCAGCCATGACGCAGAAGAACCCGAGGACGATCGAAACGATTCCCACGATTGTGATACCCATTTAGGCAAACTCCCCTACTAGCGGATCGCGGCCTGCGTGTGCCGCGCGTACTTTATCGACGCTCTTGCCCAGCATCTGGCGCACGACGAGCACACCAATGACGATGATGAAGCCGTCGCGGGCGATGACCATGATATCGAGCAGCTCATGCCCGATGCCCTTGTTCTCCTCCCCCAGCATGTGCCACATGAGAACCGGCCACACCAGGGCGTCGACAAGCATCCAGCTCATCAGCAAACGCCAACGCGGCAGGGCTAACAGAGCCGGGACCACCAACCACAGCGAATACTGCGGGGACCAAACCTTGTTCACCAACAAGAAGGCCATCAAAATGAGGTAGATTAGCTCGGCCACGCGCGGCGTACGTGCCACCCGCAGTCCGAAGACTCCAATGACCGCGCATGCGATGAGGAAGGCGGGCAGGGTGAAGGCGTTGAGGAATTCCGGGCTGAACTCGATTCCCGTCACGCGGTTAAGCACGGCATAGATGGTGGTCCACTCCGCGCCACGTTCCTCGTTCAAGCGGAAGAACTCGTGCCAAGCCTCCGGGTACTTTTCTGCCACAGGGACGTTGACCACGAGCCAGGAGATCACCGTACCGCCGAGCATTCCGCCTAACGGCGCCCACTTCTTGTTTCGCACTGCCAGCACTAAGAACGCGCCCAGGATGAATAGTGGCCACAGCTTGAACGCAGTACCGCAACCAATCAGGATTCCGGCGAGCCAATTCTTGCCACGGGTTACGGCGAGAAGTGCGCCCACCATGAAAGCGATGGAGGGGATGTCCCAGTTGGTAAATCCATGGATGACTACCAGTGGGCTGGCCGCCATCAGTACGGTGTCCCACGCCCGGTTTCCGGTCAGGCGGAAGACCATGTAGACGGTAACGACCCAGATGCACGACATCACCAGTGCGGTGAGCCCGAAGTACCAACCGGATTCGGCGATGCCAAACCAGTGGCCCACCGGGTAGGTAGTGCGCGAGAGCCAACCCATGATTCCCTGAAACATCCCGGCCAAGACTGGGTATTCCATGTAGCGGGTGAGGTCACCCTCCTGCCACGAAAAGGCATAAGGGAAGCCACCCTGGTCGAGGCCGCGGCCACCGTAGAGCGGGATGATGTCGTTGTAGCAGAACGAGGTGTACTGACGGTTGCCATCCCAGTTCAGCGAAATGAGCCCTTCTGCAGAAGTGCGGCTGCCCGCGCACGTGGCCTTGCTGAGAAAGCCGAATACCAGAAACATCCAAGCCACCGCGATGAGGGCGCGCAGGGGGCTAAACCATTGCTTCTTGCCCGAATATGCGAAACGACCCTTCGGCCCTCCGAAGAACTCGACGACATCGTGCGCAAAAGGCTCCGACGAAAGCGGAACGAGTCCAGTATTTTCCGCCGCTGCCTTATCCGTGGCGGCGGGTGATGCGGGGGCAACAGGTGAAGCGGGGCGAGCTTGCGCCACCGACTTCACCTTACGAAGGGCCCTATCAGTCACGCTGATCTCCTATTGATTAAGCAGATCGGCCAAATCGCCTTGGCCGCTAATGATGTCCTCAATCGACGGGACATCTTGCGCCGGCTGATTAGGCGGTGCCGGACGGCCCTGCTGACCCTGTCCCGGCTGACCCGGCTGGCCTTGCTGCTGTTCCGGTGAAGGCGCCGGCTGCTGGGCCTGTTCCTCTGGTGCCGGAGTAGGTGCCTGAGCGTCCTGTTCCGGAGCGGTGTTGCTGTCGCCGCCAGCGGTACCGGAGTTATAGGAAGAGTCGTAGGAGCCGGTGTAACCCGAACCCCAGCTACCGCTACCGTAACGGACGGGGTAAGCCTGCGGGAAGGACTTGTACTCAGCGTTAGCCAGCGAGGTATCCAGAATCTGCTTCCAAATCTGAGTCGGGGAGTTGGAGCCGTACATGATTCCGCCATAGGAGTTGAAGATGGCAGAGGTGTTGTCAGCGGTACCAACCCACACGGCGGTTGCTAACTGCGGGGTGGAGCCAACCATCCAAGCGTCCTTGTTGTTGCCGGTATCGCCCAGCTGCGTGGTACCGGTCTTGGAAGCGGACTCACGGCCGCCGGCCAGAGCACCGTTGGACCAACCTGCGACCGGGAGCATTGCCTTCAAGACATTATTGGCAACGTTCGCGGAAACACGGCGCTCGCCGCCCTTGTCGTCGAACTCGTAGAGAACCTCGCCGCCGGTGGTCTCCACCTTCTGAACGAAGTGAGGCTGGTGCCAAACGCCACCGTTGGTCAAAGTGGCCATTGCACTAGCCATATCCAGCGGACGGGACTGGTACTGGCCCAATACAATGCCCTCGTACGGAGTCCCGCCCTTCTCACTCAGGGTCTTATCGATGCCCGGCAGCGACTTTGCAATACCCAGAGCATGCGCCATGTCTGCGGTGTCCTGCGTACGGTTTTCCAGATCGTCCTGCAGGCGGAGGAAGGAGGTATTGTAGGATTTCTTCAACGCCTCAGCGATGGAGCAGCTGCCGCAGCCACCATCGACGTTGGTAACCACCTGGGAACCAGGCAGCTGATAAGGAGCCGAGGAGTAATAGGTATCCAAGCCAATGCCCTGCTGCAGTGCTGCCGCAAGAGTGAAGATCTTAAAGGTGGAGCCGGTCTGCAGACCCGCATTTGCGTAGTCCCAACCAGTTGCCTCGTTGCCGCCGAAGTAGCCGCGGATACCGCCGGTTGCCGGGTCAATGGTGACGGCAGCAGCACGTGCGTCTTCCTGCAGGGAAGCCAGCTGACCATCCACCACATCGGTGGAGGCGTTCTGCACGTTCATATCGATGGTGGTGGTGATCTTCAGACCACCGGTTGCCACCTGATCCTCAGTGATGCCGACGCGCTCGAGTTCGGCGATGACCTGATTCTTGATGTGGCCAAAAGCGCCCGGCGCCTCGGTGTATGCGGAGTACTCGGAAGGATCACGAGTCTGCGGGAACTGCATTCCCTTACGCTCGGTGGCGTTGAGATCGCCCATCTCTACCAAACCATCGAGAACATAGTTCCAACGCGCCTTGGAGCTTTCCTCATCAACGCGCGGATCAAGAACGGAAGGAGATTGGATAAGGCCGGCCAACATGGCGCCCTCTTCCACGGTGAGATCCTTTGCGTCCTTGTTGAAGTAGGCGTTCGAAGCAGCCTGGATGCCATAAGCATTACGTCCGAAGTAGACCGTATTCAGGTAGGCCTGCAGGATGTCTTCCTTAGACCATTCGTTGGTCATCTTGATGGAGTAGATGAGCTCACGAATCTTACGGACATAGGAGTACTCGTCACCCACCAGAGTGTTTTTCACATACTGCTGGGTAATGGTGGAGCCACCACCCGCGGTGGAGTCACCGGTGAGCTTTCCCAAGACTGCGCGGCCTAAGCCGGTAAAGGAAAAGCCCGAGTTGGTCCAGAACTCGCGGTCTTCGGCCGAAAGCACGGAATCTTCTACGTAATCAGGGACTTCTTCCAGCTTGACCTGCGTGCGGTTGCCTTCCGGCGGCACCAACTTAGCCAGCTGAGTGTTTCCGTCACCAGCAACAATGGTCGAAACCTGGTTGGCCTGAAGGTCCTTTGGATCCGGGACCGTGTATTGGGAGTAGGCGTAGCCGAAGAGAGCTGCGGGCACAACCACGAGCACCAAGGCAACGATCAAAACAATCCAGGGCCAGCGACGTCGTTTGCGCTGGTTCGTAGATTTTTTACTATGACGCCCAGCTCTCTGTTGGGCGGATTCCTTTTCGGTCACTGCTTCGTGTCCTCGTCAATCATGGGCAGATTTTCTTAAATAAATGCAGCTTACCGGCCACAACGGCCGAGCCAAAAACTAACCTTCATCATAGGCCGTCGCCGCCGCCAATAGGTGATTCCACCGGCACGCCGTACAAACTTCGACTTTATGAACCGTAAATTCGATGCCTTCGGCGACGAATTCTGCGATTTCCTCATCGCTGCGCGCGCTGCCGGCACGCCGCCCTAACGCCTCGCCATAGACCCATTTAGTAAGGCGCATCGCCTCCCCGCAGAGAGGACATTTGCGCACCATGTCGATGCCATGGTGCTTGGCTGCGGCGCGGAGGAGAAAGTCGGCGTCGCAAAGCGCGTCCTTTTCTATAAGGCCCGCTCGATATTTGCGCAGGTGCTGCGCACGCTCCCACTCGTGGGAGATCACGTGTTTGAAAGAAACCGCCACAGTGGTCCTATCCTCCTTTCCTAGATCCAGGCCTGAAGTTGACCAGACACCAAATTAGACAACAGCTTAACCACGCCACCTGTTCCCGCGTGCGAATGAGCGGAAAGTATTTTTCAACTCAAAAGCTAAATTTTTCGTGGCCTAACTACCGTTGCGAGTGTACGGGCGCTACTATTACTTTCCATGAGTGAACAAGCTGCTGAGTCCCCCTCCACCTACGAAGACGCCCTTGACGTAGCCCGCAGCATTCAGCCCGCACTAAACAAGCTGATGCTCATCTTCCAACGCACCACCGAAGGTTCCTCCCTGACCACCTCCCAGGTCTCTATCATGAACCAGCTGCGCCTGCGCGGCCCATCCCGCGTGAGCACCATCGCACAGGCAGAACTCATCCGCATGCCCACCGCGTCCAATGCCCTATACCAATTGGAGCGCCACGGCTTTGTGGAGCGCCACCGAGATGACAAAGACCGCCGCGGCGTCCTCGTGGCACTGACCCAACTAGGTGAATCTGAACTGAACATCGTCTCCCGTCAGCGTGCCGCCGCCCTGGCGGAGATCCTGCAGTGGATGGAACCTAAAGACTTGCAAGAGGCTCGTCAGATGAGTTCCCTGATTGCCAAGTTGGCAGACGTCTATCGCCCGACAATGAACTAAAGCCCGCTTAGCAAAGAAACCGGGCATGAAACCGCATGTAGACCAAAGCGACCAGGGGTAATGCGGACCAGGCCCGGATTTCTTTTTCGCCCCTCCCGTGACTAATAATGGGCTAAGAATTACGCCCCCGGACAGTTCACGGGATGTATTGCTGAATGGATAAAAATCATCAACACAGGTCTTTTGCTTCTCTCGCTAAAGACCCTGTGCGAATCCTAATTTCGTGGAGTCCTTCCTCCACTGGCACTGAAGCGATCGATTTTGCAGCGTGGCTCGCCCGCTCCACCAACGTTCGCATCAGGGTCGTTTCCACGATCTCCGTCCCACTGGCCACCACCGCGCTGAAGAAGCACGGCAATAAATTTAAAAAGTGGTTCACCAAGGAACAGGCCAAGTGCAAAGAACGCGTTCTGGAAGCACTCGAGGCGGCGGGTATCTCCGATTCCCAGCTGGACGAAGAACCTTCCGTTCTTTTGGCCGGCCCCTCCCGCCCGCAGCTGCTGACCGAGATGGCAGAAGAATTCGGCGCGGATGCAATCCTGCTTGGCGCTAACCAATCCGCGCCAAAAGGCCGTTTCTTCGCAGGCTCGACTGCCGACGCTCTGCTGCACTTTTCCCCTATTCCGTTGGGCCTTTCCCCGCGCGATATCAAGCTTTCCAAGCATGGCGTGACCCGCATCAACTTCGCTTTCACCGAGCGCGGTGACTCCGAGGACCCCGCCTTGCTGTGCGCCGCCCGCCTGGCGAATGCATGGAACGTTCCGCTGCGCATCGTGGCCTTTTCTGCCGACGGGCTTCTCGACGCCCAGGTCAGCGGCAACGTCGACGTCGCCTCCAAGCTAGCCAAAGGCTGGCACGAGCATTCCTTGTCCATGCTGGACCGCGCACACGATGTGGTGGCAGAGCGCTTCCCAGAGCTACCGATTACTACCGCAATCGGCACCGGCCATGGCTGGTCTGGCGCGGTGGACTCGCTGAAGTGGAAGAAGGGCGACTTGATGTGCCTAGGTTCTTCCCCGATGGGCCCCTTCGAACGCGTATTCATTGGCTCCACGGCCACCGAGCTGCTTCCGCATGTGCGCGTCCCGGTTCTGGTGCGTCCCTCGGACTCTGCGCCTTCAGTCGAAACTGCGGGCTAATCCACGGCGACTAGACTTTGGCCTATGAATCTCCAGCCTGAGCATCCGGAAAACGATCTGACAACTGATGCCGACTACGCCAACCTGCGGCGCCCGGAGCCAAGCTCTTTCGATGAGCTCGCGGATGAGCCAGATCCCCTAGCGGTAGCTGCGGCCAACCGCCGCTCTTCCCGGCAGGCTATCTGGTTCATGGTTGCTGTGCTGCTGCTTTCCGGCCTCTACGCATTTGCGGTGGCCCTAATTACCCGCTCCCAGGGCGGGGCGCTTTGCGACGCCCAGCTTGCCACCTGGCTGTGCACCGAAGGCCAGCGCCGCTTCTTTGCACTGACCACCGTCATCATCCCGTTCCTGGGAATGGTGGGCACCGCCGTCATCATGGTGCGCAAGCTCAAACGCTATCTGCGCTGGCGCTCCTGGATGGCAATTTTCTGGGTAATGGCCTGCAACTTCATGCTGTGGTGCATCACCGACATTCAAATCTTGTTGGTTCCGCTGGGCTAACCGTTTCCCCGTGAATCCGTGAATCTCGGTCTTCCTTGCGCCTAAGACGCCGAGCTAGAGCCGAAGCCGCTACCCGCACAGCCTGCGATGACCAGGCCCAACAGCAGCGCGGCGGCCGCACCACCAGCTAGACCTGCCAGCTGCGGCAGCGAGTACCGGCCCACAAGACTTAGGCATCGAAGAGCCATGCGTTGGCTGTGGTTTTGGATTCGGCTTCGGGTTAGGCTCTGGTTCAGGCTCGGATTCAGCCAAGACCTTAACCGCAAATTCGTGCTCGCTGGTTACTGAGCTGCACTTTGCGCCGCAGCCGCGGCTACTTCCGCGCAATCTGGACGCCCACAGTGCTGGGTTTCTACGCTCTGGATGCAATCATCACAGATGAGCACCTGCTTGCGGCAGGTGTCCTCGTTGATGCAGTTATGGAAGG
>NZ_KV814071.1:23348-29709 GCF_001813815.1 Corynebacterium sp. HMSC076D02
AATGCACGCAGTGGCCAAGCTGGATAAAACCTGGATCTTGCAGGCCCTGCCCAAATTCGTGATGCATGCGCTTGTCAAAGACGTAGAGGGAGCCTTCCCAAAGACCGTCGTTGCCGAATTTCTCGCCATAGCGGACGATGCCGCCGTCTATCTGGTAGACCTCTTTGAAACCACGATTCTTCATCAGGGAAGAAAGAATCTCGCAACGAATGCCGCCGGTGCAATAGGAAACGACTGGCTTATCCTTCATCCAGTCATACTTGCCGGACTCGATTTCCTGGATGAAATCATGGGTGGTCTTAACATCTGGGACGACAGCGTTTTTGAACTTGCCGATCTCAGCTTCCATGGCATTGCGGCCATCGAAGAAGACGACTTCGTCGCCGCGCTCTTTAACCAGCTCGTTGACCTGCTCTGGCTTCAGGTGCACGCCGCCACCGACGACACCGTTCTCATCCACCTTTAGCTCACCGGGCGCGCCGAATGCCACGATTTCGTCGCGAACCTTCACGGACAGGCGTGGGAAATCATCGGCACTACCCTCGGACCACTTGAATTCCATCTTTTTAAAGCCCGGGTACTCGCGGGTCTCACGGACATAGCGCTTACAAGCATCCATGTCACCACCGACGGTGCCGTTAATTCCGTGCTCGGAGATGAGGATGCGGCCCTTCAGCCCGAGTTTTTCGCATAGGTTGCGCTGCCACAACATGATGGCAGTGGGATCGCTGATTGGGGTAAAGCAGTAATAAAGGAGAATTTTGCTGAGGCTCACGCCATCGATTGTAGGCGTGAGCTGTTGCTTTTCCTAAATTTCCCGAAAATCTTTGAGCTTAACGCTTCTGGTAAAGCGCCTGCTTACGTGCAAAGACCGGATCGGAGGTCACGAGCACGCCCAAATTGCGGAAGATTCCCTCATCCACCGAGCCCAAGATGGTGGTGGTGTGAACGTCACAACCTGCCAGCTGCTTTAGTTCCGCCATTGCACGGCGAGCGTTCTCGTCCTTCGCAGCGGAGGCGGAAAGAGCGATGAGCACCTCGTCGGTGTGCAGGCGCGGGTTTCGCGAACCCAGATACTCGGTCTTGAGCTTCTGGATCGGTTCGATGGCCTCTGGACTCAGCAGGTGGATCTCATCGTCGATGCCGGCGAGATGCTTAAGCGCATTGAGCAGCATGGCAGCGGAGCAGCCCAGCAGCGCAGAAGTGCGGCCGGTGATGATGGTGCCGTCGGTAAGCTGCAGCGCAGAGGCCGGCTCGTCAGTTTCCGCGGCACGCTCGCGCGCCGGCACTACTACCGGGCGGTCATCAGACTTAATGCCGGCCTTCGCCATGACGACGGCCGCGCGCTCGGACTGCGTGGAATCCAAGCCGAGGCGCGCCTCTTCCACCAAAGCCTTGAAGTAGCGACGAATAATCTCCTGTTTGGAGGCCTCACGGCAGACTTCGTCATCGGTGATGCAGAAGCCAGCCATGTTGACGCCCATATCCGTTGGGGACTGGTACGGGGTGTTGCCGGTCAGCTTCTCCAGGAGGGTCTTAAGCAGCGGGAAGGCCTCGACATCGCGGTTGTAGTTCACCGTGGACTCGCCGTAGGCGCTTAAGTGGAAGTGGTCGATGACGTTTGCGTCGTTGAGGTCAACGGTTGCGGCCTCGTAAGCCAGGTTCACTGGGTGATCGAGCGGCAGGTTCCAGATAGGGAAGGTCTCAAACTTGGCGTATCCAGCCTGCACACCGCGCTGGTGCTCGTGGTAGACCTGCGATAGGGCGGTCGCCAGCTTGCCTGAGCCTGGCCCCGGCGCAGTGACGACAACCAGGTCACGCGTGGTTTCCGCGTACTCGTTCCGGCCAAGGCCTTCCTCAGAAACGATGAGGTCTGTGTTGGAAGGATAACCCGGGATAACGCGGTGACGTGCAACGCTCAGGCCAAGGCGCTCCAGGCGGTCAATGAAGGCCTCAGCTTGGCTGTTGCCATCTTCCAGCTGGGTCATGACGATGTTGTTTACTAGGAAGCCACGGCCACGGAAGACGTCGACCAAGCGCAAGACATCATCTTCGTAGAGGATCCCGAGGTCAGCGCGCATCTTCTGGCGCTCAATGTCCTTGGCGTTGATGCAGATGAGAATCTCGACATCGTCCTTGATGCGCTCAAGCATGGCGATCTTGTTGTCTGGGGTAAAGCCCGGCAGCACGCGAGAGGCGTGCATGTCATCAAAGAGCTTGCCGCCCATCTCCAAGTAGAGTTTGCCACCGATTTCTGCGCGCCGTGCGTGAATGTGCTCCGACTGCATCTCGATGTACTTCTCACGGTCAAAACCAAGCAAACGCGTCATTTATAAAGGCCTTCCGCCATAGACAATCCCCGCAACCGGGCTGGATCTTTTGGATTGGATTTTACTCGAAAGAACCGGGTTTACTCATACGCCCTGCCACGGCACCACACCACAAGAAACCGCACTGACGACGCCGCCTAAACATACGAGTAACGCCTGGGCCCTGGAAAGGATGGGCCCAGGCGTTACCTGTCTCTCTAAGGGTGCGGAACAAGCCCCCACCCTCTACAGCCAGGCAGTCCCACCCACCTGACTATAGCCGCCGCGCACCCCTACATGCGCAGCGGTTGGATCTATCACTCACCAGTAGATACATCCATGCGAAGCATATCAACGGCGGTTTCAAAGTCAACGTTTACAAAGCCAATCGGACAAAATCCGATAAAGAAATTCGTTAACCAATCCTAACTTAATAAAGATTTAGCGCCATGTGCTGGAACTTTCTAGTCCAATTAACCCGGAAGAAAAATAAATATGAAACGAGTCACTATATATTTGGGCCGATCTTTATCAGATATGGTTGCGTTATAAGCTAAGCGACAAAATAGATAAATGTTTATTATGTTAACTTTCGTCTATTTAACCTAGACCTTTAAAGCAGAGAATGAACGTTTAAGTCTCGTCTTCGCACTTCAATCCCACATTCCAAACGGGAAAGATGTCCGATTTATCCTCACGTTATCCCCGCGACACATGCAATAAACTTGTCCGCATGCCCGAAGGCCACATTATTCATCACCTTGCACAGCGCCTGAACCTTGATTTCCGGGGTGGGCCGCTGCGCGTCACGAGTCCGCAAGGCCGCTTTGCGGCGGAAGCAGCCATGCTCGATGGGACGCAGCTCAATTTCGCCGAGGCGCGCGGAAAACATCTCTTTATGCACTTTTCCGCCGATGCGCCAGAGCACATCATCTATATTCACCTCGGGTTGATCGGCAGCTTACGCTTTGAGCCTTTGGACGATGTCTGGGGCCAGATTCGCCTGCGCATCGAAAGCGATGACCTAGCTGCCAACCTGCGCGGGCCGCAGTGGTGCCGGCTCATCACGGATGCTGAATACGACGTCGCCCTCGCCAAGATTGGCCAGGACCCCATCCGCGAGGACGCATCACCGGCCGACCTTTGGCCGCGGGTGCACAGGTCGAGCCGCAGCATCGGCTCCTTGCTGATGGATCAGCATCTCTTCGCCGGAGTCGGCAACATCTATCGCGCCGAAGTTTTGTTCCGCCAGAACATCTCCCCCTTCATTGCAGGCAATGAATTAGACCGCCATGAATTCGATGTCATCTGGGAGGACCTGGTAGAACTCATGCGCGCCGGCGTGCCCACCGCCCGCATCGACACGGTCCGCCCGGAGCACACGCCTGAGGCCATGGGCCGCGCGCCACGCAAGGATGACCATGGCGGCGAGGTATACGTCTACCGCCGCGCTGGCATGCCTTGTTATATCTGCGGCGAGCCCATCGCCGAGAAAAAGTTGGAAGGCAGGAACCTGTTCTGGTGCCCTACCTGCCAGAACGCTCCAGCCTAAGCAGGCGGGTATTTTGGGCGGCATGCGATATGCCTTTTCCGTCGACGCCGTCCGCGCTGCCGAGGAGCGCCTGCTTGCCCAGCAGAACTATCCAGACCAGCTCACGCAATTGGCCGCCCACGCGGTTGCCGACGCCGCCGCAGTAATGCTCGCCGCGCACCCAGGCCGCGTGATGATTCTGGCAGGTAGCGGGGGCAACGGCGGCGACGGCCTTTTCGCCAGCGCTCTCCTCGCCCAGCAGGGACACGCCGTCACAGCCCTCGTACCTGAGACCTGCCGCACAGCCGCCCTTGCGGCTTTCGAGGAAGCCGGCGGCGAGGTTCTAAATAGTGGGTCCACTCCTAATTCCACCGCTTCCCTGCCCGATGACACGAGCTTGCTTATCGACGCCGTGGCGGGCCTCGGTTCCGGACGCGGGCTCAGCGGCCAGGCGCTGGAGGTCTACGAGCAGGCAGCAGGCATTCCGGTGCTAGCAGTCGATATGCCCACTGGCATTAATGCAGACACCGGCGTAGCCGCCCGCAAAGGCGCAGTGCATGCTGACGTCACCGTAACTTTCGGTTGGGCACGCATGGGTCATGTGCTTGCGGCCGAGTGCGGCCAGGTGGTGCTGGCGGATTTAACGCTGCCCGGCGCGACGTCGTTTAGCGCGATGCTCGAATCGCTCGCGCAACCGGCCGGGCACATCGCCAACGAGCCCACCCTGGAATCCGCATATGCGTGGCGCCCCGGCAACATCGAGACCGCCCACGGCATCGCCACGCACCCGCGCCCGGTTGGTTGTACCGGACCAATCGTTGACCCCACCCCAGGGATTTCCTCCGATAAGTATTCCGGCGGCGTGGTCACCATTGCCGCAGGCAGCGATACCTATCCCGGAGCTGGCATCTTGGCAGCCACCGCGGCAGTGCGCACCAGCCCGGCCATGGTGCGCTTTATCGGAGACCGCTCCATCACCTCGCTCCTGCCGGAACTCGTGGTTCACCCAGATCTTGACTCAGCGGGTCACGCCCAGGCCATCGTCGTGGGCCCAGGACGCGGTACTGACGCTGCGGCCCAAGCGGAGCTCGCGGAGGTACTCGATGGGTTCATCTCGGCCGTCATCGATGCCGATGCGCTGCGACTCCTTGCCCGTCACCCCGAGTTGCGCGCCCGCCTGGGAAGCCTGCCCGTCACGGTTCTCACCCCTCACCTGGGCGAGTTCACCGAGCTTTACGAGGCGACCTTCAACAAGGGCCTCGACCTGTCATCAGGCAAAGCAGCACCACTGCAGGAGCTCGCCACGGCACTGGGCTGCATCGTGCTGCTCAAGGGAAGAAATACCCTGGTTACCGCACCCGGCCAACCCATCTATGCCTACAATGCAGGCCATTCCTATGCCGCTACCCCTGGTTCAGGCGACGTGCTCGCGGGCATCCTCGGCGCTGTCCTCGCACAGATGCATCTCGATGAGCAGCTGCAGGAGAAGGCTGACTTCGATCTGCAGGAAGCGCTAATCACCGAGGTCCTGCATGCCGGGGCCATCCATGCCCATGCGGCAGCCATCGCGGCGCAAACGCCGGAGGGCTATGCCATCTGCTCGGCTTCGCAGATTGCCGGGGCCATCCCGCGGGCCGTCGCCAAGCTTTTGCGTATGGCTCGCTAAGGCCTATTTGCCACGGCGCGCACGGAGCGGCGCAGTAGCCCCTTGGCACCGGCAGCCACCGTGCCGCGGCGCAGCCTACGGGTCTCCCACGGCCACGTCATCGCAGCCCAGGCGCCTGCCACGGCACCAATTTCGGCGAGTATGTACCAAGGCCACGGCCCCAGCAGGTTGATGATGGAGGGGCTGCCCGGCGCGTGGTTTAAGAAACCATAGTTGCCATCTGTGCGGGCGTTGACCGCCATGACGCTGGCCATCCACACCGGGGTTACTCCCACCGCAAAGCGGTAGCCCTTCCACGTCGGGCGGTAGCCCAAGCCGAAGGTCAACGCCAACGGAATGGCCAGTGCGGTGATGTGGAAGAACCAGTAGGTGGCAAAGCGCAGCCAGCGCGGATCGAAGTAATAAATAACATCTGGGGTGATAATCGCCTGCGGGTTCAAGATGATGCCCCAGTAATAGGTCAGCGTCAGCGCATGCTCATTGCCCGTAATCAGACCGAGCGCCAACACTGGGCGCAGAACATCGCACAGGTGCAGCGGCAGAGATTCACGGATGTCGAATTGCGAAGGGTCCAGGGAGACGATGGTCCATGCCGTACCGAGCACCAGCATCACCCAGCCAGTCATCTGCCGGTAGAAGGTCTCCTTGGTAGTGCCCCGGATGCGCCGTGCAGCCACGATGAATACACCGCATGCGGCAATGGTCACAGAAAGCATCGTGTAATGCACTCCGGTCCATTGCGCCATGCGGGGATAGGTGGTGGGCGTGACGCGCACTCGCGGATTCTTTTTCGGCATAACGGGAAAACAGAATACTCCGTTTGCGCCCGCTTGCAGGACTTTAGGTACCGGCCGC
>NZ_KV814071.1:29809-32759 GCF_001813815.1 Corynebacterium sp. HMSC076D02
CGCCAACTTTCCGTCCTTGACGGTGACCACAGTGTCCGCAAAATCCAGCAGGCTGCGGTCATGGGTTACAAACATCGTTGCGGTCTGTTGTTCATCGGTGATGTCACGCAGCAGCTTGGCGACGTCGCGCGAGAGCGCAGAATCCAGCGCCGCCGTCGGCTCATCCGCGAGCAGCACCTCGGGATCATCCATCAAGGCACGCGCGATATTGATGCGCTGGCGCTGACCGCCAGAAAGCTGGGTGATGCGGCGAGCCTCCATCCCGGGCAGGCCTACATACTCAAGCAACTCCCGCGCCTTTTCACGGCGAGGTTTTCGGCCTGCCATATGGTCCACAATGAGAAGTTGATCCAGGGCATTGAGCGAGCTGACCAAGTTGGATTGTTGGAAGATGATGCCGCGCTCACCGCTTACCCGCACGCGACCACTATCGGGCTCGATTAGCCCAGCAGCCACGGAGAGCAAGGTGGACTTGCCGGAGCCGGATTCGCCGACGACGGCCATGAGCTGGCCCGGCTTGATGGCCAGGCTGACGTCATCCAGCGCCACCACGCGCTCGCGGCCATCGGGGAAGGTGACCGTCACGTTTTCAATCTCTAGCATTAGCCTTGTCCTCCCAACGCATCCAAAGGGTTGATTTTGCTGATTCGGCGAGTGGCCAGGACCGCGCCCAGCATGCCGAGTACCCACATGCCGGCGGCCGGGGCAGCAATCGTGCGCGCCGAAAGCACAAAAGGCACCGTCGATTGCGCGAGCGCGCCCAGGCCCCAGCCCACTGCGGCACCCACACCAACTCCGAGGGCGAGGATGAGTGCGGATTGTGCCAGGGCGTCGCCAAGCAGGTAGCGCGTCCGCGCCCCCAGCGCACGCAGAATCGAAAGATCGCGGGTGCGCTGCATGGTCCAGATGCTCAAGAAAGCCACCATCACGAGCGCCGAAATTGCATACAGGAAGCCCTGCATGGTCAAAAGTGAGCCGCGCTCCGAGTTGTAGGCGGGCAGGCCGCTTAAGGCCTCGCGCATGCTGACGGACGTGGGAAGCCCGGTGGCAACGCTGTTCGCGTGCAGCAGGGCGGTACCCACGACGTCGGAAGGCGCGTGGCTCAACTGCGCCCAGGTCTGCGTGGAAACCCACAGCACCGGCGAGTGGGAATAGTACAGATCCGGCACGGTGCCGCGGACGGCATAGGCCTCATCCCCAATCGCCACGGAATTTCCCTGCGTAATCGCTTGCGAGGCCACCACTCCCGTGGCCGGCACCTGCTGCTTGGTACCCGGAATAGGCTCGCCCGCCGGCAAGCCCAGCACGGCCACGCCGCCGAAGCCCTCCACCTTGGTCTGCGCGGTACCCAAAGGCGCGCTGCCAGGCACCACGTCGTCCGCGTAAATCTCCGACTCCGTAAAAGTTGGCTTCTGCGTGCTAAAGCTCGCCTGCTCATACTCATGCCCCAAGGCCTCCAAAGCCGAAGTGTTTTGTTTGCCAAGGCCCTCCGTGAGCCCAGAGAGCATGACCAAAAGCAAGGTAATGAGCGCGACCACCGCCCCAATCAACGCAAAGCGCCCGCGGGCTGCGCGCAATTCTCTAAGTGCAAGAAACATAGCTTCAAGCATCGCTACGGCGCGCGGATTAGTAATCGGGCCGCTAGTTGAACTTCGAGTCAACCAACTGGTTGATTCCCCGTGTCCCGCCTGCGGGTTAGGGTAAAAGGCTGTGAATGACGTGAAACAGCGCTCCCCGCAGACCTTCCATAAGCGCCTTAGCCCCTGGCGCGCCGGGCTACACGTGATGTTCGCGTTTTTGTTGCTATTCGGCCTGCTGCGCGCCGGGCTCGACGGGCGCCTCGATGCCCGCGCCCTTGGTCTGGCAGTCGCATTGGCCGTGGTCTACGCACTGCGGCGCGTACTCCCCCGCGCCCTGTGGCTGGTGGGCCTGTGCGTGCTGTGGTGCGGGCTCATGGTGCATGCCCAGGACTTCATGTGGCTGGAATTCCCGCTGGTCTTTGCTTTTCTAAGCTCGCTTCCCCGCTGGCCGGGCATCGCCTGCAGCGGATTGTTATGGGCACTGGCGGCCTTCCTGCCCGCCTGGCAGCATCCGGCGGAATGGACCATCGCGGCGGCCATCGGCCCCTTCATCGGCACGGCCTTTGCCATCGGCTCCTTCCATGCCGGGCGCATGGTGCAGTCTGAGGCGGCGCACCATGCTGAGGTTGCCCGGCAGCTGCGCGCCACCCAGGCCGAACTTGCCGCGAGCGAGCACCAAGCAGGCCGCCTGGAAGAGCGCGAACGGCTCTCCCGGGAAATCCACGACACCGTGGCCCAAGGCCTTTCCTCCATCGTTCTGCTCTCGCGCGCGGCTCAAAAAGATCCTTCCCCAGAGACACTGGCGCTGATTGAAAAGGTGGCCAGCGAGAACTTAAGCGAGGCCCGCCGCTTCGTCAGCGAGCTAGCATCTCCCGCCGCCTCCTTGGAAGAGGCCCTCCAGCAGGTAGTGGATTCGGCTGCCGCGCAAGCCGCGGCGCTGGTTAAAGATACCGTCATCGACCTGGTTGTTTCGGGAGAAAGCACGGTGCCCGAAGCTCACCGCCAGGACCTGCTGCGTGCGGCGCAAGAGGGGCTCAACAACATGCTCAAGCATTCTGGCGCCCGGCGCGCGGTGGTCACTTTAGGCTGTTTTGAAGGCGAGACCACGCTCGACATCGTCGACGACGGAGAAGGCATGGACCCTGCTTCGCCTTCGCAGGGTGTCTTCGGGCTGCGGGGCCTGCGCCAGCGCGTGGAAAGCCACGGCGGTACGCTCACGGTGGAATCTTCCCCGGGCCAGGGAACCGCCCTTGCTATCCGTATGCCGCAAAAAGTGGAGGACCAGGATGCTTAACGTCATGCTCATCGATGATCATCCCGTGGTGCGCGCCGGCCTGCGGGCCATTTTGAACGCTTTCCCCGACATCGAT
>NZ_KV814071.1:32859-44140 GCF_001813815.1 Corynebacterium sp. HMSC076D02
GTCGCCAAGCTTGCAGCTCCCGATGCTCCACATGTTGACGTGGTCATTTGCGATATCCAGATGCCCGGCACCGATGGCATTGCGGCCACTTCCCAGCTCGCCCAGGCTGGCGGCCCGCCGGTGCTCATCCTCACCACCTATGACACCCAATCCGACATCGTTTCCGCCGTGGAGGCAGGCGCCCTGGGCTATCTCCTAAAGGATGCGCCGGAGCAGGCGCTTCACGACGCCGTCCTGGCCACGGCCGCCGGCAAACGCACCCTAGCGCCCGAGGTGGCAGCACTTTTGGCCGAGCGCATCACCCGCCCCGAGGTGGCACTTTCCGGCCGCGAGCTGGAGATCCTAGAAGTCCTGGCCACGGGCAAATCGAATAAGGAGCTTGCCCAGCGCCTGTTTATCTCGGAAGCTACAGTGAAGACGCACTTGATTCACATCTATCAGAAGCTGGGCGTGGATACCCGCACAGCGGCTGTCACCGTGGCCCGAGAAAGGAAGCTCATTTAAGTGTCCGCGCAGGTTTATGATTGCCTCGTTTTAGGTGGCGGCCAAGCAGGGCTGGCCGCGGGCTATTACCTGCGCAGAAAGGGCTTGAACTTCGCCATCTTGGATGCGGAATCACGCCCCGGTGGTGCATGGCTGCACACCTGGCCCTCGCTGACTTTATTTAGCACCACGAGCGCCTCCAACCTACCGGGCTGGCCCATGCCTTTTTATGAAGGTTTCCCACCGGCGAGCCATGTAGTGGATTATCTAACTCGCTACGAGGAGCGCTATGAGCTGCCGGTACGACGCCCCTTCATGGTTGAGTCCGTGGAGCACGATGGCGAGTTCTTCCACGTCTACTCGGACACGGAACGTTTGATGGCCCGCACCGTGGTGGCGGCCACGGGTACCTGGCGTGCGCCCTTCATCCCGTACTACCCCGGTAAGTTTGCGGGGACACAATGGCATTCGGCCATTTATCCCGGCGTCGCGGAGTTCAGCGGCTCCCGCGTGGCAGTGGTGGGCGCGGCCAATTCCGGCGCACAGATCGCGGCAGATCTGCTGCTTGAAGACATTTCCACGACCTGGCTAACGAGGGGCGAGCCGCGCTGGATGCCTGACGACGTCGACGGACGCGTGCTCTTCCGGCGCAACCGCGAGCGTCTCAACGCCATCAATCGCGGCGAGCCTGACCCCGGCGCGGATACGAACCTGGGCGATATCGTCATGGTCCCGCCGGTGCTCAAGGCGCGTGATGAAGGGCTCCTGCGCGCCACCCCGATGCCGGATTCCCTCGACGACATCGACGCGGATCACCTGATTTGGGCCACCGGCTTCCGGCCCGCACTTCGCCCCATTTCTCGCCTCCTGGTAGACCGCCAGCCCACCGTGCCGGGGCTCTTCCTCGTGGGATACGGCACGTGGACTGGCCCGGGCTCAGCCACCATCACGGGTGTTAGCCCCTTTGCCAAGCAGGCGGCTACCGATGTCGCGGAGTTCGTGAAAAACCTCAAGCCTTAGCCTTGGTTAGATAGGAGCGTCTCGATAGCGGGATACATGTCCTCCACTATGTCGTCGATGCTCTTCTCCGTCATCAGCGGAACCTCCACGACGTAGCGAGCAATCGCCGTTCCAATGAGAATAGGACCCAAATACGCGATCTTGCCCAGGAGATTACCTTCACTAATCGTACTTTGGGCGAACTCTGTTTCTAAAAGGGCCGTTACGAAGCTGTCCATGATCGATTCACGGAGGATAGCTGATGCATGTGAAGAGCCAATGCCGCCGCGAACCACAGCACGCAAACGCGGACCCATGTCCTCGCTTTCCCACAGGCGCAGATAGTTCGCGATGAATCCTCGAAGGTCAGTAGACGCCCCCAACTGAGCCGGAAGCATTTTTAGGACCGCGATTACCGCATCGAACAAGCCGTCCTTGTTCTTGAAGTAATGCATGACGAGAGCGGGATCGACGTCGGCTTCTTTGGCGACCGCGCGGATGGTGGTGGCTTCGAAGCCCACCTCGCTAAACCTCATGCAGGCGGCTTCCAGAATTTTCTCGCGCGCTTCTGGGGCGCCTGGACGACGTCCAGCTTTCTTGCGCTCTGCCTTTTTATGCTCAGCCCCTGGCTGAGCACCGTCACCGGATTCTTCGACCTTGCCTTTAGCTGCCATGGCTTCAACCTTACTTCCTCGAACCCTCGAAGAATTCATCACGTGTTGACTTTCAACAACTGTTGAAATATCTTATTCAACAAGCGTTGAAAATCAAGCAAAGGAACGACATGAAAGACTGGACCAAGGCAATCGCCGTTGGATTCTTGGCACCTCTCGCAGTGTGCCTCTTCGTACCTGCCTTCTTGTGGCCCATGGCCACGATGACCCCCAAAGACCTCCCACTCGCAGTAGTTGGAACCCAAGAACAAGTGAGCAAGGTTTCTGAAGCCTTTGAGCAGAAGCAACCCAGACTCTTCGAGATAACACCTGTAGAAGACCGCGCAGCCGCGGTATCCCTCATCGAAGAACACGAGGCTTACGGCGCCATCGTGCTGGGCCAAGAACCAGAGGTCCTCACCGCAAGCGCTGCCGGCGCCGCACAAGGCAACATCGTGAAGAACCTCGCGCAACCAGTAGAGGCAATGGCAAACCAGCAAGCTCAGGCGATGGCTGCCGCGAAGGGCATCCCGGCTGACGCACTCCCTAACGTCACCGTCAAGACCACCGACGTTGTGCCCACCAGCAGCGAAGACCCGCAGGGCCTCGCCATGAATATGGCTATTATCCCCGTTGCCATCGGCGGCATGCTCGGTGCAGCGATTCCTTCCTTCCTCCTGAAGCGAAACTCGCAGCGTCTCCTCGCCCTAGCAATCTTTGCCCCCATTGCCGGACTGCTCACCACCGCAGTAATCGGCGGAGTATTCGGATTACTGCCAGATAGTTTCTGGGCATCGACCGGCGTATTCACACTAGGCATCGCCGCAGTCTCCAGCTTCATCCTAGGCCTAAGGGCGCTGCTTGGCGCCCCCGGCTTTGGTCTCGGCGCACTGACCATCATGCTGGTGGGCAACCCACTGGCCGGTACCATGGCCCCCAAGGAATTCGTGTCCGGCAGCTGGGGATACTTCGGCCAGTTCCTGCCTAACGGCGCCACAGCTACGCTGCTGCGCCTGGTTAACTACTTCCCTGCAGCAAGTATCGCCACCCAGGTATGGACTCTGCTCGCATGGGTAGCCTTCGGACTAGTCCTTCTCGGCAGTGGAATTGTGCGAGAGTCGCGCTCCGCAAAGAAGGCCGCGTAGAAAACTCAGAGCAGAAGATTAAGCAACAAACCCCGTGACTAGCGCGCAGCCCAAAACGGTTAGCGCGGTCGCTGCAATGAATCCCATACGGTGTAGGACTTTGGACTGCAGCTCTTTGCTTATCCGGGCCAAAAAGAATGCGCCCACGGCGGTGCCCAAGGTGTTGAACACAAGGTCATCAACGTCGCTGAAGCCGAGGGCGAAGAGGTACTGGAGGGTTTCGATGCTCAAGCTCAGCGCCAAGCCGGCCAGGATGGTTCCGCCGAGGCCAAAGCGCACGCGGCGCAGATTCTGGCCCATCACGATAAGGCTTGCGCCGAGTGGCATAAACAACAAGAAATTGCCGATGGTGTTGGTCCAAGGCCCGTACCAGATGGTCGGATGATCAAAACCGTTGAACATTTGCAGATCTAAGCTTCGCACCGCATGCGCGGAGGCATTGACCACGCCGGGGATCTCAATGAAGGATTTACCCAACGTCGCCACACCAACAACGAGCAGCACGAGCGCCGTGACTAGAAGTGAGTCACGGCGCAGCGTTTGGTGGCGGCGCGGGGCCGCCGGAATACGGCTGCGCGAATGAGTGGTTTGTTCGGTAACGAGCATGTCCGAGAATCTAACAACAAAAGCTGTACTTTTGCCGTGTACTTCGCTGGCAAAACACTGATTCATAATGGGCGTACCATCGTGGGCATGAGCACACTCAAAGTCACGCGAAACGAAGACGGTTCCATCTCTCACGCTTTCGAGGATGAGCCGATTCTGGCCGAGGGCGACGTACTGGTTAACGTTTCCCATTCTTCGTTGAACTACAAGGATGCAATGGCACTCGACGGTAACAAGGGCGTCATGCGCATCAACCCGCTGGTGCCGGGCATCGACGTCGTGGGCACCGTTGCGGAGTCAAACGATGAACGTCTACCTGAGGGCGCCCTGGTGGCCGCTTTCGGCGACGGCTTGGGAGAATTCCGCCACGGCGGCTACACCACTAAGCAGCGCGTGAATGCCAACGCCACCCTCGTGGTTCCGGAGCGCTTCACCGCTGCCGACGCCGCAGCAATCGGCACCGCGGGCTACACCGCCGCCATCTGCGTCAACCAGCTGCTCACCCACGGCACGCGCGAGGGCCATGTGCTGGTCACTGGCGCCACGGGCGGCGTGGGCTCCATCGCCGTCCAATTGCTCAAGTCCCTGGGCTTCGAGGTCACCGCCGTTACCGGCCGCGTTGATAGCGAAAGCGAGTACTTGCAGGCCCTGGGCGCAGACCACATCATTGATCGCTCCGAGCTCTCGGAGACCGGCCGTCCGCTGCAGAAGGCGCTTTACGACGGCGCGGTAGACACCGCTGGCTCCACCGTCTTGGCCAACGTCTTGGCGCAGGTCAAGTGGGGCGGCGTCGTGGCAGCAACCGGCATGGCCGCTGGTCCTGACCTCCCGGCTTCGGTACTGCCATTCATCCTGCGCGGCATCGTCCTGGCAGGCGGCAACTCCGTCGACGCACCGCTCAAGGTCCGCGAGGATGCCTGGAAGCTGCTGGACGAGCACCTCGATCTTGAGATGCTGCACTCTATTTCCAGCACCGTTGCGCTCGACGATGTCGCAGACGCCGCCAAGGAGCTACTCGCCGGCACCCGCCATGGCCGCACCATCGTAGAAATCTAGACAAACTATTTAACAGCGCTGGGGACGATTAATTTTCCCAGCGCTGTTACTATTTTCCTATGCGTTCCCGCCTCTGCCTCTCTGCTGCCGCGCTGGTTGGCACCCTCGCCGCCGGCCTCGTCACACCCGCTGCCCACGCTGGCATCACCATCGACCCTAACGCTGTGCCCGGGCGTACTCAGGTCACGCTGCGCTACAGCAATGGCACAGTGGTCTCTACTGCTAATTCCCACGAATCTCGCCCGGCGCTTTCCTTGGTCAAGCTCTACTTGGGCTATTGGGTGCTGCAGCACGGCGCTCCGGCGGATAAAGCCCGCGTGGAGAACATGATTCGTTTCAGCGAGGACGGCACGGCCACAGACTTGGACCGCCGCTACCCGCAGGCAATCCCTGAGGTCATCGGCCAGTTTGGCCTGCATGAGACCCACTACCCAGGATTCTGGGGCAACACCACTACCTCTACTGAGGACCTTGCGCGCTTTACCTCCGCGATTGTGGGCGACCCACTAGCCACGCCAATTATCAATGGTATGCGCACCGCTTCCCCCGTTGCCGCTGACGGCTATAAGCAAGACTTTGGCACCTCACGCGTGCCGGGTGTTGTGGGCACGAAGTTCGGCTGGGACGATAACCGCAACGTCCATGCCACCGCCTCCTTTGGCAATGGCTTTACCATCGCCGCGAATACTTATGGCGCGGCCTCCCAGCTCACCGGCGACATCTTGGGTGCTGTTCGCATCACCGCTGACGGCATCCGCAATTCGGGCCGCCAGCCTTCCCCGCTGGAGCAGCAAATCCTCAACTTCGTGCCGGTGCAGTTCCACGCCCCAGCCCGCCAGGCAATCCGCGGTGCCGAAGATTCAGTGACCAACGCCCAGCTACAGTTCTGCGCCTTGGCCGCCCAGGCAGGCTCTTCGCACTTATGCGCCTAGTTTAGAAGTCAGATACTTCTAAACGTGCAGGTCGCGGTCCTGAATGCCCTTTGGCACCATGAGAACGCCGATGAGAGAGATGGCGGAGATGACAATCGCGTAGGTAGCGATAGCCATGGAGGTCTTGTATTCAGTGAAGAGCATCTCCGCGATCATCGGGGCGAAAGCACCACCGATGATGGAGCCAAACGCGTAGCCGATTGAAACACCCGAGAGGCGTACCTTCACTGGGAACATCTCCGCGTAGAGCGCGGACTGGGGACCATAGGTGGCACCCAGCATGGTCGCCAGGATGAGAACCGCACCACCGAAGAGGGCAAGATTGCCGGAGTCAACAGCCATCCAGGACGGAATGGACCACGCAGCCAACGCAATGTAGCCCACGATGAAGGTGCGCTTGCGGCCCACCTTGTCCGACAGGTGGCCGAAGTAGAGGGTGCCAGCGAACCAGCCGATGGATGCAATGAGCGCGATTAGCAGGGCGTCGGTGCGCGAGTAGCCCACTACCTTGGTGCCATAAGAGGTGAAGTAGGCGATGACAAAGTAGCCCACAGCGTTGTTAGCGGCGAAGATGAGCGCGCACTTAATGACGGTGCCGGTGTGGCTCTTGAACAGGACCGCCAAGGGGGCAGATTCCTTCTTCTGAAGATCCTGCAGCTCAGCGAATGCTGGAGACTCTTCCACCGCGCGGCGGATAAAGTAGCCCAGAAGAATCAGGACAACAGAGGACAGGAAGGGGATACGCCAGCCCCATGCCAAGAACTGCTCCTGCGTCAAGACCGCGGAAAGCAAAAGCATGAAGATGGTGGCCAGGAACATTCCGAGCGGAACTCCCACCTGTGGGAAGGCGCCGAAGAGGCCGCGGCGGCCGCGTGGCGCGTGTTCCACGGCGAGCATTGCCGCACCGCCCCACTCGCCGCCAGCAGAAAGCCCCTGCAGCACGCGCAGCGCCACCAACAGGATTGGGGCGGCCATGCCGATTGCAGAATAGTTGGGCAAGACACCCATGAGCATGGTGGCTAGCCCCATGCCAATCAGAGTGATGACAAGAACTGGCTTGCGGCCCAGCCGGTCACCCAAGTGACCTGCGATGATAGCACCCAGCGGGCGGAACAGGAATGAGATACCCAATGAAGCCCAGGAAATGATCTGCGCGAGCGAGGCGTTTTCATTCGAGACTGGGTCAAAGTACTGCGTGGCGAAAATAAGACCCGCAGCTTGGGCGTAGATAAAGAAGTCGAACCATTCGATGGTGGTTCCGACCATGGAGCCAGCGAGCACGCGCTTGTGCTCCCGAGTAATTCCAGTTGCCGGTTGGCTACGTTCAATTACAGGTGCAGACATAGGGTGACTCTCTCTATGGGTGCAAAAGCAGATGGATAAGGTCGATTACTTATCGCGGTTATCGACGATGCGCTTTGCCTTGCCCTCACCGCAGTCAACGTGGTCAACCACATCGACGCCGACGGAGATACCGATGCGGTTCTTGATCTGCTTCTTGAGCCAATCACCCGATGCTTCGATATCAGACTGGGCAACGTCTGTTGCATGTTCAACAACCAGCGTCAGGTGATCCATGCGCCCCTTCTTCGACAGGATGCATTGGTAGCGCGGGCGCAGGTTGGAATCCTCAGTGATGATTTCCTCAAACTGGGATGGGAAACAGTTCACGCCGCGCAGAATGATCATGTCGTCGTTTCGAGCCGAAATTCGGTCGATGCGGCGCATGGAACGCGCTGTTCCCGGCAGCAGGCGAGTGATGTCGTGCGTACGGTAACGGATGATCGGGAATGCTTCCTTGGTCAAGGAAGAAATCACGAGCTCGCCGTATTCTCCATCAGGCACCGGCTGCAGGGTTTCTGGGTCAATGATCTCTGGGTAGAAGTGATCCTCCCAGACGGTCAGACCGTCCTTGGTTTCCACGCATTCTTGCGCAACACCAGGACCCATGACCTCAGAGAGGCCATAAATATCGGTGGCCGTGATGCCAAAGCCTTCTTCGAGCTCGCGACGCATGCCCTCAGTCCACGGCTCGGCGCCGAAGACGCCAGCTCGAAGCGAGGTTTCACGCGGGTCGATGCCGTCTTTACGCATACGATCCAAAAGGTTAAGCATGTAGGACGGGGTGCCAAGGATGGCATCCGGCTGGAAGTCCTGCATGATCTGAATCTGGCGCTCGGTTTGACCACCAGAGGTTGGGATTGCGGTCGCGCCCAGCTCCTCGACGCCGTAGTGAGCGCCAAGACCACCGGTGAAAAGGCCGTAGCCGAAGGTGATCTGCACCTTATCGCTTGGGCGCAGGCCACCGGCACGCAGGGAACGAGCCACGAGTTCAGACCAGATTTTCACGTCATTTTGGGTATACCCCACCACGGTTGGGCGGCCGGTAGTGCCGGAGGACGCGTGGATACGGGAGATCTGGCTCTGGTTTACAGCAAACATTCCGAACGGATACTCGGAGCGCAGCGTTTCTTTGTCAGTGAACGGGAACTTGGCAAAGTCTGCCAGCTCCTTGAAGTCATCGGGGTGGACGCCTAGTTCATCAAACGCACGGCGGTAGTGAGGGACGTTGTAGTACGCGTGGCGCAGCTCGTTCTTTGCGCGCTGCGTCTGTAACGCGATGATTTCGTCGCGGGAAGCATACTCAATGCCCATCTGCGGGCCGTGGTGATCAGAAAAGATGTCAAACGTTGCGGTCACGTTGTTGCCTTTCGACTCGGGAGAATTGAGGTCCACACCCGCATTCCCTCGAAAGCGCTGCTCGAGATATTTAACTGTCTTGCTTGGGTTTAGCCGAGGAATATTAACCTCGGCGAATTAATGACCTACCGTTCGTTCAGGTAAATCATGTGACGTACAATACAAGGTCAGTACGTGAGTTACAACACAATTAAAAAAGTTTCATGACCCAGGGCACATTTCCCGTTGGGAAAACGCAGCTAAGGCCTAGAATTTTTCTCTCACAGATTCTCCCCAGTCGAGCTACCCCCGCAGCACCCCAAAACTTCTAGCCCCTCAGGCCACCAAACAACAAGCCCACCACAGCATCGGCGACTTCCTCCGCCTCCAGCTTGCCGCCCGGGTTGTACCACTCCGCCACTGAGTTGACCATGCCAAAGACCATGCGAGTCAAGATCGCAGCGTCCAGGTCAGACCTGATTGCGCCATCCTCCTGAGCATCGCGCACGAGCGGGATAACTGAGCGGGTTAGCTTACGACGTCGCTCCAAAGCGCGGGACTCAACCTCCGAGTTGCCACGCAGCCGCAGCAGCAAAGACACCGACTGCGGGTCTACACACAGCACATGAATGGACCCCTCCACCAGGCAGCGCACACGCTCCCCGGAAGCCAAGTCCGAATCTTTAACCTCGGCAACCACGGCCTCAAGCTCGCTGAGCGCGCGGGCAACCGTCAGCTCCAAAATCTCCTCTTTTGAAGAGATGTGGTGATAGAGCGCCGACTTTGTAATTCCCAGCTCGTGCGCAACATGCCCCATCGATGTCGCGTCATATCCACGGGCATTAAAAGCGCGCACAGCCGCGCTAATTACATCATCACGGGAATAGCCCGGGCGACCCCGCCCGGCACCAACATTTGCTTCAACCACGGTCCCCATTCAAGCAGAACGGCCAAAAAATGGTTAGACTCTCCAATCACCACACCCCCATTTCTCATCGAGTGCTTGCTCTAGATCTCCAGCTAACTAGGAGCATCCATGAGCCAGATCCTGCGCCCCGGCGTGGCCGAATCTGAAGAATTCGCCCACGTCCGCGCCATGTTTGAAAGCGATAAAGCCACCGCGCACATCGGCGCGGAGATTACCAAGCTCGAACTTGGACACTGCGAAGGCCAATTCACCATCCGCCCAGAGATGTGCAACGGCCACGGCACAGCACAGGGCGGTTTTCTCTACACCTTTGCCGATTCACTTTTTGCCGGCGCGTGCAACTCCCCCGGCGAAGTCGCCGTCGCTGCCCACAACTCCATTCACTACATCGCCCCCGCTTTCGAGGGCGACGTCGTCAGTGGCGTAGCCATCACGCGCGAGACTTGGGGACGCAACGGAATCGTCGACGTTTCGCTGAACATCCACGGCAAACCCATCGCGGAGTTCCGCGGAACCTTCCGCGTCCTGCCAGCCAAGAAGTAACGAAGTCCCCCCAAGAAACTAGAGACACATCACAAAATGTGTTGACGTAGGTCACAGATCTCCCATATACTGACCAACCATTCAGTAAGTAATACCCCGCTTACTCCTCCATCCGGATAGAAGGATTTCCTCCATGACTACCACTGACTCCGCACTCGCCAGCGCAGAGGCAGAAGCACGCTTCGACGAGCTCATTGCGGAAGATTCCCGCATTGAGCCCACCGACTGGATGCCGGCCGCCTATCGCAAGACGCTGACCCGCCAGATCTCCCAGCACGCGCACTCCGAGATCATCGGCATGCAGCCAGAAGCCAACTGGATCACCCGCGCACCATCACTTAAGCGCAAGGCAATCCTCATGGCCAAGGTGCAGGACGAGGCAGGCCACGGCCTTTACCTCTACTCCGCCGCCGAGACCCTCGGCACCTCCCGCGATGAGCTGGTACAACAGCTTCTTGATGGCACGGCGAAGTACTCCTCCATCTTCAACTACCCGGCGCGCACCTGGGCAGACATCGGAGCAATCGGCTGGCTGGTCGACGGTGCGGCAATCTGCAACCAGGTCCCACTGTGCCGCGCTTCCTATGCCCCATACGGCCGCGCCATGGTGCGCATCTGCAAGGAAGAATCCTTCCACCAGCGCCAAGGCTGGGAGATCCTCTACGAACTCTCCCACGGCACCCCGGAGCAGAAGCAGATGGCGCAGGAAGCAATCAACCGCTTCTACGGCCCTGCCCTGCAGATGTTCGGCCCGCCAGATGACGATTCCCCGAACTCCAAGCAGTCCATGGAGTGGAAGATCAAACGTTTCTCCAACGATGAGCTGCGCCAGCGCTTCGTCGACATGATCGTTCCGCAGGCTGAGGCCCTGGGCCTGCACTTCGAGGACCCGGATCTCAAGTGGAACGAGGAGCGCGGTCACTACGACTTCGGCGAGCTGGACTGGGCAGAGTTCAAGTCCGTCATCAAGGGCGAGGGTCCCTGCAACGTGCAGAGGATGCAGCGACGTCGCCAAGCGCATGCCGACGGCGCCTGGGTCCGTGAGGCTGCCGCAGCCTACGCCGAGAAGCACCACTCGGCTGATACCTCGCTCATCGCTTAACGCCTAAGCACACTGCCCAACCTGCTTCGAGACCATAAGGAAGGTTCCATGTCCAGCTCTAACTGGCCCATGTGGGAGGTCTTTGTACGTTCCTCCCGCGGCCTCTCTCACGTCCATGCCGGCTCGCTCCACGCACCGGATGCCACAATGGCCCT
>NZ_KV814071.1:44240-54465 GCF_001813815.1 Corynebacterium sp. HMSC076D02
CCTCTACACCCGCCGCAACGAAGGCACCTCCGTCTGGGTTGTGCCCAGCGAGGCTATTGCCTCCTCCGACCCTGACTCCAAGGGCGGATTCTTCGAATCCCCGCAGGGCAAGAGCTACCGCCACGCCACCTACTACGACAAGTCAGAAGGAGTGCCGCACCTGTGACTGGATTTGCAGCCGCCGATTCTGCGACCAAGCAATCGCAGGGCAACGGCATCACCGCAGAAGATATCGCCGCCTCCGGCGCAGTCGCCCCCGAGGACACCGCACGCTATGCCCTCATGTTGGGCGATGACGCCCTCATCTTGGCCCAGCGCCTGGGCTGGTGGATTTCGCGCGCACCAGAGATGGAGGAGGACATTGCCCTGGGCAACATCGCCCTCGATCTCATTGGGCATGCCCGCTTCCTGCTGACCTATGCCGGTACCGCCTGGGGCAAGACCGAGGATGACTTGGCTTACTTCCGCAATGAGGAGGAGTTCCGCTCCGCCCGCCTGGTCGAGCAGGAAAACGGCGACTTCGGCTACACCATCGCCCGCCAGCTGCTCTTTTCCTATTACCAGCACGGGCTCTACACCGCCCTGTTGGAGTCCACGGATGAAACCCTGGCAGCTATCGCGGCCAAGGCCATCAAGGAGGTTGAGTACCACGTCGACCACGCCAACCAGTGGATTCTGCGCCTGGGCCTCGGTACCGAGGAATCCCACCGCCGTATCACGGAGGGCTTGATGTACATGTGGCCCTACCTTGACGAGCTCTTCGAGGATCTCCCGCTGCACGAGAAGCTGGCAGCAGAAGGCATCGCTGTTCTGCCTTCGAGCCTGCGCGCGCAGTTCGATGAGCGCATCGCCTATGTCCTCGACAAGGCAGGTCTGGCCATCCCGGACGTCAAGCAGGCTCGCTCCGGGCAGCGCACCGGGCGCTTTTCCGAGCACCGCGGTTTCATCCTCGCGGAGATGCAGTCCTTGGCGCGCCAACACCCCGGCGCGACCTGGTAAAGACAAGGAAAGGACCAAGGTTTCAGCGTGTCCATCACAGATAAGTCCCACCCGCTGCGCCCCACGCAGCCTGACGACGCCCACGTGTGGGACGTCGCTGCCGAGGTACCCGATCCGGAAATCCCCGTCATTTCCATCGCTGACCTTGGGATCCTCCGGGACGCTCGCCTGGAAGACGATACCGCGGTGGTCACGATTACCCCAACCTATTCCGGCTGCCCCGCCATGGAGCACATCACGACGGACATCACCACAGCGCTGACCGACGCCGGCTTTGCCAAGGTGCGTGTCGACCTCGTGCTCCACCCGGCGTGGACCACCGACTGGATGACGGAGACCGGCCGGCAAAACCTCAAGGATTACGGCATTGCGCCTCCCAGCGGTACAACCCGCGCCACGCCGGAAGGTCCTATCCCGCTCACACTCGAACCGCCACCGGCCATCGAATGCCCCCACTGTGGCTCCCGCCGCACACGTAAGCTTGCCCAATTCGGTTCCACGTCCTGCAAGGCTCTCTATAACTGCCAGGACTGTTTGGAGCCCTTCGACTACTTCAAGGTGCACTAATGACCACGACCCCGTCTGCCCCCGCAAAGAAGAAGGCCACGTTCAACACCCTGACCGTGTCCGAGGTGCGCGCCCTGACCGAGGACTCCGTGGAGGTTTCCTTCGCCATTCCTCCGGAGCTCCAGGACGACTATGACTACATCCCCGGCCAGTACGTTGCGCTGCGGGCAACTATCGACGGCCAAGAAGTCCGCCGCTCCTATTCCATCTGCGACGTGCCTCGCGATGGCGTGCTGCGCGTCGCCATCAAGCGCGACCGCGGTGGTGTGTTCTCCACGTGGGCCAACGACACGCTGCAGCCCGGCGACACCATGGACGTGATGAACCCGCAGGGCGCATTCACCTCGAAGACCCACCTGACCGGTCTGAACAATCCTGAGGCTGTCCGCGAGGAGCTGGAGAAGTTAGAGAATCCGCACCTCGTGGCCATCGCCGCGGGATCCGGCATCACGCCGATCATGGCTATCGCCCAGACCGTTCTCCACAGCTCCCCGACACCACATTCGAGCTCATCTTCGCCAACAAAGGCGGCGGTGACGTCATGTTCGCCGAGGAGATTGGTGACCTCAAGGACAAGTTCCCCACGCGCTTTGCCGTGCACCATGTCCTCTCTCGCGAGCAGCGCGTCAATCCGCTGTTCTCTGGGCGCATCGACGCTGAAAAACTCCAGACCCTGCTGGATAACGTCGTGCGCACGGACAACGTCGACGAATGGTTCCTCTGCGGCCCCTTCGAGCTGGTGCAGCTGGTTCGTGATGAGCTGGCCAGCCGCAACGTGGGCGAAAAGGATGTGCGCTACGAGCTGTTCACCACCGGCAAACCTTCTGGGGATCAGAACCAGGCTGGCCGCCACGTCGAGGTCGATCCGGAAGGCGATAACGTCACCATCAACTTCCAGCTCGATGGCCTTTCCGGCTCGGTTGAGTCTCCGGTTTCTGCCAATGAATCCCTGCTCAACGCGGCCCTGCGCGTGCGTTCCGACGTCCCCTTCGCCTGCGCCGGCGGCGTGTGCGGCACCTGCCGCGCCAAGCTGGTCGAGGGCGACGTCGACATGGCGGAGAACTACGCGCTGGAGGCCGATGAGGTCAAGGCCGGCTACATCCTGACCTGCCAGTCGCGCCCCACCACGCCGAACATCGTCCTCGACTTTGACGCCTAGGAGAAACACCCATGATCGACTTACACCACGACGCCGAAGCCGGAATCGTTGAGCTCGTACTCAACAACCCCAAGGCCATCAATTCTCTCGCGGAGGAAGACCTCGCCGAGCTCTCCCGCTCCCTCGATGAGGCCGCGCAGCTTAAGCCCCGCGCGCTCATCCTGCGCGGTGAGGGCAAGGGTTTCTGCGCCGGCCGCAACATCAAGGGGCTCAATCCGCGCGAAGACGACGCCACCGCCTACCTCGCGGACGTTGTCACTCCCGTGCTCAAGAAGATCGACAACTTTCCTGCCCCCACCTTCGCCGCCGTGCACGGTCCCTGCCTCGGCGTGGGTCTTGGCCTCGCCTTGGCCTGTGACGTCGTCTACGTCGCCGAAGACGCCAAGTTCGGCTCCCCGTTTGCCAACCTGGGCGCCACTCTCGATTCGGGAGGGCACTCCCTCTTCGTCGAACGCCTCGGCACACACCGCGCGATGGACCTCATCATTACCGGCGAGCTCATCTCCGGCGCGGAGGCAGTGCGCGCGGGGCTCTTCTCCCGCGCAGTACCGGCAGAGGAACTGCTGGAGTTCACCCGGGGCATCGCCCAGCGCGCAGCCCACGGCGCCACCCAAGCTTTCCTCACCAGCCGCACCCTGGTCCAGGACATCCGCGATAACGGCACCGGGCTGTGGGCCAGCGTCGATGCTGAGAACATTGCCCAAGGCAAACTCTGCGATACCGAGGATTATTACGAGGGCTTTGCAGCTTTCAATGAGAAGCGTCCGCCGGTCTTCCACGGCCGCTAAAACCTCCAGACCTCCTAGAACACACAACAGCTAAGGAATCACATGACTGCATACCTGGTATCCGGCTTCCGCACCCCCGTGGGCCGCTACGGCGGCGCACTGTCCTCGGTTCGCCCCGATGACCTCATGGCCACCGCTATCAAGAAGACGGTGGAGGAGGCCGGACTCGACCCTTCCGCGGTGGATGAAGTCATCATCGGTAACGCTAACGGCGCCGGCGAGGAAAACCGCAACGTTGCCCGCATGTCCTGGTTGCTCGCCGGGTTCCCGGACACCGTACCGGGCATTACGGTCAACCGCCTGTGTGCTTCGGGCATGTCCTCGATTGCCTTGGCCACCGCCCTCGTGGAGTCCGGCCAGGCAGATATCGTCGTGGCGGGCGGCGTCGAATCCATGTCCCGCGCCCCCTGGGTCATGGAAAAGCCAAACAAGCCTTTTGCCAAGCCAGGACAGGTCTTTGATACCTCCATTGGTTGGCGCTTTGCCAACCCGAAGTTCGCGGAGCAGGAGAAGATGACCTACTCCATGCCGGAAACCGCCGAGGAAGTAGCCAACGTCTTTGGCATTAGCCGTGAGGACGCCGATGCCTTTGCGGTGCGTTCCCAAGAACGCGCACTCGCCGCTATCGAGGCCGGCAAGTTCGCCCGGGAAATCGTGCCGGTGGAGGTCACCGACCGCAAGGGCAACGTGACGGTAGTTGACACCGATGAGGGACCCCGCCCCGGCACCACGATGGAGGTCCTAGCCAAGCTGCGCCCGGTGACCTCCCTGGGTGACGTCACCACAGCGGGTAACGCCTCCTCGCTGAACGACGGCGCCTCCTGCGTCATTGTCGCCTCCGACGAGGCCCTCAAGAAGCACAACCTGACCGCACGTGCCCGCGTTGTCGCCAACTCCGCGCGCGGTGTGCGCCCGGAGATCATGGGCACCGGTCCCATCCCGGCGACCCGCGACGTGCTCGAGCGCGCCGGCTGGGAGCTGGACAGCGTGGATGCCATCGAGCTCAACGAAGCTTTTGCCTCACAGTCCATCGCCTGCATCCGCGAGCTGGGCTTGGATGAGGACAAGGTCAACGCCTGGGGCGGCGCCATCGCGCTGGGCCACCCGCTGGGTTCCTCCGGTTCCCGCATCACCTTGACCCTGCTCAACCGCTTAGAAACGGACGGGCTGAGCCGCGGCATCGCCACCATGTGCGTGGGCGTGGGCCAGGGTACCGCGATTGCGATTGAGAGGGTGTAAATGACGACTGCCATTGAGATTTCAACGCGCGGTGAGAGGGACGACATCGTCGTCGCCAAGCTCAACCGCCCCGAGGTGCGCAACGCCATCGATGAGCAGATGGTGGCGGAGTTCCACGAACTCTGCGCGCAGCTCGAGTCCGATCCCCGCATCCTCATCATCACCGGCTGCACGGTGGATACCCCGAAGGGCCCCCGCGGGATCTTCGCCTCCGGGGCGGACATCGCGCAGCTTCGTGAGCGCCGCCGCGAGGATGCCCTCCGTGGCATCAACTCCGGCATCTTCCACCGCATCGCTTCCCTTCCCGCCCCCGTCATCGCGGCGGTGGATGGCTACGCTCTCGGCGGCGGATTGGAGCTGGCGCTGGCCGCCGACTTCCGGGTTGCCACTCCTTTTGCCAAGTTTGGCCAGCCCGAAGCCGGCCTGGGTATCGCTGCCGCCGCGGGTGCCACGTGGCGCCTCAAGGAGTGCGTGGGCACCCCGCTGGCGAAGGAGATCCTGCTGGCCGGGCGCATCCTCAACGGCGAAGAAGCCCTAGCCAGCCACCTGGTCAGCGAACTGCACGAGCCGGATGCGCTTGTCGACGGCGCCCTAGACCTAGCCGGGCGCATCGCCCAGCAAGACCCGTTGGCCGTGCGCTTGACCAAGCAGCTCATTTCCATGCCTGATGCGGCGCACCCGGCGGTGGACAACATCGCCCAGGCCGTGCTCTTTGAGTCCCCCGCCAAGTTTGAGCGGATGCAGGCCTTCCTGGACCGCAAGAAATAAACCTTCCACTCACAAGGAGAGTTAAATCATGTCCCCAGTACTGCAGGTTCCTGCCAAGGTTGGTGTGCTCGGCGGCGGCCGAATGGGCGCCGGCATTGCTCACGCCTTCCTGGCCTCCGGCGCGTCCGTGACCGTGGTGGATATCAACGAGGATGCCGTGGCGGCCGCCCGCGAGCGCGTGCACAAGGCCATCCGCGGCTCCCTCGACCGCGGGGCGGAGGGCACCTTCGAATCCTGGGATGAGCGTCTCAGCTTTTCCACCGCCGCCTCCGCCTTTGCTGGTTTCGACCTCGTGGTTGAGGCAGTTCCAGAATCGATGGATCTCAAGGTAGCCGCCTTCCGGGATATCGCCGAAGCAGCCCCGCAAGCCGTCGTCGCCACCAATACCTCCTCGCTGTCGGTATCGCAGCTGGCGGAAAGCATCCCCAACGATGTCATCGGCCTACACTTCTTCAACCCGGTTCCGGCCTCCAAGCTGGTGGAAGTGGTTGTTGCCGAGTCCACCCCGGACACGCTCGTGGACGCCGCCAAGGGCTGGGTCGAGGGCCTGGGCAAGACCGCAGTGGTGGTCAAGGACGCCCCCGGCTTCGCCTCCTCCCGCCTCGGCGTGGCCATTGCGCTGGAGGCCACCCGCATGGTGGAGGAAGGCGTAGCCTCACCGCACGATATCGACAATGCCATGGTGCTGGGCTACAAATTCCCCATCGGCCCGCTGGAGCTGACCGATATCGTCGGGCTGGACGTACGCCTAGGCATCGCCGAATACCTCGAATCCCAGCTGGGTGAGCGCTTTAGCCCGCCGCAGCTCATGCGCGACATGGTCGCCCGCGGGGAGCTGGGCCGCAAGTCCGGCAAAGGCTTCTACGACTATTCCGAGTAACCGTACTCTTCTCTGCCTGGCTCTGGCACCACAAAGCGATAACCCAAGCCGGGCTCTGTGAGTAGAAAACGTGGGTGGGCGGGGTCATCCTCCATCTTGCGCCTCAACTGGGAGGTGTAAATGCGAAGGTAGTGCCCCTGCCCCTCAAAGCCGGGACCCCAGATCTCAGAGAGCAGGTCCTCCTTGCGCACCAAGCCACCGTGGGCGCGAAGTAGCGTAGTGAGCACGCCCCACTCAGTGGGTGTCAGATGCAGCGGCTCGCCACCTTTGGTGATGGAATGGTGCGGAACATCAATCACGATATCCCCGGCGCGAACCACAGCGATCTCAGTGCGCCTCACCGGACTCTGTGGGCTACCATGCCGCAACGCCACTCTCACGCGGGCTAGAAGCTCCTCCATAGAGAAGGGCTTGGTCACGTAGTCGTCCGCGCCGCGGTCGAGAGCTGCGGCGCTAAACAGCGGATCGGAGCGCGCCGTCAGGATGATGACCGGTACCGCAGACCACCCGCGGATTCCTTCCAACACGACGGTGCCATCCATATCCGGCAGCCCCATGTCCAAAATCACAACGTCTGGCTGCTGCTGCGACACCACCTGTAGTCCCTCTGCGCCTGTACGCGCCCGGTGAACCTCGTAGCCACGAGCCTTGAAGTTAATACTCAACGTATTAAGTAGGCGGGGGTCATCGTCCACAATGGCGATGCTGGTTTTCTTCGTCGTCATTTTTGTTCTCCTCCCGCGACGGGAAACCGCAATATAAAGGTTGCGCCCGGGGTGGCAGCCACCTCGATGCTACCGCCCATGGCCTCTACAAAGCCTTGGACAACAGAAAGACCAAGGCCTACTCCGTTGTCGTTGCTGGTATCACCCAAACGCTGAAACGCTTGGAACAGTTCCTTCTGCTTCTCCGGTGGGATGCCCGGGCCTTCATCGACGACCATCAGTTCTACCTGTTCGGTGGTGGTCTGGGCACTCAAAGTAACGTCGCCGGTTGGCGCATAGCGCAAGGAGTTATCGAAGAGATTGGCCAAGACGCGCTCCATGAGCGCCGTATCCGCGCAGCACGTAACTCCACGCACGCTAGGGTCAAGGTGAATGCGCCCAATTTGCTCTCGGGAATGCCCAAAGGCACAGGAAGCGATGGCGCGATTAGCCACTTCGGCCACCTCGACGATGTCTCGGCGGGCGGTTATGGCGCCAGCTGTGAGCCGGGAGTAATCCAGCAGGTTGGTTACCAATCCGGTAAGTTCCTCGATGCTCGCCGCAGTTTCTGCCAAAAGCATGTCCTGGTCTTCGGGAGTGAATTCAATGTCAGCGTTGCGCAACGAGGACACCGCCAACTTGGCCGTCGCCAGCGGGGTACGCAGGTCGTGGCTCACACTAGACAGCAGCGCTCGGCGCAACTCGTCAGCAGCGGCTATCGCATCTGCGCGCGCGGCCTCAGCAGAGAGCTTTTCGCGGCGAACAATGCCTGCGAGATAGCCCGCTACCACGGTGACCAGACCTCGGTCACGAACAGACAATGCCGGGCCCTCGAGACGCAGCTGAACCGTGCCATCTGCGCTCGCAACAACGGTGTCCACTTCCTGTTCATGGCGAATTTTTTCGGGAATATGAAGGTGTTTCGAGGTGCGTTCGGGGGTAGCTGCGCGCCAGGTGGCAAGAACGTCACCGTTTTCATCCAGCAGCTCTGCTCTACGACAATTAAAAGCCTCCCCCACCTTGCGCATCACGGCATCTTTCGGGGAAGAATCCGCGCGGCGATTCAAGGCGGCGCGGGAAAACACCGTGAGTAGCTCGGCATCGCGCGCAGCAATAGCCGCGTTCGCACGCTCAATCTTGGCGCGGCGCACGAGCATGCCGACGGCCAGCGCAATAGCCACCATGACTACGGCGATCACGGCGTTAGCGGGATCAGCAATATCGAAGGTATGGATCGGCACGGTGAAGAACCAGTTGACCGCTAGGCCGGAAGCCACCGCCACCACTACGGCCGGCCACAGGCCTCCCAGCAAACTGACAAGCAGGATGAGCGCAAAGTAGAACGCGGAACAAGTACCTGTTCCCAAATCCTGACCGTCCGCCTGCACCAACAGCGCAGTGAGCCCCACGAAAGCTAACGCTGAGCTAAGCCACGCGATGGCACGCTGCGGGAAGGGGCGGAAAGGATGCAGCATCCGTGTGAGCGGAAGTGGTTTTTCCGGGGGAAGATTGACTATGTGGCAGTCAATCGAGCCGGATTCACGCAGCACCGTTTCCGCTACCGTACCGTGCCAGTGCACGCCGAAACGACGCCGCGGCGAGACCCCCACTACGAGCTGGGTGGCGTTGACACTCCGGGCAAAATTAAGCAGGGCTTCTGGAACGCTGTCCCCGGTAACCTGGTGCAGTCGTGCGCCCACATCCTGGGCTAAGGACTGCAGCCGGGCGAGCTGTTGCGCTGATCCCCCCACCGAGGAGGAACGAGAGGTGAAGGAATCACCGAAAACAACGTGGACCACGTGCAATTCCGCCGAGGATTTTGTCGCAATGCGCCGCCCGCGGCGGATAAGAGTCTCAGCATGGGCAACGTTTTGGATGGCCACAACCACCCGCTCACGCGCTTCCCACGTTTCGGTGATTTTCTGATCCGAGCGATAAGTGATGAGTGCCTCATCAACCTGATCCGCTAGCCACAGCAGTGCCAACTCGCGCAGCGCGGTGAGATTTCCCACGCGGAAGTAGTTGTTGAGTGCAGGCTCAATGCGTGCCTCACGGTACACGTGGCCGTCGCTCAGACGGGTGCGCAACAGCTGAGGGGAAACGTCAACAAGCTCGATCTCACCGGCAGCACGTACTACCTCGTCCGGCACTGTTTCCTGCGGCGCGATACCCGTGATCTGCTTGATAACGTCGTTGAGGCTCTCCAGATGCTGGATATTGAGAGTCGACATGACGTCAATTCCGGCGTCCAGAATCTGCTCAATGTCTTCCCACCGCTTCTCGTGAACCTCGCCGCGCGGGTTAGAGTGAGCAAACTCATCGACGAGAACGATCTCCGGGTGCCGCTGGATAACCGCCGTGGTGTCCATTTCACCCGCGGAAATGCCCTCGACAGCGCGCCTCGGTACAATCTCCAACCCCTCGCACAGGGCCTTGGTGTACGCGCGCCCGTGGTCTTCCACGACCCCAACGACAACGTCGCGGCCTTGGTCGACCAGCGTGTGCGCTTCGCTGAGCATGGCGCAGGTTTTGCCCGCGCCGGGAGCGGCGCCCAACAGAATCTTCAGGGTGCCGCGTTTGACCCGCGTCGGGGGTGTCGTCGGTTCGGTCAACATTGCTTCATCTTATGAGCTGATCTTTATGAGCAGGAGGTAGGCGTGGGCAATGCAATGTTGAGTGTGGTCACATTTACCGTGTCCTCACCCAAGAAACCCAGGCTGGCATGCTCAGTATTGTCTGCAATCAGCTTCTTCACGTCTTCGATACGCATACTCTGTTCCCGGGCCACACGCGGAGCCTGCAGCTCCGCGTACTCAGGGCTGATGCCGGAATCCACGCCGGAACCGGAGCCGGTAACGGCATCGGCAGGCACGTGCTCCACTGATACGCCTTCGCGCTGAGCAATCTCCTCTCGGCGTTCACGGATGGCCTTCTCTAGCTCCGTGCTTGATGTGCCGTAGTTACTCATACCTTCCGCGCGGGCGAAGAAGTAGGGGCCATTTTCCAAGCCATCCTGAATCTGAGTGGAACCGACCAGGCATTCACCTTGGTAGATAAGGTTTCCCTCGGCAGATTTCGGGGTGATGCGAGATATTCCCCACACCGCGGCCGGATAGATCAT
>NZ_KV814071.1:54565-68330 GCF_001813815.1 Corynebacterium sp. HMSC076D02
ATTACGCAGATAAACACGCATTATTGCTTCCTTTTTCTTTGCAGGTTTTCTTTATAGGCCTGGAAGGAGGGAGACGACATGGTCGATAACCCAGATGCCGATGAAGGGGGTAATAACACCGCCGAGACCCCAGATGCCGAGGTTTCGACGCAACAGTGAGGACGCGGGGGCCGGCTTGTAGGACACACCCTTGAGCGCCAATGGGATGAGCGCGACGATGATGAGCGCGTTGAAGACAACTGCGGACACAATGGCGGACTCAGGGGAATGTAGGTGCATAACGTTGAGGCGCTCCAAGTGCGGCAACTGCGTAGAGAAAAGCGCCGGCAGGATGGCAAAGTACTTCGCCAGGTCATTGGCCAAGGAGAAGGTAGTCAACGCGCCGCGGGTGATAAGCAGCTGCTTGCCAATTCGGACGACATCGATGAGCTTTGTCGGGTCAGAATCCAAGTCCACCATGTTGGCAGCTTCCTTCGCCGCGGAGGTACCAGTGTTCATGGCCACGCCCACGTCCGCCTGGGCCAGCGCCGGGGCGTCGTTAGTACCGTCACCCGTCATGGCCACCATTCGGCCTTGTGCTTGCTCCTCACGGATGCGGGCGAGCTTGTCCTCTGGAGTAGCTTCGGCGATGTAATCATCGACGCCGGCTTCCTTGGCAATGGCTGCTGCGGTCAGCGGGTTGTCACCGGTCACCATGATGGTCTTGATACCCATCTGACGCAGTTCAGCGAAGCGCTCGGCCATGCCGGGCTTGACGACGTCACTCAGTTGCACCACCGCAATAACCGTGCGGCTGCCATCGGATTCTTCCACAGCGACAGGCAGCGGGGTGCCACCGTCTTGTGCAATCTGGGTTACGGAATCCTCGATCTCTTGCGGCCAGGTGCCACCTGCTTCAGTCACCCACTTGCGTACGGCATCGCCAGCGCCTTTGCGCAGCTTGCGGTGAGCCAGGTCGAGACCGGACATCCTCGTCGACGCGCTGAATGGAACGACCTCCGCACTCCGCGCTTCTGTATCTCCTTCGCTGGACAGGGAGTAGTTTTCAGTCAGCCAGGCCACGATGGAGCGACCTTCTGGGGTTTCATCCGCTAGGGAGGAAATGCGAGCAATCGCTGCAGCCTCGCGCTCGTCAACGCCCGAAGCCACAATCAGGCCGGTGGCCTGGCGGTTTCCGTAAGTGATGGTGCCTGTCTTGTCCATGAGGAGCGTGGCGACGTCACCAGCTGCCTCCACCGCACGGCCGGAGGTGGCCAGAACGTTGTGGCGAACGAGGCGGTTCATTCCGGCGATACCGACTGCCGAAAGTAGGGCGGCAATGGTGGTAGGGATTAGGCAGACCAACAGAGCGATAAGGGATAGTGGCGAAAGCTCCGCGCCGGTGAATAGACCCATCGGGGCAAGCGCAGCGACGGCGACGAGGAAGAGGATGGTCAGCGTGGAGAGCAGGATGCTCAGCGCAATCTCGTTCGGAGTCTTGCGGCGTTCCGCGCCCTCCACCAAGGCGATCATGGTGTCAACGAAGGTGGAGCCCGGTTCGGATGTGATTTTGACCTTGATGGAATCAGAGAGCACCACGGTGCCGCCGGTCACGGCACAGCGGTCACCGCCGGCCTCGCGGACCACAGGGGCCGACTCACCAGTAATAGCCGATTCATCTACGGTGGCAGCACCTTCGATGACGTCACCGTCACCCGGGATGGTCTCCCCTGCTTCCACACGCACGATGGCACCCTTGGTCAGCCCGGACGCGGGGACCACTTCAATGCCAGAGTCAGTAATGAGATTGGCGGTGGCATCATCGCGCACAGAGCGCAGACTGTCTGCCTGGGCCTTGCCACGGCCTTCGGCATAAGCCTCGGCGAAGGCGGCAAAGGCAATGGTGAACCACAGCCATACCGTCACAACCCATCCGTAAAAGCTGGGGTTGAGGATGGACCACACAGTGGTCAGTGCGGCGCCGACCCACACGACGAACATCACGGGGTTGCGTGCTTGGGCGAGCGGGGACATTTTGCTCGGCAGCGTTTTCAGCGCCGCAGCCGCGAGGCCGCTGTTCTTCTCCGGTGCGTTGCTATGAGGAGTCTTATCCGGCTCAGCGGTGATGGTGTGGGTTGTCATGATAGTGCCTCCGAAATGGGACCCAGGGTGAGGACGGGGAAGAAGGTGAGTGCTGCGACCAGCAGGATGACGCCGATGGTCAACAGGGAGAAGGTGACGCCGGACGTGGGCAAGCTGCCTGCGGTGGTGGCCTGGCGCTTCTGCCCTGCCAGGCTTCCGGCCAGGTATAGGGCGAAGACGATCGGCAGGAAGCGACCCAACAGCATGGCCAAGCCCAACGTGATCTGCCACCAGGGCTCAGTCACCGTCAGTCCAGCAAAGGCAGAACCGTTGTTATTCGCCGCCGAGGTAAAGGCGTAAAGAACTTCCGACAGGCTGTGGGCATTATCAGCCGTTCCCGGCGCACCGAAGTTGGTCGCTGAAGCTTCCACGAGCTTGCGCTGCGCCACGGAAGCGCCGACACCCACAAGAACCAGAACCGGCATGGTGAGGATGTACAGGCTGACCGCTGAAATTTCCTTGCGGCCAATCTTGTTGCCCATAAACTCCGGTGTGCGGCCCACTAGGAGGCCACCGATGAACACAGCGAGGATAGCCACAACCAACAAGCCATAGAGGCCAGTACCCACGCCGCCCGGCGCGATTTCACCCAGCAGCATGTTGAGGATGAGCAGACCACCGCCCAGTGGGGAATAGCTATCGTGCATAGAATCCACCGCACCAGTCGAGGTACCCGTGGTAGACACGGCGAACAGTGCTGAGGCATCAATGCCTAGTCGCTGTTCGATACCTTCCATGTTGGCGCCTGCCAACTGAGACGCACCGCCGACAAGGGTGTGCTGTGCCCAAGTCACCAGAACAACCATGACGGTCCACAAACCACCAGCCACGCTGAGCAGCGTCCACGCGTGCTTCTGCGACTTGAGCATCACACCATACGTGCGAATCATGCAGAAAGAGATGACAAGCAGAGAGAAGATCTCCACCAGGTTGGTAAAGCCGGTCGGGTTCTCAAACGGGTGCGCAGAGTTGGCACCGAAGATGCCACCGCCGTTGGTACCCAGGAGCTTAATGGCTTCCTGGCTGGCCACGGGAGCACGGGAAATATCTACACCGGACTCCGTAACCAGGTTCGAGCCAAAGGTTTGCATGGTTCCGCCGAGGACGAGCACGGTGGAGATGAATAGCGACAGGGGAAGCAGGATGCGGACGAGGCCGCGGGTGAGGTCCACCCAGAAGTTGCCGATGAGGTGCTGACCATTCTCGGTTGCCAACGTATCGCGGTCATAACCCAAGTGGCCGATGCCGCGGATCAAGGCAACAGCAACACACATGCCCACTGCGGCTGAGGCGAAGTTTTGCACGGTCAGGCCCAACATCTGGGAGGCGTTGGTCAGGGTATCTTCACCCGAGTAGGACTGCCAGTTGGTGTTGGAGGTGAAAGAAGCCGCGGTGTTGAAGGCCATCCACGGCTCCACTGCGTCTTCGCGGGCGTTGCCAAAGCTTGGCAACACTGCTTGGAGCCGCTGCACTGCGTAAAGGACGAGGACGGAGGCCAAGCTGAAGCCCAGCAGCGCACGAGTGTAGTTCTTGGCGTTATGGCCCCGGTTAGGGTCAATACGCAAAATTCTGTACACAAGGCGCTCGACAGCCCAGTCTTTTTCAGAGGTATATGTGCGGGCCATCCAATTGCCCAGCGGCACGTAGGCCGCCGCTAGAAGTGCAAGGAGGGCAAGATACTGCGGCGCCACCGCCGCAATGCTAGCGATCATGCGAAACGCTCCGGGTCAATAAGGGAAATGATGAGATAAGCCACGAGCGCGACAACAATGATGAGCCCGATGACTGCTGTGATGGTGTTCATGTTCTACGCGTCTCCGTCCATAAACTCGTTGATGGAGGAAGGACCGCTGAACGCAAGGACCACGATCACAATGACCAGAATGTCCAACATGTGGGAGAGACCCCCTTGGGTGAAAGCGATACTAGGTGTGCCCGGTGCCCCAAAGCACCAAGCGCCGGTGCATAGTGCACCTGCCGAGCACTGACGTTAGGCCCGTTCCCCCTGGGACCTACCGGTTATTTGCGGCTTCTTTACGCCTCTCTACCCCGATTTTTACGCTTTATTTACACCCGCCTTTACCCCCGCCTACTTAGGGTCAACGAGCGCGTTCGTGATGCGTGCCGTGCACAGCCTCCTCCCCTCCTCATCTGTAATGACGATCTCGTGGGAGCACAGCGTCTTGCCCAGTTTGATGGCGGTGGCCGTCGCCGTAACCAGACCCGAGCGCCCGGAAGCGTGGTGTGTCGCATTGATGTCCACGCCCACGGCGACCTTGCCCAGCGTCGAAGCATGAATCACCGCCGCCCAGCTGCCGACGGCCTCGGCGATGCAGGCCATGGCACCGCCGTGGAGCAGACCGAAGGATTGGGTATTGCCCTCCACCGGCATGGTTGCTACCACCCGTTTAGCCGACTCTTCCAGGATTTCGACACCCATCTTCTTGTCCAGCTCACCCAACTGAATCTTCCAAACCTCTGCGGCCATGCTGCACTCCTTACTTAACCCTAGAAATGTGACGCAGACTATACTAGCCTGTATTTACTGACCAACCGTTCGGAAACTAATGGAAAGGCCAATCTTTTCGCTATGACTGAAGCCCTCGTCCCCAGCTACCTCTCCGGCCAGTGGCTCACCCCGGACAATCCCTCGCGCGTTGCTGACGTGCACGATGCCTCAACTGGGGACGTTGTCGCCCTAGTAAGCGCCGAAGGCCTCGACATCGCCGGCGCCATCGACTACGCCCGTAGCATCGGGCGCGAGGGACTACAAAAGCTCACCTTCCACGAGCGCGCCCTCAAGCTCAAAGAACTCGCGATCTACCTCCAAGATCACCGCGAGGAACTCTACGAACTGGCCAACCAGGCCGGCGCCAACAAGCGCGATAATTTCGTCGATATCGACGGCGGTATTTCCACCATGTTCACCTTCTCCTCGAAGGGCCGCCGCGAGATGCCTAACTCCACCGTCATGCCGGACGGCGAGGCAGAGGTCTTCTCCAAGGACGGCTCCTTCATTGGCCGCCACATCTACACCTCCATCCCTGGCGTTGCGGTGCAGATCAACGCCTTCAACTTCCCCGTCTGGGGCATGCTGGAGAAGTTCGCCCCAGCCTTCATCGCGGGCGTGCCCTCGATTGTTAAGCCCGCCACGCCGACCGGCTACATCTCCGCAGCCTGCGTGCGCCTCATGATTGATTCCGGGATCCTGCCGGAAGGCAGCCTGCAGCTCATCTCCGGCTCCGCCCGTGACCTGTTGGATCACCTGGACTACCGCGACCACGTGGCCTTTACTGGCTCTGCCGATACTGCGAATACTCTGCGCGCACACCGCAACGTCATCGAGGGCGGTATCCAGTTCAGCGCGGAGGCTGACTCCCTCAACGCTGCCATTCTGGGTACCGATGTCACCGCGGACTCCCCGGAGTTCGAGGCCTTCGTCAAGGCAGTCTTCGGCGAGATGACCTCGAAGGCGGGTCAGAAGTGTACTGCCATCCGCCGCGCCATCGTCCCGCATGCGCTTGTCGACGCCACCATTGAAGCCCTCAGCGCACGCCTGCGCGACAAGGTCGTCGTGGGCGATCCGCGCGACGCCTCCGCCACCATGGGCCCGCTGGTCTCCGCAGATCAGAAGCAGGACGTCGCGAAGGCCGTCGAGAAGCTCAAGGCCGGCGGCGGCGAGGTAGTCTACGGCGGCGAGGAGGCCGAGGGCGCGTTCTTCAACCCCACTATCCTGCGCTTTGCCAATAACCGCACCCCAGCGGTCCACGACACCGAAGCCTTCGGCCCCGTCGTCTCCTTCCTGGGCTACGACTCCCCCGCCGAGGCCGTTGAGCTCGCCGCCCTGGGCTCTGGTTCGCTGGTTGCCTCCGTTATTACGCATGACCCGCAGCTGGCACGCGAGTACGCACTCGGCATTGCTGCCCACCACGGCCGCCTGCACTTCCTCGACCGCGATGATGCGAAGACGTCTACCGGCCACGGCTCTCCCCTGCCGCACCTAGTCCACGGCGGCCCCGGCCGCGCGGGCGGCGGCGAGGAGCTCGGCGGCGTGCGCGGCATCAAGCACTTCATGCAGCGCACCGCAATCCAGGGCACGCCTGATCACCTCACCGCCATTACCGGCCAGTGGCACCGTGGCGCGGCCGTTAACCGCGTGACCCGCGCCGATGTGGAGGCAGGCACCGGCACACATCCTTTCCGCAAGGATCTGGCAACGCTCAAGGTCGGCGATCAATTCGCTTCCGATCTGCGCAAGGTCACCTTGGAAGACATCACGGCCTTCGCCAATGAAACCGGCGATACTTTCTACGCCCACACCGACGAAGAGGCCGCCACCGCGAACCCGTTCTTCCCGCGCCGCGTAGCCCACGGCTACCTCCTGGTTTCCTGGGCCGCAGGCCTTTTCGTGGAGCCGGCGCCAGGTCCCGTTCTGGCGAACTACGGCTTGGAGAACCTGCGTTTTATCAACCCCGTCACCTACGACGATTCCATCCGCATCGAGCTCACCGCCAAGCGCATCACCCCGCGCGTGACCGACGATTATGGCGAGGTCTGTTGGGATGCTGCCCTCTACAACCAGCACGACGAGCTGGTTGCGTCCTACGACGTCCTGACCCTGGTGGAGAAGGTCGACACCATCTACGCGCAGCAGTAATACGAATAGGCGTCATTGCCGCCACGATTTAGCAGACTGCGTCACAGGTCACATTCCTGCCGTATGCTTTTGTGTATGAAAGAGAACTCAGTCATTATCGTCGGCACTGGGCTGGCAGGAATGGTCGCAGGTTACGAGGCCATCAAAGGCGGCAAGCACGTCATCTTCCTCGAGCAGGAAAACCGCAATAACCTAGGTGGACAGGCCTTTGGTCACTTGGCGGCCTGTTTTACGTCGGCTCCCCTGAACAAAAGCTCATGCGCGTGAAAGACTCCGAGGAGCTGGCCTGGCGCGACTGGGCCAACTCCGCCGACTACGACGAAGTCACCACCGAAGACTCCCACGACTACTGGCCTCGTAAGTGGGGCCGCGAGTACGTTCGCTTCGCCGCAAATGAAAAGCGTTCTTACCTCAAGAAGCTGGGACTTAACGTGCTGCCCACCATTGGCTGGGCAGAGCGCGGCTCGGGCGACGCCTCCGGGCACGGCAATTCAGTCCCCCGCTTCCATCTCACCTGGGGCACCGGTCCTGAGGTAGTCCGTGTCTTCCGTGAACCTCTTGAGAAGGCCGAGAAGGAAGGCAAGGTGGAATTCCACTTCCGCCACCGCGTGGACGAGCTCATCACCGAGGGGAACGGGAGCGCACGGCGCGTCGTCGGCGTGAAGGGCTCAGTCCTGGCGCCCACCGACCAGGTACGTGGTGAGGCGAGCGGAAGGGACGTCGTCAAGCAATTTGAGCTCCGTGGCCAGGCCGTGGTGATTGCCACCGGCGGCATCGGCGGAAACCTTGAGAAAGTGCGCACCATGTGGCCCACTGAGCGCTGGGGTAAATGCCCAGAGGAGCTGGTCAGAGGTGTTCCCGCGCATGTCGACGGCCGCGGAATCGACATCGCCAGCAAGGCCGGCGCCAACCTCGTCAACCAGGACCGCATGTGGGCCTACCCCGAGGGCATGAGCAACTGGGATTCCATCTGGCCAGAGCACGGCATCCGCATCATCCCAGGCCCATCCAGCCTGTGGCTCGACGCGGAAGGCAATCGCCTGCCCACCAACCTCTTCCCTGGTTCGGATAACCTCGCCGCACTGTCGCACATCACCAACACCGGACATGGCTACTCCTGGTTCGTGCTCAACCAGGAGATTGCGGACAAAGAGTTCATCTTCTCCGGCTCCGAGCAGAACCCCGATCTCACAGACAAGGAGTTCAAGAAGCTGGCCGGCAAGCTCGGCCCAGGCACCCATGTGGCCATCAAGGCTTTCATGGACAACGGCATCGACTGGGTTGTCGAAGATAACCTAGAAGACCTGGTCAAAGGCATGAATTCCATCAGTCCAGAGGGTTCACCCAAGATTGATGTGGACCAACTGCGCAAGATCATTGAGGATCGCGACGCGCAGCTCGACAACCCGTTCTCCAAGGACGCTCAGGTCAACTACATTCGCATCGCTCGCGGTTTCTTGGGCGACAAGTTGATTCGCTGCGCAGCCCCGCATCGCTTGCTCGACAAGGGCCCACTCATCGCAGTGCGCCTCAAGGTGCTCACCCGCAAAACGCTGGGCGGCATCGAAACCAACCTCGATGGCGCCTGCCTCAATCCCGACGGATCCGTCCTGACCGGCCTGTATGCCTGCGGCGAGGCGTCCGGCTTCGGCGGTGGTGGCATGCATGGCAAGAACGCGCTCGAGGGCACGTTCCTGGGCGGCTGCATCCATTCTGGCAAGCGCGTAGGCGAGGCTCTCGCGCGCAGCTAAGATGGCCCATCATGGACATCTTTTTGGAAACCGTCGACGAGCTCCACGAGGTCGCGCGCTCCCATGAGGACCCCGCGTTTGACGAGGTCCTCTATCACCGCGATCCTTCAGGCATCTGCATCACTGCGATGACCTACGAGGATGAGCAGACCGCCGTGGTCACCTTCCGCGGCCCGGCCCAGCAGGGCACCATCTACAGGGCCACGCCTTTCATCGCGGTGGTAGAAACTGCAGGTAAGCGCTTCGCCGCGCTTGTCGACGCCCCCTTTTCCCTCCCCGCCGGCAATCCTGCCGGTGGCGAGGCTTTGCAGGACACGCTGTACCCCGCACTCTTGGCCACGCACGTGGAATCCGCAGGTCACCACGCTATCGAGGACTTCGAGGCCCCCGACACGGAACGCTTCTACAGCAATTACAAGCCCAGCATGCTGACCCCTCGGGTGCGGGTGACTGGCGCGGTGCGGGGCGTCCAGGAGCATATTCACGAGCTCACCGAAAATGAATTCTGGGTGGGCCAAGTGGCCGGGTTTGCGGTGGTCTTCGAGGAAGAACCGCCCGCACACGCGGCAATCGACGCCGTGGCGGTCTGCGCTACTCCTTTCTGGGACGAGGCCTAGACCTGTTCGCGGCGCGGCTTGTCGACGCCGCGCCGACGCACCGCGATGGTCAGCAAGATAATGCCGCTGAGCAGGAATGCGAGCGCGCGGAAGATACCGCTTGTGGCCGCGAGATCGAAGAAGGTCAGCTTGGCCACCGCCACAATGGCAAGCAGCACGCCGATGGCGGTAAAACGCTCGTCCGCGGCAAGAAGCAGGCGGGCAGCAAGGACCATCCACGCCACAGAAACCAGAGCGTGCGAAGCCAGGTAGGCAGTCTTGAGGCCCGCGGCTCCCGCCACGATGGCGGCTGCCGAGGCAATTGTGCCTACCGTGGCAAGAAGACTGAGCAGGAGTACAAAGAGCAGCAGTGCGGCTGCGACTCCGCGGCGCGCGTAGTGGGGGATACGCTGGCGCAACAGGTAGCCCGCGATGAGGGCCACGGTGAGGACGATGCCCTCGGCAAGTGGCTCCATGCCAGCGAGGGTAGGCGGATCAAAGAGCACACCGCCAAGAAGCGGGGAGAGGACTATGAGCGAACCCAGGAACCAGGCGGTCAGGACGAAAGCATTGCCCATCGCGTGGAAGAGCAGTACAAATGCTGCGAAGAAGAGCCCGCTTAGGACAAACGTCAGGACTACAGCCATGGTCCCTGTGGGGGCTGTGCCAGTCCAGCCCGCCATGGTGTCCAGCATGACCAGGGCATAGACCACAGGGATAGCACCAAGTGCGCAATCCCTGATGACGGAGTTGCCAAGCCAGGCGATACCCACGATGACAGCCAGGGCAGCAACGGCCATCCACTCGGCGAGGATGGTGTCCGCGCGAAGGAGGGCAGTGACCAGCAGGAATCCCGGGGCGAGCAGCCCCAAGAACGCGAAGCCAAATTCCGCCTTGGCGGTGGGGAAGTAGACCACTATAGCCACAGCCGCGATGGCGAGGAGGCTGCACGCGATGGCGATCCACAACGAGGGCAGACTGAAGGGGGTGCTGCGGACGGCGACTTCCACCACGACCACGGCAAGCCCGACGCCGGCAATAGCGCGCAGCACCTCGGCCATGCGCTCACTGCGGCACAAGACGCTGTAGGCGGCGGTAACCAACGGGATCACGACAACGAGCATGGCACCGCCGACGTGCGCGGGTGCCACTGCGCTGGGGTAGGAGAGTGCGGCGATGCCTGCGCCTGCGGCCATCCACTCTTGTGTGAATGAGCCCTGACGGAAACGGTGGGCATAACCCACGAATCCGCCGTAAATGAGCGCCATGAGCACCGCGCCCAGCCACACCGGCCACCACCCGAGCCACGTGACCACCAGGAACGTCGTGGCCAGCGCCGCAAATAGGGAAGTGGCCACCAAGGCAGTAACACCCGCCGGGGCGGCTTTGTTGCGGAACCACCAGCCCGCGCCGAGCAGCGCAGCAGCAACGATATAGGCCAGAACGACGCGGCCCACCGGCCCCAGCAGGCCCGCCTGAATGGCAAGTCCCACAAGGAAGGCCACGCCCGCCAGGGTGATGACGGTGCCACCAATAGCAACCGCACTGATGAGCGTCTTCTCGCGGTCCCGCGGGGTACGCGGCCGCGGGGCCTGCCGCGGGTAGGGAGGCGGTGCCGCGTGCGGCTGGGGCTGCGCCGCCGGTTGCGCTTGCTGCTGCACTGGAGGTGGCGCAGGGGCCTGCTGGGGTGGGGTGGAAATTGGCTGCACCTCGGGCACGCCGGCCGTCTGACGTTCGAAATCGCGGAGGCTGGCGCGGGCGTCGCTAAGTGCTTGCTCGGCAATGTCGAGCCGGCGCAAAGCGTCCCTGAGCAGCTCTTGGTTTGGATTCATGCTTTATGATTTACCGCGAAACCCCCGTGTCTACTAGCGCACGTAGTATTTCGTTATGCCTTTGAAACCTTTCATCGGCTGGGATATCACCCAATGGCGCGAACATGCCCTGCGGCATGGCCCCGAAACTGGAAAGGACCACCTGTGAGCGTGCAGCTCGTGGCCTCGACAAGCAGCACAAATAGGGGAGAGGGCCTGCCCCTTGATGTGGCGCAGGCCCTCTGTTTGTGATGATTTAGCGCTTACTTAACCACCAGGTTGACCATGCGGCCAGGGACGTAGATCTTCTTGACCACGTTCTTGCCCTCGGTCAGCTCGACGATGCGGGCGTCGCCAAGCGCGGCGGAAACCACGGTGTCCTCGTCGGCATCGGCAGGCACGTTGACGCGAGCCTTGACCTTGCCGTTGATCTGGACTGGAATCTCAATCTCGTCATCTACCAGGTACTTCTCCTCGAAGGTGGGGAAGGAGGAGTAGGTGATGGTCTCGGTGTGGCCGAAGCGCTTCCACAGCTCCTCCGCGATGTGCGGAGCAATCGGGGAGACCAACTGCGCAATCGGCTCAACCGCAGCACGCGGAGCGCCTTCGGCAGAGTTGCCGTAGGTGCGCGTCAGGTAGTTGACGTACTCGATGAGCTTAGCCACCACGGTGTTCAGACGCAGGTTCTCGTAATCATCACGCACACCGGCGATGGAGCGGTGCAGGGCCTTGAGATCATCCTCGGTGAGCTCGGCGTCGCTAGTAGCAAGCTCTCCGGTCGTCTCGTCTACAGCCAGACGCCACAGACGCTGCAGGAAGCGCTGGGAACCGACGACGTCCTTGGTTGCCCACGGGCGGGAGGTATCCAGCGGACCCATGGACATCTCATAAACGCGCAGGGTATCGGCACCGTAGTCGCGGCAGATGTCATCCGGAGCCACGGCATTCTTCAGGGACTTGCCCATCTTGCCGTACTCCTGGTTGACCTCTTCACCGTTGTAGTAGAACTTGCCGTCCTTTTCCTCCACCTCGGCAGCCGGGACGTAAACGCCACGGGAATCGGTGTAGGCATAGGCCTGGATGTAGCCCTGGTTGAACAGGCGGCGGTACGGCTCCTTGGAGGAAACGTGGCCGAGGTCGAAGAGGACCTTGTGCCAGAAACGGGCGTAGAGCAGGTGCAACACCGCGTGCTCGACGCCGCCGACGTAGAGGTCAACTCCTCCTGGATCTTCGGGACCGAAGTCCGCAGGACGAGGTCCCGTCCAGTAACGCTCGTTCTCCAAGCTGCAGAATTCCTCCGAATTCTGCGGGTCGATGTAGCGCAGCTGGTACCAGGAAGAACCTGCCCACTGCGGCATGACGTTGGTATCTCGATAATACGTCTGGGTGCCCTGGCCGAGGTCGAGTTCCACCTCAACCCATTCACGGGCCTTGGCCAACGGCGGCTGCGGGGAGGAATCGGAATCGTCTGGGTCGAAGGAGACCGGCTTGTAGTCTTCTACCTCCGGCAGTTCGACCGGCAGCATGGACTCTGGCAGCGGGTGAGCCTGGCCTTCAGCGTCATAGACGATGGGGAAGGGCTCGCCCCAGTAACGCTGGCGTGCAAACAGCCAGTCGCGTAGCTTGTACTGGATCTTTTCGCGGCCGATGCCCTGCTCCTCCAGCCACGGGATGATGGCCGCGATTGCCTCTTCCTTGGACTTGCCGTTCAGGTCGATGGATTCGTTAGCGGAGTTAACGGCCTTGCCGGACTCAGTAAACGCTTCCTTGCTGATGTCACCACCAGAGACAACCTCCGTAATTGGCAGGCCAAATTCGGTGGCGAACTCATAGTCACGCGTATCGTGCGCCGGCACCGCCATGATGGCGCCGGTGCCGTAGCCGGTCAGAACATAGTCAGCAATAAAGATCGGAACCTGCTTGCCGTTGACCGGGTTAACAGCATAGGAGCCCAGGAAGACGCCGGTCTTTTCCTTGTTCTCTTGGCGCTCCAGGTCAGACTTTGCGGCGATGGACTCACGGTAGGCCTCCACGGCCTCCTTCGGATCATCGTGGCCAAAGGTCCAGCGGCTGTCGACGTCGTCGTCATACGGGACGGGGGAGAGCAGGGCGTCGACAAGCTCGTGCTCTGGAGCCAGCACCACGTACTCAGCGCCGAACAGGGTGTCAGGGCGAGTGGTGAAGACGGTGATCTTGTGGCCCTCAGCGGTGAAGTCCACCTCGGCGCCGCGGGAGCGACCAATCCAATTGCGCTGCATGGACTTGACCTTCTCCGGCCAATCCAGAAGCTCCAGATCGTCCAGCAGACGATCGGAGTAAGCGGTAATGCGCATCATCCACTGAGACAGGTTCTTGCGGAAGACCGGGAAGTTGCCGCGTTCGGACTTACCCTCTGCCGTGACCTCCTCGTTTGCCAGCACGGTACCCAGGCCAGGGCACCAGTTGACGGTGGAGTTAGACAGGTAGACCAAACGGAACTCGTCCAGGGCTGCGGCCTGTTCGGCTGCAGTCAGATCGGAGTAGTAACGGCCATCCTTGGTCTTGCGCTTGCCTACCTCGAGCTCCTTTACCAGCTCAGCGATTGGGCGCGCCTTCTGCTGCTCCTCGTCGAACCAGGAGTTGTAAATCTGCAGGAAGATCCACTGAGTCCACTTATAAAACTCTGGGTCCGTCGACGCCACGGAGCGGCGCGGATCGTGACCCAAGCCCAGCAGGCCCAGCTGGCGGCGCATGTTCTCGATGTTGGCCATCGTGGTGGTGCGCGGGTGGGTTCCGGTCTGGATGGCGTACTGCTCGGCCGGCAAGCCAAAGGCGTCATAACCCAGGGTG
>NZ_KV814071.1:68430-72717 GCF_001813815.1 Corynebacterium sp. HMSC076D02
GCAGGACGTTCTTGCCCAGCATGCGGTTGTAGCGAGCATAGGTATCGGTAGCGATATAGCCCAGCGGGTGGCCGACATGCAGGCCTGCGCCGGATGGGTACGGGAACATGTCCTGGATGTTGAGCTTTTCCTTCGGAAGGGCGCCCGCGCCCTCCGTGGCTAGGTCGCCGACGGGGTTCGGCGCGTTAAACGTGCCATTGTCTTTCCAGTACTGCTGCCAGGTCGACTCGATCTGGGCCGCAAGCTCCGGGGTATAGCGGTGCGCGGTGGAATCACTCGGGTTAGTCATGGCTCCACAGTCTAGCGCCCTAACAAGCTCCGGAGCACGTCAGGGCGGATAAAACTTCAATCTATTCGGCCGCTCCGATGTATCGCGCGGCCTCCACTCCGACCGCGCGCCGTCGGACGCTGTCCGCAGCGCTGTCTTTGCCCGTAATCATTCCGGTAACCTGCGCCACTTTGACTAATCCCATGGGTTAATGAGACGGACTCCAGTATTCTCAAAATCCTTGACATTACGGGTGGCACATACAGCACTATTGGCTCGGCATACTGCTGCTATCTGCGCATCGACAGTAGAAATTGGCTGCCCGGACTGCCTCCGTCTGGAAACTACTTCGGCGTATTCCTGCGCAGCCAGAAAATCAAAGGAAAGGATTGAGTACATACCGAGGACACGATCTAAGACCGTGCGCAACGTGGCCTTCTTCCTTCCCTCTGGCAAGATAGCCACGCCAGCATAAAGCTCCGAAACAGTCATGGCAGTGACAAATGTACGGGCCTCGATGCTTTTCATCCAACTCAACACTTTGTCATCCGGAAGCGGTTTAAGCACCTCAGATACGACATTTGTGTCCAGTACGATCATTTAAAAAGCACCGCCCGCGCTTCATCATCACGTGGTGGAGTTTCCAATTCAACCGCGGCATCTCTGCTTGCTTCATAAAGAGCAATCCCAATGTTCTTCGGTTGCACAACGTCAATAAGAATGGCGCGCACCTCCGCTTCCATTGAGCGGCCATTGTCCCGCGCACGAGCCACGAGCGCTTCTTTTATCGCGTCGTCAAGGTTTCTTACTACCAATGAGGCCATCGCACTGCCCACCTTCCCGTTGATATCAGTAACGATATCACTTTCGGGCAAACCCCTCTAGACCTTCTTGACCACCGCCGGTTTCAACGTCATGGCGCCGAAGCCATCAATCTTGCAGTCGATGTTGTGGTCTTCCTGGCCCGTTCCAGCATCAAAGTTCAGGCGAATGCCACGGACCTTGGTGCCGGACTTCAACGGCTGCTGCGCACCCTTGACCTTGAGGGTCTTGGTGACGGTGACTGTGTCGCCGTCGACAAGCGCGTTGCCCATAGAATCAACGATTACCTGGGGCTCAGCGGAGTCGGTGTCCGCACCAGCGGCGGTGGCTTCGAACTCGTGCGCGCACTCCGGGCAGACGATGAGCGGCGGCATCTCGTAGGTGTATTCGGAGGAACATTCAGGGCATGGCGGCAACGTCGCAGCTGCATTTTCAGTCATAAGAGGGATTCTAATCTGTGCTCGTGCCTACGGCTGAACGCCGTAGTGGGTAATTGACGTTCAAAAGAGTTCCCCTCAAAGTTCGATTCTTATTAACCCGTGCGTGGTCCCGCTGTTACTCCGCCTGCCTAGATTTATGCGCGGTTGATTCCACTCTCACTTTTGGAACTTGCCTCTTTCTATTCCTATCTCTCTTTAAAGTCCCTAAGACCTTAAACATAAAAAGCTCTCTCATGCGCAACTTCTCTCGCGCCCTGCGCGTTAGCGTGGCCGCAGTAGCCACTACCGCCCTGACCACTGGCCTTGTCGCCCCGGCACACGCCGCTGCTTCTGGCCCGAAAAATGTCATCTACATGATTGGTGACGGTATGGGCTACGGCCACATCGCCTCCAACAATCTCTACGAGTCCGGCCAGTCTAAGTACCTGGTTGAAGGCGCATTCGGTGCTGACACCGCCAAGGAGCTCGAGGGCGAGTCTGTCCAGGTATTCGAGGACTTTAACCGTCTGTCCATGACCACCTTCCCGCACGGCGGCTCCTACGACCCAGCCAAGGCATGGTCTGACCACGAGTACATCAAGCAAGGCCCTACCGACTCTGCTGCGGCCGGCACCGCAATGGCCACCGGCTCCAAGGTTGATAATGGCACCCTGGGCGTCTCTTCCTACGGCCACGAGATGGAAAACCTCTCCGAGCGCGCCATCCGCGAGGGCAAGTCCGCTGGTGTTGTCACCTCCGTACCGTTTGACCACGCCACCCCAGCCGCGTTCGCGGCGCACAACAAGAACCGCGACAACTACCTGGAGATCGGCGATTCCATGATCAACTCCGATCTCTCCGTCATCATGGGCGCGGGCCACCCTGAGTACAACGACGACGCTCAGAAGGTTGCTGCCGGTTCCGAGGACTACTCCTACATCTCCAAGGAGAACCTCGCTGCGCTTCGCGACGGCTCGAAGGGCTGGGAGTTCACCGATAACACCGCCGGCTTTGAGTCCCTGGCTGCTGGCAACGTAGAAGAGGGTAAGAAATACTTCGGCCTGGCACCAGTTGCTACCACCCTGCAGCAGAACCGCTCCGGCGATGCTGAAGCGAAGGAGCCAGGCACCGACCCGAAAAACGACGTGGTTGACCTGCCGACCATGACCAACGGCGCACTCAACGCCCTGGGCCAGGACGAGGACGGCTTCTCCCTCATGATTGAAGGCGGCGCTATTGACTGGTCCGGCCACGCAAACCAGACCGGCCGCGACATCGAAGAGGTCCAGGACTTCAACGCGGCTGTCGACGCCGCCATCGCCTGGGTTGAGAAGAACTCCTCCTGGGAGGAAACCCTGCTGATTGTCACCGCTGACCACGAGACCGGCTTCCTCTCCGGCGCGGGTGAGACTGACGCGTGGAAGCCACAGACCGGCACCAAGGGCACCGCTCCGACCCACGAGTGGTACTCCACCAACCACACCAACCAGGTAGTACCGTTCTTCTTCAAGGGCGCTGGCTCCGAGGATATCCAGGCTAAGGTTTCTGGCACCGACCCAGTCCGCGGCGAGTACATCGACAACACCACCGTGGCCAAGCTGGCCCTGGACGAGTGGTGGTTCAACACCGCCGAAGACGACACCAACAACCCCGGAGACACCGACAACAAGCCATCTGACGACGGTTCCTCCAACGGCTCCTCTGCTGCAGGCGCTGGCCTGGCTGGCGCCGGCGTGATGGCCCTCATCTTCGGCATCATCACCGCTGCAGCTCAGGCCCTTGGCCTGGTCAAGTTCGACTTCAAGGCTCTGCAGGACCTCATCAAGCAGTTCGCCTAATGCGCTAGCCGACGCCCCGCCACTAGGCCACGGGCAAGCACCAGCCCTCGTCTCCCCACAGACGGAAACACCGTCATTTTCTAGGGGATGACGAGGGCTTTCGCCGTTTTCACCGCTAAAAGGACGCAGTCAGAAGGCAGGACGGACAGCCAATTCTAGTGTCGGCACTCACCTCAAAGTTCGAACAATCTTCCGAATATCAGCTAGACGTGTCGAGGCCAAAGACTATTGTCACCAGTGTGGCTCCTATTCCAGCACATTCACTAAAGACACTCCATCTCGCGCACCGCGCTAGCCGCTTTCACCAATTCGATAGAAACGTCAACTATTTAACTGAATTGGAAAAATTTTGAGAAATTTTCCTATGCCCAAATGATCTGCGCACTAGAGTGAATTTTAGGCTCGCACTGAAGAAAGAAGGTCTCGATGACATCAGAGAGTCCAAACATCAATTGCCTGACAAATGTCGAATTTCTGCCGACATCACAAGGCCGGCTAAGCGTGCGTGATGCACTCCTTAGGGCCCACAAACACGATTTCGATATCACTTCTTCGCAACCCGGTTTTCATTTCAGCCCTCAGGTTCGACTTTTGGCAGGCATTACTGCAGTAGTACTACGGCACGAAGCCAAAACCCCTGCCGAATTACTCAATCTCGGCCTATCTGAAGCGGCCGTTGATAAGGCTCTCGAAGAGCTCAGCGCTGGTGCTTACTTGCACGACGCACAATTCCCATTCATGCAACGACCGGCAGTTAATACGTCCAACCCCAAGGACAAAGCAACTTATGTTGGCCCCGGGACTCATCCAGTCAAAAAACTGTCACCGGCTATGCCACCCAATGAGTCGGAAGACTTTGCCAACCTTCTCACCGCTAACCAGGAACGGTTATCTCTAGAAGATGCAGTGATGTGGCTCGTGACTTATCATCACCTATCCG
>NZ_KV814071.1:72817-82655 GCF_001813815.1 Corynebacterium sp. HMSC076D02
CAAATGCGTTTCTGGTTCCCCGGCGATGCGTTTTGTTGGTACTGAGAATTCGGCAACAGAAGTGCTGTGGCATGGGCAATCATTACTAGAAACCTTGCTCATGGCAATTCCACAGTCATGGGTCAAGGGCACAGGCCTTCCCGCATGGGCTGACCGCACCTGCGCGTACTCGCGCCACGACGGGATAGTTCACCCGCTATGGTCGGCCACGTGGACTTCTAATTCCCCTGCTACAGCCTGGGAAGCATCAGAGCTTGTTGGTGTCCGCACCGGCGGTGTACCGCCTGAATGGTTCCTTACCGAGATGGGCAGCAAAGATCAGCAAAAAGATTGGTGGACGCTGCGCAATCAAAAAGACCCGTTCTACCTGTACATCAATAATGGCAAAGAGCTAAAACTTCAGCGTCTAGATCTGGGTAAAGATGCTACTGCTTTGGCCATCAACTGGGCTGCACAAAATAAAACCGCGGAGTTTGAAAAGGCCAGCTCATCCCACATACTTCCTCCAACAGCTGAAGCACGCCTAGTGTTCATCCGGCACCGCATGGAGGGTACCGCTTCTAGCCCCAATATTCGCGCTTCCGACATATTCTTCCCTCGTGATGAGGAGTGGGCCCACGACACCAATCCTGGTGTGCAAGCTGATATCAGGCTTGGTGCAAACTGCATCGACAAGCTTCATAGCACCGTAATCCGCCCATTCCGCCGAGAAAACGCTAACGAGCGTGCAGGCGGCAAAGTACCGCTAGTTTTGGATTTTTTGGAATCCAGCCGCGGAGATGTAAGCGAAGCCTTTTGGCGCAATATGTCCCACAATTTCTCTTTGCTGCTCAAAGAGTGCCGTTCAGCCAAGAGCGAGTTCATCGCTTCCCCGGAGCTGCGTACCGGGCTACACACCGCTTCCATGGCCGCTTTTGATTCAGTCACACAACCACATTTTGGTCAAGAGCCCGCACGGATTGCCCACGTTCGAGCCGGGGTCGAGTACTGGGTAAAACGGCACATCAAGGATTTTGTTGCCGAAGACCCCGACGACCCCACCACCTAATTTCTAAGGAAAAGGATGAATCACACACAATCTACGCCAGAATGGCAGCCACTTTTGACCTGGCTGACTCAATCTGTGCGTAATTACCACGACAAACCCACTTCCCATTCCGGCAGTGAATGGCGCCGCACCCGTGCTTTCCTTCGCCGCGGTAATTCGCAGTCTACGGAGCACTACGCCTATCCATTCATTTTTCCTCTTTTGCCTGCCGATGCCAGCCCCACCACCCGCACAGTAGCGCTTCGCCTCGCAGCTCTGGTTGCGGAATTCGATGCGGTACCGCACATTGATTCCCAAGAAACGGGTTTCCGATCACTCGGACAATGGTGCAACCTCATCTCTCGCAAATTGGCTCCAGAACAAGAAACGCTAGATCCTCGCCATCCGGATGCTGTAGCCAGCAGGCTCGTCTCATTACATACGCAAAACGTGGATGAAGCTATCACTACTATTCGTCGTATCGCCGCACTAGCAGGGAACACGAAGGACACACCTCCGCTACCTGTGTATGACCTTTTCCGGATTTTCTTCCGATGGGGCAATGGCTTCACAGAAAGCTCTCAACGCGTTCGCCGCAGCGTGCTCCAGAACTACTACTCCGGTTTTTCCACCTCCGCTTCTTCCTAAACCACAACCTTCGAAAGGATTTTTCCCATGTCGCGTCACCTCACTATCAATATCCTGTCCAGCATTCCATTCTCCAACCTCAATCGCGATGACACCGGCGTTCCAAAGCGCACGATGCATGGTGGAGTTCTCCGTGCCCTGCACTCCTCGCAGTCCATCAAGCGCGGCGTCCGCCTGCGCTACGAAGATGCTTCCGGCAACATTTCCATCCGATCTGGCAAGTTGGCAGATGAGATTGTCACAAAAGCTGTAGAGCTAAACCCAGAACTGGATCAGAAAGCTGCACTAAAGGAAGCCAAGAAGATTATTGGCACGTTGACCAAAGCAACGGCTTCTGAGGGAGAATCTGACCGTTCGACATGGTTGTCTGGTGAGGAACTCCTCACAGCAGCAACAAAGATCGCTGGTAACCAAGAGTCTGAGGACTCAGGCTTCATTAACGGCACTAAGACGGGATCCCTGGCAATCGCCGCATTTGGCCGTATGTTCGCCAACGCCCCAACCAGCAACACCGAAGCCGCAATCAGTGTTTCTCCGGCAATTACTACCCATGCCGCTACCATCGACACCGATTATTTCTCCACGGTCGATGACATCCGTGAGCGTAACAATGACTCCGGAGCGACGTTCCTAGGAGTTAGCCAATACACCAGCGGCATCTTCTATCGGACCGTAACGATTGACAAAGTGCAGCTAAAAGAAAGCTGGACCGGGTTTGACTCTGAAGACGCTGCGCAAAACCTCAGCGAACTACTCCGTGCTATCGTCTACGGCCAGCCACGAGGTAAAGAAAACAGTACCGCACCTTACACGCTCCCAGCTGTTGTCTTCGCAGAAGAACAGCGTGCCCGCGTCGCATATGACTTTGAACAGCCAGTTACTCCACAGGGCGATGGTGGTTTTCTCGTTCCTTCAATTGAAGCTTTGGCAGAACAGTACCAACAAGCTCGTTTCTTTGACCCTGCCAACTTTGGCCCTGTTGAAGTACTGTCCGGCACGCACAAGGATCTTGACGGCAAACTAGGACACCTCTCGCCCGTCTCTCTCGATGACTTCATTATCCAGGTTGTGGAGTGGATTCTCGATGCCTAGTTCCACCTATATCCGTCTTGCGGGACCCCTCCAGTCGTGGGCGGGTCTGGCTGTATCGGGAAACTTTGTCCGTACTGAGCCTCGCCCTACGCTCAGCGCACTACGTGGGTTACTGGCTGCGGGTCTAGGTGCGAAAAGAGGGCAGTGGCCAACGTGGATCGATGACGTGCATTTCACCTTGCGGGAGGATAAAACTCCAAAATATGTTGATGATTTTCACACCATCGGTGACAGGGAAGATGAATTTACTTTCCGACGTCGCCTTGCGATCATGCAGCAAATGAAGGCTACCTCTGTGAAACAGCTTAAGTTCACCCCTGCCGTGGGTGCGACTTCTATCAGCCGACGCACGTACCTAGCCGAATCTGAATTCATTGTACGTGCCACTCTGGAGGGCCACACGGAGGAGATAGATCAGGCTTTTGCCAGCCCTGTTTTCTCTATTTATCTAGGCCGAAAAGCTTTTCCAGCAACGTTCCCGTTCTATCTGGGAACTGGGCCAGCAGAGATGCTGTCGCTCATCCCCGCCCTTGCTCCTAACGCATCAAGTAAAGCGACTGTGCGAATCTTTGAACCATCGCTCGGTTCCGGAGTGTCCCCAGAGAGCATGAGTGTTCCCGCTGTTGCGACCCGAACGGACTGGCTCAAAGGCATCAAGGAACTCAGCCTGCACCGCCACTCCACCATTCAACGGTAGCCAAAAGCGGTAGGCCTTGTTGACCTACCGCTTCGCTTGCCTCCACGTATCGCGGAGAAGGTGGTTCCAATTCAATGAAATATGAACTACCTCCGCATCAGCGGAGAGCCACTCTGAACAAATCTAACGTATTCACGACGAAAGATGAAGAATATGATCACCACTCGGTATCTAACCAAAGCACCTGCACACACTCTCTTAAGTGTGGCTGCGGATAGTGCTCGCCGTGTGAGTCCCGCAAGTCTAAATAGCCCAACATTTCGTCATCGCGCAGTCATGGGCCTTTTCCCTGCATTCGACGACGCCAATCCACGTTCCGCTGCAGAAATTCTTTTCCGTTTAGAGACCCCAGCAGGACAGGCTCCGTATTTTCTTATCCAGTCTGCTACAGAGCCCACTGTCTCGAACTATCCAGACATTGTGACTAAGCAAGTTGCGCTTCAGGCTCCGCCTACTGGAACTTCAGTAAGTTTTCGCATTAGTCTCAACGCTATTCGTCGTGAGACATTCACTAATGCTTCCGGTAAGCGTTCGTACAAAGTTAAGCCCATCCCGTTGGATCATGAGGATACGGAGCGAACCACATTTAGTCCCTGGCTGGCACAGAAGTTATCTCCCTCCTTAGATGTTGTGGAGGTTACCAACCACCGGCGCGCTGTACTCAAAGATCCTAAGACTGAAAAGGGGCGTATGACGCTACAAATAGATGCTGTAGATGGCATCGCCGTAGTACGCGACACCACAGCACTCGTATCCATTTTGACTACTGGCCTCGGCCGAGAAAAGGCTTACGGCTGTGGTCTACTATCTATCCGCGCTCTAGGTTAGGAACCCCATGCCTGCCACCCATTCAACGTTTTCTTCCGTGTGGGCCAAACAACATAGCCTCGAAGAAAGCTACCCTTTGCTTGCCCATATGTGTGATGCCGCTTCTATGGCAGGACAACTCTTCGATCACTGGTTGAGGCCAGGCTTGCAGGGCTACCTTCGCGAAGAGCTGGGGCCACAGACACGTGAGATCGTAATGTGGCTGGTTGGCACGCACGACATCGGCAAAGCGAACCCCTTCTTTCAAGGCCAACTACTTACTCATGCGAGGCAGCGTCCTGAAGAACGCGAAATCTGGGCTTCTGTAAGAAACCGGATTGTGGAAAACGAAGAGTTGGGTTTTAAGCTCCCACCACGTGCTTTGCGAGGACTTCACGACGTCGCCGCATTTAGACGCCATGAGCAGGCTTCAGCTTCCTACCTCCTTGGCAACCTCACGGTGGATGCTTCAGCATCTCAAGCCTGGCGCTGTATCCCAGCTATGGGCCATCATGGAAGGTTTGATACTCCAGACTTTGGCGGCGATCGCACAGGTACAAAAAAGCGCTGTGGAACACGGCTCTAGCCGACAACGGGTGGAATACTGCCCAAAAAGTTTTAGACCACGCGCTTCGCGAAGCCTGCGGAGTAGCAGTGTTCCCCGATGAAGTTCCAACGTCGGCCATGATTCTGATTAGCGGACTAACCGTTGTTGCCGACCGCCTAGTATCAGCCCACGAATGGGTCAAACAGTCTCAAGCACGGTGCCAAACAACCGAATTAGACTTGACACAGCCGAAGGAGTGGATACTCACACAAGCTGAACCTGCTCTAGCTCGTATTCGAGAACAACTTGGTCTCTATTCCGATTGGCCCAGCGCTGAAGACGCGCTAGAAGCAATTCTTCAAGGCTACGAACCACGCCCTGCACAGCGAGAAGCCATGACCGATCCTGATGGTCTATTCACGATCATGTCAGCTACAGGTTCCGGTAAGACTGAAGCCGCTATCCTGCGCCATGCGCAACGTAAAGAACGCATGTTGTTCCTACTACCCACGATGGCGACCTCGAATGCATTGATGAAGCGTGTACAAAGAATCTTTAGTTCGACTCAAAACACTGCGGCGCTCGCACATGGAATGGCCACCATTGAGGATTTCTACTCCCGCCCCGTCACCACCTTCCGCGACAGTAATCCACTGGAAGACGTCGGCGGACTCGTACCAGCTGAGTTCGTGCGTTCAGGAATGGAACGCATGCTGGCCTCTATCACGGTAGGCACCGTGGACCAAGCGCTTAAAGCAGCACTTCCGATGAAATGGACCCATGTCATTCTGTTGGCGCTAGCAAACGCGCATGTAATTATCGATGAGGTCCATACGCTAGATCCTTATCAAGCACAATTGCTCAAACCATTGATGCAATGGCTAGGTACCGTGCGAGCACGCGTTACCCTTCTCAGCGCCACGTTGTCGCAAGAACAGTGCAATTCACTCGCATGTGCCTACACCGGGTACCCGCTGGAAACAAACATTGATTTTCCCTCGATCCTCAGCCACAGCTCCAGTTCCTATGCAGCCACTCCGTTGGATTCAACGCGATACACGCTCACTTACGACATCACCATCGCAAACCCGTCTCAGATAGACGCACATATCAACTGGGTTCGACGCATGCGTGCGGAGTATCCGATTGCTCGCATCGGGGTCATATGCAACCGAGTTGACTGGGCACAAGAGATATCCCGCAGACTTGATGAGGAAGGCGAAGACGTCCTGCTTCTACACGCTGCGATGACTGCGGGACATCGCCAAGCTGCTGCCGATACGCTACTTCGCACGATTGGTCCACATGGAAACGGTGAAGGGATATGTATTGTAGGTACACAAGCCATTGAAGCATCATTGGATATTGACCTTGATCTACTCAGCACCGACCTATGCCCGTCAGCTTCCCTCATCCAACGGGCCGGTCGTGTCTGGCGTCGAAGAGACCCACAACGCAAGCACCGACTTCCTGGGCGTGACCACATGCATCTGCATATTGTTGCCCACCAGAATTACGAGCACCGTGAGAATCTGCCCTACATGGAGGCTCTACTGAGCCGTACGCAACGCTGGCTGAATTCTCATAACGGAAGAATTGAATTCCCAGTCGAGTGTCAAGACTTTGTCAACACAACGTCAATTACTCTCACAAATATCAACGATGACCAAGACATTGAGGCCTTTGCCCAGGATTCCAGGAAGCACATGGCAGCGTCGAATATTCAAAGCAACCTGGAAGCCGTTCTAAAAGAAAACGTTCGCCTAAGCGAGCTAACCAAGCTCACAGAAGCAACTACCGCACTAGAGGATCTCCGTACACGTTACGTAGAAAGCGAAACTGTACGTGCTCTCGTTCTCGATGACACTGGCACAATCCCGGGTGCCATAACCAGTATCGATCTAGAACTCACAAAGCCCACTCAGGAGGATCTGAAACGTATTCTCCGCTCAAGTATCAACCTACGTCAAGGCTCTTTTCCTTCCGAAGATCCGCGTTTTCTCTCGAACCCGTGGGAGACTTCCCTACTGCAGTATTTCAGAATCGTTGATCTCTCCGACAACTACGATCCAGCCCTTGGGCTCATCTACGGAAAGGCAAACTCCTAATGGCTTACTCCGAAGACGCCATTACGTTTTCCACCATTCCAGCAGACCACCAAGTCCGCTTGGAAGACCGTGTCAGCTTTGCTTATGTGGAACGCGCAGCTATCCGCCAGGACCGTACTGGTGTCGTGGCCTACTCGGTTGTTGACAATTCAGAATTAGAGCAACGCATCCAACTCCCTGTAGGCGGACTCGCAGTTCTTATGCTCGGACCTGGAACCTCCATTTCTGCAGCTGCTGCTACCTCATGTACTCGTTCAGGAACGACCATCATGTTCACTGGCGGTGGTGGAGTACCAGCTTATACTCACGCAACCCCACTAACTTCCTCGGCGCGTTGGGCAATTGCCCAGGCAGCTCTCGTCTCTAATGAAGCACACCAGCGAAAGGCTGCAATCAAGCTCTACCAACGGCAACTAGGCATCGAAGAAATTGCTGATGCCCCGAGCATTTCCATCATGCGCGGGCTTGAAGGCCGCGTGATGAAACAGACTTATCAAACCCAGGCGAAGAAACACGGAATCAAGAATTTTCGGCGCAATACTGCTGACGACGACCCAGTTAATCAGGGACTCAACCTAGCGAACTCCATGCTCTATGGATGTGCTGCTTCTGCGTGCGCGGCAATAGGTGTCAATCCTGCCTTGGGCATCATTCATCGAGGCAACGCTCGTTCATTGCTCTTTGATCTGGCTGATCTGTACAAGCCCACAATCTCAATCCCACTGGCTTTCGCCTGTGCCAATGAGAAAGATCCATTACCAGCGCTAAGGAAGCAACTACGCCGGGAGATCCATCGGAAGAACTTACTCGTCGACATGCTGGAAGTTCTCACAGAGGTACTCACGCCCCACTTACCTTCACGTGATGACGATCGACTCGTCTCTGGGCGCGGCGATGAAGTCGCCGGACATACACAATATGGACGGCGCTGAATGTTTCTTGTAATCACAACCACCAGCCTCCCGGACCACATGCATGGCTACCTTTCGCGTTTCCTTTCGGAAGTAGATGCCGGTGTTTATGTAGGAAACGTTTCCCGTCGCGTCCGCGATAACCTGTGGCGACGGCTTTCCAATGCCATCGCCGACGGCAGCCTAACCATGATCAACGAGGACCGGACCCGCGAACAGGGCTTTGCAGTCAACACTATGGGACCGCGACGCCGTACAATCATTGACATGGACGGACTTTTACTTGCGTGCACGTTTTCGCGAGAACATACGCAAAACCGCACCGAGACGAACTAAAGTTGCTGTTCAGGAAGGCTCTTCTCCGCGCACGCGGAGGTATTTCCTCAGCGTCGAGCTCGGCGAGTTGTCCACTGTCCTCTTCTCCGCGCACGCGGAGGTATTTCCCCGCGTGCTGGAAGCCGTAGGCCCCGCCCTGGCTCTTCTCCGCGCACGCGGAGGTATTTCCGGATGTCACCGGCCACTGGCTACGTGTAGAAGGCTCTTCTCCGCGCACGCGGAGGTATTTCCACCTTCGCAGAATGCGGGAAGCGCAGCCCCCACTCTTCTCCGCGCACGCGGAGGTATTTCCGATGGGCTAAGCTGCGCCCGGGCTAAGCAGGACTCTTCTCCGCGCACGCGGAGGTATTTCCATCCGCGAGGAAGTCCTGGAGCTAATCCTTGCCTCTTCTCCGCGCACGCGGAGGTATTTCCAAGGGTGCTTTAATCACCCATAAGGAAACATCCTCTTCTCCGCGCACGCGGAGGTATTTCCAATAGCGGTGATGTCGTGAGTCCATGAGACGGCTCTTCTCCGCGCACGCGGAGGTATTTCCAAACAACAAAATGAAAGAACCGAATATTATGGCTCTTCTCCGCGCACGCGGAGGTATTTCCCTTGCCGAAATCGGGTGGGATGCAGAATGGACCTCTTCTCCGCGCACGCGGAGGTATTTCCGCGCTTACCCCGCTACTGGACCCGCTCGCTGACTCTTCTCCGCGCACGCGGAGGTATTTCCTAGGCCCGGAACAATTTTCAGAGGCTTAAATCCTCTTCTCCGCGCACGCGGAGGTATTTCCGGGGCCATTCAATGGGACGGCGCGCCCGTCGACTCTTCTCCGCGCACGCGGAGGTATTTCCTTCATTTCCGCGCAGCTCGCCGGAGACGGCGGCTCTTCTCCGCGCACGCGGAGGTATTTCCGGTATCAAGTCTGCCGCCACTGCCGCGCAAGCCTCTTCTCCGCGCACGCGGAGGTATTTCCGCAATCCGCGAGTTGCTGCCCAAGGAAAATTTGCTCTTCTCCGCGCACGCGGAGGTATTTCCCACACCACCCGTAATTTGGAGCCCAGCCAATGCTCTTCTCCGCGCACGCGGAGGTATTTCCTGAGGATGCGAAATGCAGCTCGTTACATCCGGCTCTTCTCCGCGCACGCGGAGGTATTTCCCAGCGTTAGGGTCACCATGGCCGACTCCGTGGCTCTTCTCCGCGCACGCGGAGGTATTTCCGAATACCTTAGGGGAAAAGTGGCCATCCGTAACTCTTCTCCGCGCACGCGGAGGTATTTCCTCTTGGTCCTTTTCTGCTCGCTTTGCGTTCAACTCTTCTCCGCGCACGCGGAGGTATTTCCGATAAGCAAATGGCAATCAGCGGCCCATACAACTCTTCTCCGCGCACGCGGAGGTATTTCCCCTTGTAAATAGACGTGGCATATTGAGTTTGTCTCTTCTCCGCGCACGCGGAGGTATTTCCGCCGCCGAGTCTCTATCGCCCAGCGAGTTCGCCTCTTCTCCGCGCACGCGGAGGTATTTCCTCGTAAGCGGAATGTGGCGAAGGGGAGTGATGCTCTTCTCCGCGCACGCGGAGGTATTTCCCCGGCTCAGTACTTCGCGGAAGTGCGCCCTGTCTCTTCTCCGCGCACGCGGAGGTATTGAAGCGTCCTGGGTTTAGTTCCGCTTCTTTTAC
>NZ_KV814072.1:0-698 GCF_001813815.1 Corynebacterium sp. HMSC076D02
GCTCGTCGCCTTCGCGATGCTGTGCTGATTGAACGCATTAGGGCTGTTCATCAGGATAATTACGGTGTTTACGGGGTGCGGAAAATGTGGCATGCTCTTCGCCGTGAAGGAATTGATATCGGGCGTGAACAAACCACTCGGTTGATGCGCCTGGCCGGTATTTCTGGCAAAGGCAAAGGCAGATCACCTATCACAACCCGAAGAGCTAACGTGCCTGATCTGCGCCCGGACTTGGTCGAGCGTGAATTCAAAGCTCAGGGTCCAAATAAGCTGTGGGTGGCCGACATTACGTATGTGCGCACGAAGAAAGGCTTTGTGTACGCCGCGTTTGTCACCGACGTTTACTCCCGCCGGATCGTTGGGTGGGCGTTATCAGACTCAATGCGGACTGAAGCACTGCCGCTGCAAGCTCTCAACCAAGCGATCGTGTGTGCTGAGGAAACAACAGGTCTCATTCACCATTCGGATCACGGGTCCCAGTACGTCAGCGTGGTCTACAACGAGCGACTAGCCCAGCACGGTATTGCCGCTTCCACTGGGACGGTTGGCGACTCCTACGACAATGCTCTTGCTGAAAACGTAAACGGCTCCTACAAGAACGAGCTAATCCATACTCGCAGGTGGGATGATGCTGTCGAGGTAGAAATCGCGACGTTCGAGTGGGTGTCATGGTGGAACGAGACAAGGCTCCACCAAAG
>NZ_KV814073.1:0-833 GCF_001813815.1 Corynebacterium sp. HMSC076D02
GATATCAGGTGTCTACCAAACAGGGGTCAGGTCCTACCGCTCTTTCACGCCTGGGAAAGATACCTAACCCCTACACGTCTTTCCCAACATTTCGGGAGTTGTCGCGGTCCGTAAACCGGTTGGACTTCCACCCGGTGGATCGCACGCCTGAGGTCTCAACGGTGGACTTTGACCTAAAACGGCAGCCTCTACGTGGCACGCTCCGGGTTGATGTGATTGACGGCAACGAAATGGCGGGGTTCGACACTTGCGCGTGGGACTCAGTCGACGACTATAAGCATGCACGTGGGATCGCTGGTCACATGCAGTTAGTTCGGTATGGGACCACAGGTGTTGACCGTCCTACTGGGTGTCTGCGCACGGGTCATGATTGGGAGACCTGGTTTAAGCGTTTTGAGTCTGCTCGGGGTCGTCGTATCCGTACGGCTGACAGTGCCCTACTCACCGAACTCGTTGCCGCGCATAAGGCTGGTCTTGTCGTCGTTGACCGTTTGACTGTTCGCGTTTCCGTGGCTCAGAAGGTGGGTTGGTTGTCCTCTTTGGGGATGGGTGAATTCACCCGGGCGCAGTGGGATCACATGAGCAAGAAGGTTCGGCGTTCGACGGTGCTACGCGATGCCGATATGGATGCTGTTCGTGCCTTTGCCGATGAGCTGAATCGCGGTGATGGCTATGTCTAGCACCCCTCCCCCTGGTCGGTTTGGTATGAAGCTTTCTCGCGGCCCTCCTATAGGCACTTTTATCGTCACAGAGACGCTAACCATGCAAGCAACAGCACCCCAGCTAAGTCTTGAACCATCGGGTGCTTTGAAGTGCCCCAGGTTTTGTTCCGT
>NZ_KV814074.1:0-2522 GCF_001813815.1 Corynebacterium sp. HMSC076D02
CATGGGCGTGCAGCTACGGCGCCACACAGGCGGGCCGCCCGGCTGGTACGACCACCGCCGGCGCATCATTAGCACCCGGCGGGGAATGAGCATTCAGCAATACCGCAGTGTTCTAGCCCACGAACTCGGGCACGCACACTACGGCGACACCCCCACCGGCAATGGCCACTACGACCAACGCCAAGAACGACGCGCCGACGAATACGCCGCCCAACTACTCATCAACCCCACCGACTTCAAAGCCGCTGCCATATGGCACCACGGCCACCTCCCCGCCATCGCCGACGAACTAGAAGTCACCAAACACCTGCTACGCGTCTGGAAAGCCCACTACCAAACCAAAGCAGCCTGACCCCAAAAGGACAATTCCATCATGAACTCTAACCCTTTTTCTGAGTACGGCGCCCAGCCCACCCCTCCGCCCCATAAAGCGCCCACATGGAAGAAAGTGCTTGCCTGGACCGCAGCAACCCTCGGAGGGGTTGTCATCTTCGGAAACTTGTTTTCAGGCAGTTTCCGAGGAATCCTCGCGGGAATATGCGTCGGTCTAGTCTTCCTTTTTCCTGGGGCGTGGTACCTCATGCATGAACGTCGTGAAGCCCACGGCGCCACTCCGTTAAAGCGCCACTGGTGGTGGATAATCGCAGCCTGCGTCGGACTCCTCATCCTTGGAACCGCCGTCTCGCCCGAAACAACAACTGAGACAAAGGAATCAACAACCACCCCGGAATCCACCACGTCTTCAATGACGTCTACAAGCTCGGAGCCCGCACCTACCTCGACGACTAGAACGACTGAACCGACATCGTCTGCAGCTTCGCCTTCCATGGCACAGGACCCAACGACCGAACAACCCGCACCAGCTCCCGCCCCACAAGAGCAACCGGAACCAGAACAAAACACTCAAATTCAGCAATTCGCTCCGGTTCCTGAACTTCAGGAAGAAGCGCCAGCACCTGCCCCGGCACAGCCAGCCCCGGCCTACTCCGGAGGCGGCAATTCCGGGTCGTGCGCCGACATCGGACACAAGGTATACCGCGGCGACGGTATCTACCTCCCCAAGCATGACAAGAACGGCGACGGCGTGGGCTGCGAATCCTACCCGGGTTAAACCAGCCCCTGCCCCCGCACTTACGTCTGATGGTGGACTAAACAGCCCATAAGGAACAACCCCGTGGAGCTGTGCTCAACACGGGGCGTCCTGGCCCAACGGGGGGATTGTGGGCCACAGTCATCATAAATCAAGACCGCCCCTGGTGCCTGTCATGTGGAAGTGCAGCACCAAGGGCGGGGAAATCAAGCCAACAAGTGACCTGATAGGAGAAGTGTACCCAATGGCTATCCAAAAACGTTTCAACAAGGCAGGCAAGAAGGTTTTTGTCGCCCGGTGGCGTGAGCCATCCGGTAAAGAACGCTCGAAGAGTTTTTCACGTGAGCGGGCTGCGAAAGCGTATTTGCAGGATATGGAGCGTGCGGTCAGGCGCGGCGAGTACATCGCGGATACTGGTGTGACCGTCAAGGAACTGGTGCAGGAGCGGATGCAGCAGGCGGTGAATAAGTCCACTCGGAATGGGCGTGGGATGCTGCTGGCTAACTTGGGGGATTTAGGTGGCATGCCGGTGTTGTCGGTGAAGCCGTCGCATGTGCGGGAGTGGATGAGCGTCTTGGAGCAGGGTCGTCCGTGGGCTGATGATAGGCCGCTGGCCACCTCAACTATCAACATGCTGGCGGCGATTCTTCACGGCGTGTTTTCGCAGGCGGTTCTTGATGATGTGGTGGGTAGGCACCCGATGCGTGGTGTGAAGATTCCACGTAAGGAGGTTGGTGCTGAGCGTGCGGACATTCCCACGGTGGAGGATGTGCAGGCGCTGATTCGGGCGGCGCGTGGCACTGGTGTGGGGCGTGCCCCGAATTTGACGTTGGCGGCGATGATTCAAGTCGCGGCGGAGACTGGCCTGCGTGCCGGTGAGCTGTGTGGCCTGCGGGTGCGGAATGTGAATTTTCTGCGCGGTGAGGTGCATGTGGTGGAGCAGATTGGCCAGAGAACGGGTGATTTTGCGCCGTTGAAGACGGCGGCGTCGCGGCGTGTGGTGCCGATTGGGGCGGGTACAGTGGCGGCGCTTGAGGAGCAGCTTCGCAGGGTGCCGCGTGGCCCGGAGGAGACGGTGTTTTGTTCGCGGGAGGGTAAGGCTCTGTCGTCGTCGAGTGTGTCGGCACAGTTTCGCAGGCTCGCACGACGGGCGGGTGTAGAGACAACGTTTCACGGGTTGCGGCATTTTTATGCGTCGTCGTTGATTGGGGCGGGGGCGTCGGTGGTGATGGTGCAACGGGCGTTGGGGCATGCGTCGGCGTCGATGACTCTGAATGTGTACTCGCACCTGTTTCCTGGTGCTGGTGAGGGGCTGCGCGGGATGGTGCCTCAGGTGCGGGATTTGTGCGGGATTTCTGATGGTGGCGAGGGTGATGGGGACGGTGTTTGTGCTGGTGGTGGGGGTTAGGTGGTGGTTTGAGATGTACTACGA
>NZ_KV814074.1:2622-50575 GCF_001813815.1 Corynebacterium sp. HMSC076D02
TTAGGTGGTGGTTTGAGATGTACTACGACTGCTAATTAGGACTGCTAATTAGGGTGCACAGAAAATCCCTGCGGAAGCACAAGCTCTCCGCAGGGATTTTACGCATTTTAGGCCGCTTGCTTAGCGGCCGGCGGCCTTTAGCTCAGCGCCGCTGCAATCAGCCCGTCAAAGAGCGGGTGTGGTTTCGTTGGGCGCGACTTGTATTCGGGGTGGGCTTGGGTGGCCACCATGAATGGGTGCTCAGGGTACTCCACGAATTCGACCAGGTTGCCGTCGGGCGAGGTGCCGGAGAAGACCAGGCCGGAGCCTTGCTCGATCTGCGCACGGTAGGCGTTGTTGACCTCGTAGCGGTGGCGGTGGCGCTCAGAGACCTCAGTGGTGCCGTATGCCTTCGCCACGACGGAGTCTTCAGCGAGCACAGCTGGATAAGCGCCCAGGCGCATGGTGCCGCCGAGATCCGCCTCGCCGGAGACGGCCGCCTGCTGCTCCTCCATCGTGGCGATGACTGGCGCAGAGGTCTCGGGGTCAAACTCTGTCGAGGAGGCGTCGGCAATGCCTGCCTGGCGGGCCGCCTCCAGCACGGTGCACTGCAGACCCAGGCACAGGCCCAGGAAAGGAATCTTGTTCTCTCGGGCGTAGCTCACCGCGGCGATCTTGCCCTCGATGCCGCGCACTCCGAAGCCGCCTGGCACCACGATGGCGTCGAGATCGCCCAGCGGAGTGGCTGAGTCTGCTTCGCAGTCATCCGAGGTGATCCACTTGATTTTCGCCTTCGCGTGGTGAGCAAAGGCTGCATGCCGGATTGCCTCCGCCACGGAAAGGTACGCATCCTGCAGGTCGATGTACTTGCCCACGATGCCCACGGTGACCTCGTGGCGCGGGTTGCGGACGCGATCCAGTAGCTCGCCCCACTGGGTCCAATCCACATCGCGGAAAGGCAGGCCTAGTTTGCGGATGACGAAGGTGTCCAGGTGCTCGCGGTAGAGCACCTCCGGGATGTCATAGATGGACGGCGAGTCGGGGCAGGACACGACGCCTTCTTCCTCGACGTCGGTCATCAGCGCAATCTTGTGTTTTAGGCCATCCGGAACGTCGCGGTCACACCGCAGCACCACTGCGTCCGGCACGATGCCGATGGAGCGCAGCTCCGCCACGGAGTGCTGGGTCGGCTTCGTCTTCAGCTCCCCCGAAGTGCCGAGGTATGGCACCAACGAGCAGTGGATGAAGAAGATATTCTCGCGGCCGACGGCATGACGTACCTGCCGTGCGGCCTCCAGGAAGGGCTGCGATTCGATATCGCCCACGGTGCCGCCGATTTCGGAGATGACCACGTCCGGCACATTGCCGGAGGCATCGGGCGCGGCCATCGCGAGCACGCGATCCTTGATCTCATCGGTGATGTGCGGGATGACCTGCACGGTCTTGCCCAAGTACTCGCCACGGCGCTCCTTCGCGATGACCGAGGAGTACACCTTGCCCGTGGTCACATTCGCGTTCTTCGTGAGGTTGCGGTCCAAGAAGCGCTCGTAGTGGCCCAGGTCGAGGTCGGTCTCGGCACCGTCTTCGGTGACAAAGACTTCGCCGTGCTCGAACGGGTTCATGGTGCCTGGGTCGACGTTGAGATATGGGTCGAGCTTCTGCATGGTCACCGAGAGTCCGCGGGCAGAAAGCAGCTGACCCAGCGATGCCGCTGTTAAGCCTTTGCCCAGGGAGGAGACAACTCCTCCGGTGACGAAAATGAATTTGGTGTTCTGGTTGGAACGAGGTGGCATGGAATGCACCTTTCGAGGAATTTGATTGCTGATGCGGCAAGCTCAGCGCAACGAGACACCCCTTGAAGATCAAAAAATCCGCGGGACGCCTCGCGCGGCGACCTACGGATCTTCAGACTATCACCAGCCATCAAATAGAAACAATTAGCTGACAGAAATCCAGGTTGGAGGTGGTTTTGGGCATACGCGATTGCTAGTTGCGTTTTACAAATCCCATGCGGGGGCGAAAGCCCTTCGGATGCTTCATTTGTGCCACGGCATCACCGATCAGCATACGGTTACGGGCGCTTACCGAAGCCGGCATTTGGGCCACGGAGAACCACTGCGCCGCAAGGTTTTCCTCGTCAGAGACCACCGGCTCCGCGCCTTCTGGAACCGAAAGCCGCAGTGCGGTGGACATGAACATGCACTCGTCGCCATTGTCGTAGGTGACAGGGCCTACCTGCCCCACGCCAAGCAGCGCTTCCGCGGTGGCATCGAGACCGACTTCTTCCTTGACCTCACGGATGGCTGTGGTGGTGATTTCCTCGCCAGGCTCGCAGATGCCCTCGACGGGCGCCCAGGTCTCATTATCGGCGCGTTGCACCAGCAGCACCGATGGGACTTCCCATAGCGCCGCGTTCATGGGAACATCGCGGACAATAACTGCGGTGCACGCTGGCAGGAATAGCTGCTGGTGGCCCACCTTCTCACGGAGGTTGAGGATGTATTCAGGGGTTGCCATGCCTACTACCCTAGCCGCTTTCTTTGTCCGCTTTTGGCCGCGCCCGCGCTAGGCCGCCTGCGCTATTTCAGAGCCCAAAATCTCCGGGATGAGCGCTACGATATCGGCTGCAGGGGTAAAGGAAAGCTCCATGTCCGACGCTTCGGCGCACTGACCTTTTAGCTCCTGCGTGGTGCCAGAGACTACGCCGACGATTGCGGGTCCTCCTGGCAGTTGGGCGTACATCGGCCCGCCGGAATCGCCTTGGGTACCGCACAGGCGCGCCCGAGCGGCCGTGGTTTCCATGCGGATCTCGCCGGACTTCAGCCCGCCCTTTTCCGGGCCATGGCTTAGCTCGCCACAGGTCTCCCCAGTGATCCGCCCTAGCTTGCACAGCTGTTGTGGGAGCTCGCCCGTTGTGGCCACGCCGGCCTCCATGTATTTCGGCGTGTAGTAACCCACGTCGGCATGCAGCTCGATGAGCGCGAAGTCGAGGCCGTGGGTGGTATCGGAATACAAGTCCGAATAGACCACTTCCCCAATTGGTTCTGCCGGGAAAGTAAAGGTGCGATGCGCGTTTCCGGCCCACACACGGTCGCCGGGTTTGCCGCAGTGCGATGCGGTCACCGCGAAGTTGCGGCCATCTTCCAGCGAGAAAGACCACGCTGCGGTGCACATCTGGAAGTCAAAATACTCTCCTGGTTTCGGTTCCTGGGCGGAGATATCCAACGCGGTTCCCGCCGGCATGGGCGAGAGCGCAGGCCGCGAGGTACCGGGGCTCGCGGCGGGGATTTCCGGCTGCGCTGGCGTGGCTTCCGCGTCACCCTCGTTGTTTACCTGAGCATCGCTTTCCGACGCCTCCGGTGCGGCGGATTCAGCAGTGAGGGTGGCCGCGGCGTCGCCAAGCGCGTGCTGCACCGTCTGCGTGGGGATCAAAGAGCAGCCGCCGAGGCCAATTGCTAAAGCCACGGCGGCTGCTATCTGTGGTACCCGCGAGCTAGACCGTGCCATCACCATCGGTGTTCTTGTCTGCTTCGGAAGCTTGCTTGTTTTCCTTTTCCATCTCCGCCATCTCCTTGAGATCGCGGATGAACTTCTCTGGATCGAACTCGGTGAAGTATTCCGGTCCGGAGAACTGTTCCTGTGCCATCTTTTATGCTCCTCTGGGGTGCTATTTCACGTCGGTCTGTGCGATGGAGCTGCGAATGAAGTCTTGGACTGCAGCGACGTCATTGGGCAGATCCGTGACATGCCTTTGCACATCCATGATGCCAGCAAAACGCTCCGGGACTGCTGGCTTGGTGCCGATAGCCTCGACGATGGTCTCGGAGAACTTCACCGGCAGGGCGGTCTCCAGGCAGATGATCGGGGTCTTGATGTCCTCTTCCTTCTGCACCTGGCGGGCGACCTTGATGCCGTCCGCGGTGTGCGGATCCACCAGGTAGTCATAACTTTCCTTGACCGATGCAATGGTGGCCAGGCGGTCCGCATGCGTGGAGGAACCAGAAGTAAAGCCATACTCATCCCGGGCTGCACGCAGTTCCTCAGTGCTGAGCTGGAAACCGCCCTCCTTCAGCTTGGGGCCAAAGAGCTCCGCGGTGCGCGAGGCATCACGGTCAAGCAAATCGAAGACGAAACGCTCAAAGTTCGAGGCGCGGGAGATATCCATCGACGGCGAGGAGGTCTTGAAGGTCTCCTCCGCCGGGCGCGGACGGTAGTTGCCGGTGCGGAAGAACTCATCGAGCACGTCGTTTTCGTTGGTGGCGACGATGAGTTTGTCGATGGGAAGCCCCATCGAACGGGCGATATGGCCGGCGCAGATATCACCAAAATTGCCGGTGGGCACGGAGAAAGAGACCTTCTGCTCGTTGTCAGAGGTGACCTTCAGGTAGCAGTTGATGTAGTAAATGACCTGCGCCATAAGGCGTGCCCAGTTGATGGAATTAACGGCGCCAATGCGGAATTCCTTCTTAAACCCGGCATCATTGGAGGTTGCCTTAACCACATCCTGGCAATCATCGAAGACACCGTCGAGCGCGATGTTGAAGATATTCGGATCATCAAGGCCGAACATCTGAGCCTGCTGGAAAGCAGTCATGCGGCCCGCCGGGGTCAGCATGAAGACGCGGATTCCGGTGCGCCCGCGCATGGCATATTCCGCAGAAGAGCCAGTATCGCCCGAGGTAGCGCCCAGGATGTTGAGGGTTTCATCGCGGCGGCCCAGCTCGTACTCGAAGAGCTCGCCGAGCAGCTGCATGGCCATGTCCTTGAAGGCAGCGGTAGGTCCTTCGGAGAGGTGGCCGATGAAAAGGCCATCACCCAGCGCGGTCACGGGGACAATTTCCTCGCTCGCGAACTTAGGATGGGTGTACGCGCGCTGCGCGATGGCCTCCAGATCATCAGTTGGAATATCATCCACGAAAAGCTTGAGTACTTCTGCCGCAAGCGCCGCGTAGCCTTCCTCAGCAAGCAGCTGACGCCATTCATTGAGCACAGCGCCGTTTAGTTGCGGATAGGATTCCGGCAGGTAAAGGCCGCCGTCAGGGGCAAGCCCGCCTAAGAGAATATCGGTAAAAGAAGCGGGCTGACGGTTAGCGTCGCGCGTAGAAATGTACTTCACCCCCTGCATCATAGTCGGGCACGCGTAAAGTATCAGCCATGTCTGTGCCAAATCCACGGGAAGTTGTGACCACCAAAGCCTTATCCATTTGGGTTGCCGCGATTCTTGTCTACATCGTGGCGATTACCGGGCGCACCTCTTTTGGTGTGGCGGGGCTGGAAGCGATGGAGCGTTTCGACGTCGATGCCTCTCGCATTGCGGTCTTCACCTCAGTGCAGTTGGGTATCTATGCGTTCGCACAGATTCCTACGGGTGTGCTCATTGATAAGTATGGTCCTCGCAAACTGCTCGTTATTGGCGCTGTCATCATGGGCGTGGGGCAGGTAGCACTGGGCTTAACCGCAAATTATTGGATGGCTATTGCCGCTCGGCTTTTGATTGGCGCGGGCGACGCCACGGCCTTCTTATCCGTGATGCGCATCCTGCCATATTGGTTCCCTTTGCACCGCACGCCAATGTTTACCCAGGTGACCTCGTCGTTGGGTCAGCTCGGCCAGTTCGTCTCCGCTATTCCTTTCGCTGCGCTTTTGGGGTGGACCGGATGGACCACGGCCTTTGTAGCTTTGGGTGCGGCGGGCATCCTCATCGCATTAGCTGCGGCGGTTGCCGTAGCGGACACGCCTGAAGCTCTAGGCATCATCGAAACTCCCGCCGAGCAACCCAATTCGCAGGCGCATTCCTTGGCCGCCAGACTGGCCATGGTGCTGCGTTCCCCCGTTGCATGGCAGGGATTTTTCATCCACTTCTGTGGCCTTTTGGGTGCGACTGTATTTGTCATGTTGTGGGGAATGCCGTTCATGACGGAGGGACTAGGAATCTCCAAGGTGCAGGCCGGAACGGTGCTGACCTTTTATACGATCTGCATGATTGCGTTAGGGCCAATCCACGGCAAGATTTCCTCGCGTGCACAGGGTTTCCGCGACTGGATGGCACTGTTTTTCACGACACTCAACATAATGTCGTGGACAGCTTTCTTCCTCTGGGGCAACAGCTTCTTCAGCCTTTTCATCCTCATGGTGGCTATTTCGTTATGCTCTCCGTGCTCGAACTATGGCTTCGACATCGTGCGCGAGAACATGGAACGCAGTGTGGTGGCCACGGCAACAGGCTTGGCCAACATGGGTGGATTCATCTCTTCGATGGTGGCAGCGCAAATTTTTGGCATGGTGCTCGATAGCCGTGGCCACGCGCCACACTACGAACTGGGTGACTTCCACGCGGCCGCTGTAACTTCCCTCATCATTTGGCTTGCGGGCATGCTCGGCATAGCTGTCACGCACTTCCTGCGCAAGCGCGGCGGAGGCACTGGCCCGAAGGTCAAGGTTGTCAGCGTCTCCTAGGCAATCAGGAACTTTATCGTTTCCTCTGGCGCCTCCAGGAATTCCCGGGTGGCCGCCACGGGCTCGGCTGCGTCGAAGGAAATCCTCTCGAAACCGGCGTCGCCAAGCTCGACGATGTCCGCGCCCGGCACGGCAAGCAGAATCGGCGAGTGCGTGGCAATGAGGAACTGGGCGCCGCGCTCTGCGGCTTGATGAATTTCGGCCACGAGCGCCATCTGCCGCACGACGGACAATCCGGCTTCGGGCTCGTCAAGGATATAGAGCCCGCGGCCGTCGATATGCTCGCCCAGCACGTCGAAGACAGACTCGCCGTGGGAGCGATGCTCCAAGTCCACCTCGCGCGGCAAGGTATTACGCCCAGCGCGTTCGTCCGGGGTATTAGCCGCCTCAAGCACGGACTCATGCGTTTCGGCGCGTAAGAAATAGCCACGTTGTAGATTCTCGTCGAGCTTACAGTTCAGCCCCGCGGACAGGCCGCGAAAAGGCGCGCGGATGCGCTTGGCGTCGTCGTAGCGCCCGCCAAAGGGCGAAAAGCGCAGGCGCACCGCGATTGCCTCTAGAAGCGTGGACTTGCCCGCCCCGTTTTCACCCACCAAGCAGGTCACGGGGGAGGTGAACTCGAAGTAAGGCAGGTCCTGCAGGTATTGCACCATGGGCAGCTGGAGCAAGTAGCTATCCAGCTCCTGTTTCTTTAGCGAGATCGAGCGCAGCAACATACTCGCCCACTATAGGCCGGGATGGAAGCTACGCAACGCTTCCCCGAGTTCCTGGCCGGGCTCCTTCAACGGGCTTTGCGAAACTTCATCAGAGTTAATGGGAATTTCCGCACTGGATTCTATTGGCATGGCGTTGACCGCATAGGAAACGCCGAGTCCGCCAGTGACCGGAATTGCTACGGCCAATGAAACACCGATCGCGGTGCCAAGTTTCTCGCGCCAGCTCATGTTCCTCCTCTACACACAATGCGTTATGCATTCGTTATATTTATGAGGATTACATTAAGTCTGGCACCTGCCGGATGCTTCGTGTGGGCCTGCACGGCACCTGTGTGTTCCTGTGATTACTGCGCTGGGGAGCTTTCCGCGACGATGGTATCGACGGCTGGGTTGACCAGGCCCAAATCAAAGGCCTTGAGGATAACGGCGGCCTCCTCATCATTGAGAACGCCTTGCTCGATTGCTTTGCGCAAAACCTGAATCATGGTTCCGCGGGACTCGGAACGATTCGCGGATTCGAGCATGTCGCGCGGCATCGACTCGGGGGGAATGCCAAGCGCTTCAGCCAGCGAGTACATGCGCTCTTCATCGATATTCGACGGCGCTGTGGAATTGTCATTTTGCAGCACACCGCCACCGATGGCCTCTGCCACGGTCTGCGCACCAGCCGGCGGATTATCCCGAGTGGTGGCAAACACGCCAATGCCCAGTGCGAGGATGGCCAGCACGGCCACACTCGCCCACACGGCGACGATCTTGTTGCGATACACGGTTTTAAAGTCTAATCCTGGCTTAGGGCGGTTCTAAATACTTGGGCCAAAGTTACCAAAGGAGCTGCCGCCACGTGGTGGGTCGAGACGCTCAGAAAGAATATCGATGACAGAGCGAAGTGCATTATCGCCCAAGGTGCGCTCCCACGCGCTGCGCGGCTGCTGGGAATGACGCGGAGCCTGCGGCTGCGTTGATTGTGTGGTGGCTGGTTCATCCGCCGGGGCGTGAATATTTTCTTCCGGCCTCGGCTTCGTGACGCTTACGCGAAGCTGCGCGTCCTCCAGCTCTAGCGCGTCGCTGCCTGTGGCCCCGGCTGCCCGAGCCGCGGCTAGGAAGGCCTCCAAGTCAGCCAAGGTGGCGGTGGTGATATCAAGCGACAAATTCAAAGACATGGCTTTCTCAATTCTTTAAGTCCAATGCTGGGACAGTTTTCATTCTCTGCGTTCCCAGCCTAGGCATTTTCGTGCTCGAAGGTCTCCGCCTCACCCCAGAAGACCTCGTCGACCACCTTGCGGGCATGCCGCGTGGTCTTGAGATAGGTGTCCAGGAATTCCTGGTTGTCCTCCGGTGCCCAGCCGGCAGCACCGGCCACCTGGGCCAACTGAGGTCCCGGCGTCGGCAGCTGATCCACACGCTTACCGCGCACGAGAACCAGGGCGTTGCGGGCGTCGGTTGCCAGCAGCCAGGCATCCCGCAGCACCTGAACCTTCTCCGGCGGAATCAGCTCGTGTTTTTCCACTGCATCCAGCACGCGCAACGTCGAAGGATCGTGGAGGTCCGGGTAATCATGGGCATGCATCATGGTCAAAAGCTGTACGGTCCACTCGATGTCGGACAACCCGCCGCGACCCAGCTTGGTATGGGTGTTGCGATCAGCACCGCGCGGCAGACGCTCGTTATCCACGCGAGCTTTCATACGGCGAATCGCGCGCAAGGTCTTTTCGCTAACGCCATCAGCGGGATAGCGGAAACCATCGACCATAGCTAGGAACTTCTCCCCCACGCTGCGATCGCCAGCGACGAAGGCCGCACGCAGCAGCGCCTGCATCTCCCAGGCCTCGCCCCACTCGCGGTAATAACGCTCATAAGAGGCAATCGTGCGCACTACGGCACCGGAACGGCCTTCTGGGCGCAGCCCCAGGTCAACGTCGAGCGGCGGATCGCCGGAAGGTTTAGAAAGCCGACGCCGCAGCTTATCGACGATCCCGATTGCCCACTTGACCGCTTCCGTCTCGTCTGTGCCCTCGCTAGGTTCGGCCACCACGATGACGTCGGCGTCAGAGCCAAAGCCCAGCTCCATTCCGCCCAGGCGCCCCATACCGATGACGGCGATGCGTGCGGGCGGTTCCTCTTGCGCGGCGTCGCCAAGCCAAGCACGAATCTCCGCGCGCAGCGCTGCCTCCAGCACGGCATCCCAAATCGTGGATAGTTCGTAACACACCTGCTGCACTGACATAAATCCGAGCAAGTCCGCCGCGGCAATGCGCGCTAATTCCACGCGGCGCAAGCTACGGGCCACCGCCACCGCCTTGTCGGGGTCTGCATGACGCTTGGTGGAATTAACCAACGCCTTCGATACCTGCTCGGGCTTGGTTTCCAGCAGCTTCGGGCCCGAAGCGCCGTCGGAGAGCTGCTTGACGACGTCGGGAGCGCTAATGATGAGGTCCGAAGCAAAGGGCGAGGTGCCCAAGATGATCATTAGACGCTGCCCCACGATGCCTTCGTCGCGCAGCATGCGCAGGAACCATTGCCGGTCATACGCGGCCTCAGAGAGCTTGCGATAGTTAAGCAGGCCCATATCTGGGTCTGCGGTCGAGGAAAGCCAACCCATGAGCGTAGGCAGCAAGATGGCTTGAATCCTAGCTTTTCGCGACGTGCCCGCAGCCAAGGAGGTCAGGTGCTCAAAGGCGCGGTCGGGATAGACATAGCCAAGTGCTGCCAGCTGCAGCTTTGCCGCCTCCGGAGAAAGCTTGAGCTCGTCGGCGGACATGGAGACCACCGAATTAAGCAGCGGCCGGTAGAACAGGCGGGAGTGGAGATCCTGAATTCGCAAGCGCGTGGTCTTCAGGTACTGGTCCAAGCGCTCGGCGGCGGACTTATTGCCCTGCGGGGTGAACCCGGAGATGATGGCAAGCCATTTAAGGGCCTGCTTATCATCGGCGGGAGGCAAGACGTGAGTGCGGCGGAAGCGCTCAAGCTGCAGACGGTGTTCTAGCAAGCGGAGAAACTCATAGGCCTCGATCAACTGCGTGCCATCTTCACGCCCCACGTATCCAGCGCTGACCAGGGCGGTGAGCGCATCCACCGTAGAAAGAACGCGCAGGGTCTCATCGGAGCGGCCGTGCACCAGCTGAAGCAGCTGCACCGCAAACTCGACGTCGCGCAGCCCGCCCTCTCCCAGTTTCAGCTCGCGTTGCCGCAACTCTTTTGGCACATTATCCAGCACGCGGCGGCGCATGGCTTGGACATCTTCCACAAACGAATCACGCTGGGATGCGGTCCACACCATAGGGCCAATCTGGGCCAGGTAATCCTCGCCGAGCAGCAAGTAGCCGGTCTGCGGACGTGCTTTGAGCTGAGCCTGAAACTCCCAAGTCTCTGCCCACCGCTTGTAATAAGCAACGTGGGATTCCAAGGTGCGCACCAGCGCGCCGGACTTTCCCTCGGGGCGCAGGTTGGCATCGACTTCGAAGAAGGAGGCCGAGCCGATTCGATTAAACTCGGAGGCCACCCGCGTAATCTTCGGCGTAACGACGTCGGATAAAAAGATGACATCGACGTCGGAAATGTAATTCAGCTCGCCAGCTCCGCACTTGCCCATCGCCATGACTGCCAGTTTCGCGTCGACGGGGTCGTCGCCGTAGACGTTGCGGATGGCGACGGCGAGCGCGGCAGTAAGGGCGGCGTCGGCAAGCGCAGTCAAAAGCCGCGTGACAACCTGGAACTCCAAGCGCGGCTGCGGCGCAGACTGCCCCTTGCGGGAGAAAAACGTGCCCGCAAGATCATGAGCGGCGATGCGCATCATGAGCGTGCGATAGGTGGACTTAAGCACCGCCTTGTGGTCCCCTGCGGCGGCTCGGTAGGTGCCGGCCGTGTTCAAATCCGGCGTGGCTGTATCGGGGCGTTCCTCTTGCGCGTCCTCAGTAAATTCCGCAGGTTGAGCGCCCACTGCACCAAGCATCTCCTGCAGCATCTCAGTTGGCGTGGGCAAGGGCTTGGCCAGCTCCCGCCAAAGCTCGGGATTAGCAGCCAAGTGATCACCAAATGCTGTCGACGCCCCGAGCAAAGCTAAGGTGCGCACGCGCAATTCCTCGCTGCTACGCAGCTGCCCATCGAGCTCGGGAACAGCCTCATACATGCGGATTAGCGTGTTCAGCGCAAGGTCCGGATCACCCGAAGCTGCGAGCGTCCACAAAAGCTCTAGCGACTCGGGATTATCCCAGCCCAGTTGTTCAAGATCTTTAGCTGCCGTCGCTCGAGTAAGGCCTAGGGTGGCCGGCGAGGGAACTGCAATAGGGCGCATCAAAATCCTTTAAAGTGCCTAACTAGTAGTTGAGGTTGAGCTCAAAGCTGGTGATTTGCTGCTGATAGGAGTGCCATTCATCCCACTTGGCACGCAAGAAATACTCGAAGACATGCTCGCCTAGGACTTCCGCCATAAACTCCGACTTTTCAAACTCACGCAGGGCCTGGTCCAAGCTGACGGGCAGGTCGCGGTAGCCCATAGCGCGGCGCTCGCGGCGAGTGAGCTGATGGACATCGTCCTCTGCGGGATCGCCCAACTCGTAGCCTTCCTTGATGCCACGCAGGCCTGCTGCCAGCAAGACGGCATAACCCAAGTATGGGTTCATCGCAGAATCCAGCGAACGGATCTCCACGCGACGCGACTCCGCCTTGCCCAGACGGTAGGTAGGCACGCGGACGAGCGCAGAACGATTCGAAACGCCCCAGGTTGCTGAGCCCGGCGCCTCGTTGCCGAACATCAAGCGCTTATAGGAATTGGTCCATTGGTTGGTCACAGCAGTCAACTCAACGGAGTGCTCCAAAATGCCCGCAATGAACTGCTTGGCGGTTTGGGACAAGGAAAATTCATCGTCGGGATCGTGGAAAGCATTGTGCTCTCCTTCAAACAGGCTCAAGTGGGTGTGCATGCCAGAACCTGGCAAGTGTTCAAAAGGCTTCGGCATGAACGTGGCCTGGACTTTTTGGTCAGCAGCCACCTGTTTTATGACGTGGCGGAAGGTCATGATGTTATCGGCCATGGTCATCACGTCGGCATGGCGCAGATCGATTTCCTGCTGGCCCGGCGCGGTCTCATGGTGGCTAAATTCCGTGGCAATACTCAAGGCCTCTAGCGCCGACATGGAGCGACGGCGGAAGCTCGGCGCGCGGTCATGGGTGGCTTGGTCGAAGTAACCGCCATTGTCCGTCGCGATGAGATTTGTATTATCCGGCGATTGCTCCAGCAGGTAGAACTCGATTTCTGGTGCAGCCATGCAGGTAAAGCCCTCGTTGGCACTTTCGGTGACCTGGCGGCGCAGGATATGGCGCGGATCCACCATGGAAGGCTGGCCGTCTGGTTGGGCAATATCGCAGAACATGCGCGCCGAAGCAATCTCCGGCTCATCCTGGTCGAAAGGCATGATCTGAAAGGTCGAAGGATCCGGCAGGGCGAGAGTATCCGACTCGGAGATGCGGGAAAAGCCTTCGATAGATGAACCGTCGAAACCCACGCCCTCCTCGAATGCCGATTCCAGCTCGGAGGGGCTCATGACAACGGACTTGAGTGCGCCCAAGATGTCGGTGAACCACAGGCGGATGAAGCGAATATCGCGTTCTTCGACTGTGCGGAGGACGAATTCATGTTGGCTGTTCATGCTCTAAACCTTACCTGCGATACACGCGTAAATTGCGCACTCTATTAGACACTACTTTGGGCGGCGTTTGACCATTTCAGCAAAGTATCTCGGGGGCAAAAGGTGGGGGCGATGCGAGGAAGGGATGTCTGGGCGACATGCTTTGCTGAACACACATTCGAACACAGCCGAAAGGAAGACCATGTACCAAGACACTGACCACTCCCACCGCGCTCTCCACAACGAAGCTCTCATCAACGCTGTCTGGGCCGCCGAGAAAGGCTGGGCACCGGCCGATATCCTCCACGTTCTAGGTCCTAAGGTCCATCCCCTGCTCTATCGCGCCGCACCACGCGTCCCGGCGCGCATTTCTTCGCCGGTACTGCGCAAGCAATGGCTGCAATTAGCGCCACCACGTTCGGGCTCGCTGATTCTCCCGGAGGAAACACTTCGCAAGCTAAGCCTGGAGCTGTTACGACTGCCTAAGCTGCGTGATACTGAGCTTTTGGTCGCGGCCGCGAAGGACCGCCAAGCGGATATTGATCCGAAGCAAGCGAAGATTCGCGAGAAGATAAACAACCTCCTGCGCAAGGCGGAATCCACTCCCTTTGAGAATGAAGCGGATGCGCTCATTGCCAAGGCGCAGTCCCTGCAACAGCGCTACCGTGTGGAAGATGTGTTTGCTGGGCACGCTCCAGATTTCCTTGCTCGGCGCGTGCATATCCACGCCCCGTATGTAAAGCACCAAGCGAGTTTGCTGGGCGTTGTGGCCTATCACAATGGTTGCGCCTCAATCCTCGCGCACGAAAAGGGCATCGCCTGCGTTGTTGGCACGGCGGAAGATTCCGCGCATGTGGCCCAGCTCTTCGATTCCTTGAGCCGCCAATGCGACTGGTACATGCGCTCCGGAGACGGTGCGGCCCAGGCGCGCAGCCGCGGCGAGACCGCCGCCTACCGCCGTAGTTTCTGGTTGTCCTATGCCGCCCGCATCTCGGAGTTGCTCGATGAAGCTAACTTCACCGGAATGTCTGAAGCAGCAGATGCCCGTACGGCAGAAACCGGCAATGAGGCCGATGGCCGCAGCCTTGCCCGGCAGGCAATCCCGGCGCTGTATGAGCGCCAGGTTGGTTCCGAGGAAGCCCGCAACCGCTTGTTCCCTCACCTTTCCGCAATGACGCTTGCTGCCAGTAGTTGGGCCGGGGTACACGATGGTGCAAGTGCGGCTGAAAAATCGCATCTTGCAGGCGATTCCATAGGCTCAAGCAGCCAGCGGCAGATCGCCAGTTAACGTCTGGAAAGCCTGCCCCATTAACCTACGCTGACGGGTAGGCTTTCGTTTAGTAACTCTTCTTTCCTTAAATACGTATTGATTAAAGGTGTGTGCATGTCTACGAAGACTTTCCTCGAAGTCGAAGCAAAGTTCGCAGTCGCTGAATCCATCCAATTGCCTGAGCTCACCCGGCTCGCTGGCGTGGACCACATCGCTGAAACCCACCACCACGCACTTTCTGCCATCTACTACGACACCGAAGACCTGCGTCTGACCCATGCAAAGATCACGTTGCGTCGTCGTACGGGCGGAAATGATGATGGCTGGCACATTAAGATTCCGGGCAGCCAAGGCCGAACGGAGATTCATGCCGAGCTCGGCGAGCCAGTAGATGGCCGTTACGAGGTCCCAGCAGAGCTTCTCCACGAGGTTCGCTCCGTTATCCGCAATCACCCGCTTGCCCCCATCGCCCAGGTTGATAACAACCGTACTGAGATGGTTCTTGCTAACGCCGAGGGAAAACCGGTTGCTGAATTCTGCGATGACCACGTCACCGCTTTCTCCTTCCTGCAAGGAGGCGGTCAGCATACCTGGCGTGAGTGGGAAGTGGAGCTCGCCGGCGACCTACCAGGCACCAATGAAGGAAGCCGCTTCATCCGCGAAGCCACGTCCCTCCTCATCGGCGCCGGCGCACGCGTTTCCTCCTCCCCGTCCAAGCTGAAGTCCGCTTTGGGCGATTCCATCCGCAACGCGCCCCTTCCTCCAGCACTGCAGACTTCGAGCGTGGAACCGGATTCCGCTGCCGCCGCGGTGGTCAGTGCGCTGAAGGCGAACCGTGACAAGCTCGTCGACTACGACCCCCGCGTCCGTCGCAACGAATGGGATTCTGTCCACCAGATGCGCGTGGCTACCCGCGAGCTGCGCAGCCACATTCAAACCTTCCACGGCATTGTCGTTGGCCCGGAAATCGAGCGCATCGAATCTGAGCTAAAGCTTCTCGCCGGCATCCTAGGCGTAGCACGCGACGCTGAGGTTGTTGAAGAACGCTGGCAGAGCTTGCTTGCCTCCGAAGATTCCGACACATTGGACGAGGCAACGCGCGAGCACATCTCACGCGACATGGGCACCGCATACCGCCGCGCTCACCGCCACGTGGTTGCCGCACTCGATTCGGAGCGCTACTTGGAGCTGCTGGATTCGCTTGATGAGCTACTAGCCAACCCACCAGTAGCACAGGACTCCGAGGAAGCGCCTGCAGATGATGCCGAAGAGACCGAAGACGCCACAGTAGTTTCCACCGTTACTCCAGCTGCAGAAGCCGCGGACGCTGCTGAGGCCTCGGGTTCGGAAGAGACCGCCCAAGAAGCAGAGGCTACGGACACCGCGCCGAAGAAAAAGAAGGACGCTGCCGCCAAGAAGCAGGAAGCTCCGTCCATGGACCAGGTCATGGCGATGCACCTCAACGAGGCGTACAAGAAGCTCGTCAAGCGTCATGAGAAGGCAATCAAGAACTGGGATAACCCAGAACTATCGCTGCACGAGCGTGAGGATTACTTCCACGACATGCGCAAGGCCGCTAAGAAGCTGCGTTATGCAGCAGAGGCTGCCGGTTCTGCGACGAACCTAAAGACCAAGGGCCTGTACAAGGCTTGCAAGCAAATGCAATCGGTCTTGGGTGATTTCCAAGACTCCGTCACTTCCCGTGACAAGCTCCTAGAGCTGGCCAACACCGCTCGCCGCCGCGGTGAAGACACTTTTGGTTACGGCCTTCTTTACCAGCGTGAACGCAATATTGGCCTCGAAGCACTCGACGATTATGCCGAATCCTTCAAGGCCATCAAGTCCGCGTTCAAGCCGCTGAGCAAGAAGCTCAAGAAATAGGATCGAGTCTTAAGCGTCATCTTCCGCGTCGTAAGCATCAGCGGCTTCGTTGCGAGCCTTCGCAATCTCGATAGCGTGCTCTGCTTCCTCGCGGGTGGCGTACGGGCCCATGCGGTTATCCCAACCGCTTTCAGCGCCCTGGGTTATCTTGCCGGTGGCGGTGTCGTAGTACCACTGCTCATCTGGGTTGCTCATAAAAGGCTCCTTTTCTTAACTAGCCCTTCTGCTGCTACTGTCCGCACCCCGTGTTGCGGGTAGCGGTGGCCGGCGGCCACACTAGGGTGTTTAAGGGGTGCCACCACTTTACAGGCACATCCCAATAGGCGTCTGGCGCGTAAACGCTAGACTATGAAAGTCCAAAGTCCCCCAAAGCAGCACCAAGGAGTTCCTCGCACCATGCCGATGTGGTCCACGCCTTCTTCCCCCGCAGCGGAGCGAATCAACGCTGCCCACCTCGAACTAGTAGGCACGGAACCAGCACACTGCGCTAGTGCGCCCGCTACTTTCTCGCTCATTGGCGAGCACATTGACCACTTTGGTGGCGTCGCCATAATGGGCTTAGCGCAGATGCGTGCTGCCGCAGCGGTTAGCCCACGTACCGACGGCACCATTGCGGTTCACCTTGTTCCGCACGAGGGCGAGACCATCAACGACGCCATCAGTCTCACCGAACTGGCATCCCGTGCCGCAGAGCAGCTGCCGTCAATAGATTCTGAGGGCCAGCCCATCATCCCGGCGGCTCCGGTCGGTGGCTTCGCAGCCCGTTGGGGCGGCATCGCACACACCATGATTAACCGCCAGCTGCTTTCTCGTGAAACCGCCGGCATGGACGTCACGGTGGTTAGCGATATTCCTTTCGCAGCCGGTCTTGGTGCGCTTGCCGCGGGAGATGTCGCTGTAGCGTTAGCGTTGCTCGGTGATGCCGAAGATCTTCACTCCGCTCCCCTGCGCGCACGCATCGCCGATGTCTGCTCCCAGTCGGTCGGCACCTTCGGCGAATACCCCGCCCTGCGTGCCCGCCACACTGCCGCGCTCCGAGGCGTGGGCGAGACAGTAACAATCGTGGACTACGCGGATGGCTCCGTCACCCAGGCGCCCCACCCAATTACCCGCGAGATTGCCGCGTTTGCTGTTACCGTCCCCGGCGATTTCGATGCCACACCAGGCATCGCCGCGATTCGCCAGCGTGAGCGTTTCATCGATGATGCCTGCCATGCTTTCGGCGCTGAGTCGTTGCGACTTTTGCCCGACGCATCCCAGCGTGTGCTGGATTGGCTGAAGGCAGTTCACAAGGTCCATGGCTCGGCCAACCAGCCCACCTTGGCCGAAGCCGCCGAGTGGTTGGTGTTCTATTCGGAAGAAACCGAGCGCGCCCAAGAACTCGCCCGCGCCCTGCGTTCGCGCCGCGGCACCGATCTCTTCCCGCTGCTTAACCAGTCGCAGCAAGCACTAACCACGGTTTATAGCCTGCACTCCGCGGAAAAGATTGCCGAGCTAGCCACGGTGCGCGGCGCACGCTCTGCGCGTTCAGCACACGCTGGTACTTCCCAGTCTGTCATCGCTTTCGTGCCGGCGGCCAAGGCCGATAACTTCGCAGCGGACCTCGCCGAGGACGGATTGCTGGTGGTTCCACTGCTCGACGGCGAGCAAGCTAATACCTTCTAGCCACAGCAGCGAACTAACCACAACTAATCAGCAGGCCACGCAAAAAGCACGTCGCGCTCTGCCACGTCAGCTTTGACCAGAGAGAAGTTAGACTCACTGCCCGTATCTGGGTGCCCGACAGCCTCCGCAAATACCGGAGGTTGCGTCACAAAGATGCGGGCTTTCTCACGCGTTGGCCCACCCTGGACCACGATCGCTTCAAAGTTCGTGCCCACCCATGGCTCGAGAACGGTTGCCTCTGTCAGGTTCAGACAGGCTTTATCCACTTGGGAGGCCAGCTGCGAGGTCGTGGCCATCGTGCGAGTTAAGTCCCCAGCGCGCGAACTAACCCACTCCGGCACAGATTCGCCGTGTGCGAGCGCGAGGCAGACCTCCGTGGCGAATCGATCCGCCAACCGCCGCAGCGGCGCAGTCACATGCGCGTAGTAGCCGCCGATGCCCGCGTGTACCTCCGCGGGCGATTCCTCCAGCCACACGTAGCCGGCACCGCGCAGCAGGCGCTGCGCTTCCCGCATTGCGGCCATGCCCCGCGGCGAATCCGCATCGAGTGTTTGCAGGAACTGAGTAATCGAGGCGTCGTCAAGCGAATAGCCCAAGGCCGCAACCTCAGTGCGGAACTCCTCCTCAGCTTCCGCCGTGGCCGCAGGCAGCGTGCGCAGCAACCCCACGCCGTGCTTTTCCATCAGCTGCCCCGCGCACATCCCGGTCAGCAGAGAAATCTCCGAGTTATAGTCCATGACCTCGTACCGCGGCTCAATGACCAGTTCATAGCGGTGTTGGCAATCTTCCTCGAATTCCTCGACACTCTGGGAAGGAAGCCGCAGATTAATCGCCTCCCGGCGCAGCGAGGAAGCCTGCCGCAGCTTTCCTACTTGCGGCAACAAAGCAATCGAGGAATGCATGCTGCCCGCTGCCAGATCCGCGTGCACGCCTTCATAATCCAGCCGCGCCCTCGAGCGCACCAATGCTCGCGCCAAAGTAAAGTCCAGAACCTCGCCCGCCCCATCGAGGTCGATGGTCCACAACACGGCTGGGCGATCCACGCCCTCCAGCAAGGAGGCCTTGTCCTCCGACAACACCGTGGGATGCAAACGCGCTGGTTCATCGGGCAGATATATGGTCTGCCCGCGGCGGAAGGTCTCCTCCTCCAGGGCGCTGCCGGGCTCGATGAAAGCCGCGACGTCGGCAATAGCGTAATACACCCGGTAGCCATCCATGCGCGCCTCAATGCACACGGCTTGGTCCAAGTCTTTGGAGCCCAATGGGTCGATGGTAACCAGCGGGATATCACGCGCATCGCGGCGCAAGGTGGCGAAACGATCCTGCGCGGCCGCGGCCGCCGCACACAGTTCCTCACTAAAGTCGGTGGGCACACCGAATTCGGCGGCGACGGAGCGGAAATCTAATGGGGCGGCATAGAGTTTCATGCCACCCCATTGTTCCAGAAAAATGGGCGAATGAGTCGGCCTATAAGCCGGATTCTGTCTTCCCGCACGCATCAAGCGTGCGGCGGTGAACATCCATCTAGACCAACCGTTGCCAGTTGGTTCAAGCAGCTACCTTCAGGCTAAAGCGAGCAGCCTTCGAACGCCTGATCAAGCCCGCAAAAATGCCGGCCATGATGCCTTGCTCCCAGTGGGGTTTACCCAGCCACCGCCATCACTGACGGTGCTGGTGAGCTCTTAACTCACCGTTTCACCCTTACCTCACGAATCTTCGTACGACGAGGCGTAACGAAGTCGTTAGGCGGTCTACTTTCTGTTGCACTTGCCCGCGGGTCGCCCCGGGTTGCCGTTAGCAACCACTGTGCTCTGTGGAGTCCGGACTTTCCTCGTCCCCCGCCTTACCCCTCGTGGAGGTTGGTTCGGAAAGGACGCGTTCACCCGGTCGGCTCATTCGCGCGTTACAGTCTAGCCCAGTGACTGCAAATGGCCCACATCGTTGAAACCGCGCAGCATCGAGCCGCCGTCCCAGAATTCCGCAATGCTTATCGACGCCAAGTCCAAAAAGAGGCGATTAAAAGTCACCGGACCTGCGTCCAAGCTCTGCCTGATAAAGGACTTGATCGGATTGACATGCGAGACCACCACGACGGTCTTGCCCGCATACTTTTCCTGCAACTCCTGGCGGGTCTTGCGCACGCGGCGGTGAACCTGCTGCAAGGACTCGCCGCCGGGGCAGGCCACGGAGGCATCCTCTAGCCACTGGCCGTGCAGCTCGCCATCGGCAGCGTGGACCTCGGCGAAGGTCTTGCCTTCCCACAGCCCGAAGTCGACCTCGATTAAGCCCGCTACGGTTTCCACCTCAAGAGCATCTTTATCAGCTCCGGCCGGGCGCACGCTGCGCGCAATCGCCTGTGCGGTCTGCTGGCAGCGCTTGAGTGGTGAGCAGACGATGGCATCGACTGGCGTATCGGCCAGCGCCTGGGCAGCTGCGAGTGCCTGTTTGCGGCCGAACTCGGTCAACTCTGGATCGGCATGGCCTGAGTACTGCTTGGCCACCGACATCGCGGTTTGTCCGTGGCGAACCAGGATGAAACGCGTGACCGGGCCTTGCTCGGCCATCCAATCGCTGGGCTGGCTCGCAGCGGCCGGCTCTCCCGGTTCCACACTGGCGGTCTCCTGCACCGCAGGAGCCTGATCCGCCTGCTCAGTATCGCCGACAAAACCCACCGGCTCGCCCGCGGCGGCGGCATCCATCGCCACGTTCGACAACGCATCCGCGACCTTGTTCTTGGCACGCGGCACCCAGCTCAGGTTGAACGTGCCGATTTGGTCGATGAGTTTGCGCGCCTCCAACGCCAGGGCCTGCATGTCTGGGTGCTTGATCTTCCAGCGCCCGTTCATCTGCTCGACCACGAGCTTAGAGTCCATGAAGAAATCAACTTCGTCGGCGCCTAGCTCCACCGCGGCCTCGAGCCCACGCAGCAAGCCGTGGTACTCGGCCACGTTATTGGTGGACTTTTTACCTACGACATATGCGATTTCGCGCAGCAGCTGCTGGCGGTCGGCGGAATAGACAGCGGTGCCGGAACCCGCGATTCCCGGATTGCCACGGGAACCGCCATCGGCATAAATAACCAGCTTCATTAGGCCGGGCGCACCAGGTAGGAGCCGCAATCGCCGCACTGCGGCAGGACCTCGGTTGGGGCGTTACGCACCGCATTCTGCTCTGCCGGCGGCAGCACGATGAAGCAGCCACCACATGCGCGCCCCTTGAAGGCCGCCGCACCGACACCGTTTTCGTGGCGCACGGAATCGTAGCTATCCAGGACGTCGGCAGGCAGCTGCTCGCGCAGCTCCGCAATGCGGATTGCCGGATCCGGGCGGTTATCCACTGCCTCCTGCGCCGCCTCCGCAGCACGCGCGAGCTTTTCCAACTTGCGCTGGGACTCATCCACACGCGCACCGTGCACGTCGCGGTTCGAGCGCAGCGCGTGAATCTCATTGTGAGCTTCCTGCAGCTCGCTCATCAAGTCTGCGATGCGCGACTTTGCCGCATACAGGTCATGCTCCAAGTCCTTGCGACGCTCCGGGTCAACCTCGGCTCCCAACTGGGCCTTATCGTCGCGCTCGCGCTGGCGCAGCTTGCGCTCATCGGCCTGGATACGCAGGATTTCCATCTCCATGTCGTCGACGGCGAGTTGGGCGGAACCGGCGGCGTCGACAAGCCGCTTGTGCTCAAGCTGTGCCTTTTCGTACTCCTGCTGCTCCGGAATGGTCTTTTCTCCCGTAACGCCCTGGGAACGCTCGAGGTTGGCAAGTTCCAGCAGGACAGGCTGCAGTTGCTTCGACAGTTTCATTTAGTTCTCCTTATGGCAGGTCTTCCCGAGGCGATTATTTTCCGTGGACGGACAATGTCCACGGGTCGGTGCGCAGCTCGATGATTTCAGTATCCACCTTGTAAGCCTTATCCACGATATCGCGCGCCTGCGTAGTCCAAGGAAATTCGCTGGCCCAGTGGGCAGTATCGACCACGGCAGGTCCCCCTGCACGCAGGTGCTCGTCCACGGGGTGATGGCGCAGATCCGAGGTCACATACACATCCACGCCCAGCTCACGAGCGGCATCCAGGAAGGAATCACCGGAGCCACTCGAAACCGCCACGCGCTTGACGACGTCATCTGGGTCACCCGCCGCGCGAATTCCCCAGGCCGTCTCCGGAAGCGCATTTGCGACCTGCTGCGTAAATTCGCGCAGAGTCATTGGCTCGGGCAGCTCGCCGATGCGCCCGAGGCCGAGGCTGGTCTCGGTGACTTCGGCGTCGGAAAGCGCGTGCGGAATAATCGGGCGTCCCGGCTCGATGCCCACCAGCTCGGCGAGCTTGTCATTAACGCCCGGGCGGGCCTTATCCGCATTAGTGTGTGCTGCGAACAAGGCGACGCCGCCCTTGAGCAAGGTGTGGATGACCTTGCCCTTTGGCGTATCCGCTGCCACGGAAGTCACCCCGCGCAGGAGCAAAGGGTGGTGCACAACTAGCATCTGCGCGCCCATCTCCACTGCCTTTTCTGCAACCTGCTGGGTACAGTCGAGGGCGAAGGCCACCTTTCCCACCTCGTCTTCCGGATCACCGCAGATAAGGCCCACGGCATCCCACTTTTCGGCCAAGTGCGGCGGATAGGCTTCCTCGAGGACGCGGCGGATATCACCAACGGTTGTCTGCGCCATGGCTTAAGGCTCCTTAATGCATTATTCGCTATGTTTTCGCTCTCTGCGCGCTGCTGCACTATCCTAGCTTTCGTTCAGAAATCGCTCTATTTGCTTATAAGAGGTCTAAACCCCCATGACTTCTGAGGACAACCCCTCCGCATTGCACCTCGTGTTCGTCTGCACGGGCAATATTTGCCGCTCCCCCATGGCGGAAATCATCGTTCGCGATGCCATGGAGACAGACATGCTAGATCTCGTCGCCCGTACCTCTTCCTGCGGATTGGGCGGCTGGCATGTGGGCCAGGGCGCGGACCCGCGCGCCATCGCGGAGCTGCGCAGCGGCGGCCACGACGGCGCAACCCACCGCGCGGCGCAGCTCGGCCCTGAGCACATGGATGCGGATCTTTTCATCGCGATGGATTCCGGCCACCGCGACGCCCTCATCGAGCGAGGTATCGACCCGGAGCGCGTTCGCTTGATGCGCAGCTTCGACCCGAATGCCGAGGAGCTCGACGTGGAGGATCCTTACTACGGCACGGAGGAGGACTTCGCGCGAACGCGCAAGGAAATCGAAGCAGCCGTGCCTGGCCTGCTGGATTGGATTCGCGAGCAGCAGGTCTAGGATAAGGGCATGTTAAAGACGTTCCTCAAGCCGGGATGGGTTCTGCTGCTCATCTTCGTGGTGACCTTTTCCTACTTTGCTTTCACGGTGCTAGCGCCCTGGCAGCTGGGCAAAGATGACCGAATTGTGGAACGCAATCACCTAATCGCCCAGGCTTATGAGGCGGACCCACGCCCGCTTTCTGAGGTCGTTGATTCTGAGGGTGCCATCGCAGATGATGAATGGTCCCGCGCTACCCTCCACGGACGCTACTTGGCTGATGAGGAAGTGCTACTGCGCCTGCGTCCAGTTTCTTCGGGTGCGGTATACCAGTCATTGGTACCCTTCCGCACAGACTCTGGCCTGACCATGCTGGTCAACCGCGGCTGGATTGCCGCTGGTGAGGGAAACACTGTGCCCTCGATTCCTAAGGCTCCTGCCGGTGAGACCACAATTGTCGGCATGATTCGCGCGGACGAGCCGAAGCACGCCTCTGCGCCGATTGATCAAGAAGGCTACGAGCAGGTCTACTCAATTCACACCGAAGAGGTGGCCTCGCTTACCGATACAAAGTTGGGCCACGACTACATCCAGCTCTCGCCTGAGCAGCCGGGTGAGCTGACCGCCTTGGAGGTCCCGCAGCTCGACCGCGGTAACCACTTGTCTTATGGCTACCAGTGGATTGCCTTCGGCATCATGGCGCCGCTGGGCTTGGGCTACTTCGTGTGGTCCGAAATCCGCGAACGCCGCCGGGCCCGCGAGGAAGAAGCGGCATTGCAGGCTGCCTCCAGCACAGATGGCGCTTCTGCCCTCGCTGCAGGCCCTGGCTCTGCTGCAGACTCTGCCCCCACTGCAAGCGTTTCCACGGATTCCGCCAAGGAAACCACGGAGCCCGCGGCCGCCGCGGAATCCACCCCGCGTGCAGATACGACGCCTTCGCGTCGCAGTCGTTCCCGCTACGGCGACTCCAAGCCGGATTTTTATGAAAAAATCCGCGAACGCGGCCAGGAACGCTTCTAAGCCGCCGACCTCACCATTTACGGAGGCTTAGCGTCCTTTGCATCCAAATGGTGAGGTCGCCCCGCAACTCTTGATTCTCAAAGTAACCAGTGTGACGTGAGTAGCCTGAATGTACCCATCGCTCCTCACCATTTGCGGGCTTCCGTCCAGGCATCTGCTTCGCCCAAGCCGTCGCCGCACTGCGCGAGCGCGGTTACACGCAGGTCTACTCCCTGCGCGGCGGCATCAACGCATGGCTGGAGCAGAATACCGCGTAGGCAGCCCATATTAAGGAAACTGAAGGGCTAAGTAGCAAAAAGTGTGTCTGATTCCAAGCATTGGTGCTGGCCAGAATATATAAATGCTTGGTTTGTTTCATCGAATACGAAATAGGCCAGGTTAGATAGCGAAATACCGCTTTCGATGTGAGTCTGTGGTAGTCCACAGCATCCGACTCTTAGAAGCCGTGAATACAACTTCATTGTCGCGGGGGTTCATCAGAGCGGAATGCAACGGTTTAGATTAGCTACCTGCAGCGCATTGCAGGTGGAACGCTTAAAGGCTTCATACCGGCCCTCTACGCCGCCTCAAACGAGGCGCACACAAACTGGTATGTGCGATCTCCGAGGCGCGCACTTTGTGCTCACAACGATGGAAGCCACGTAGCCCCTAGGAGGCTTTATGCCCGGAGATACGTACCCACGACACGCCGTAGCGGACACACTTTTTGCTACTTAGCCCCGAAGCGCGTTTGAAGGAAACAAAAATCTCGAGACCCCATCCAAAGGAACGATGTCTCGAGACTTCACAATGGTGCGGCCTGAGGGGATCGAACCCCCGACCTACTGGGTGTAAACCAGTTGCTCTTCCAGCTGAGCTAAAGCCGCATTGCGTTAACGCTTGCATAAGATTAGCCCACACAAGCGTTAGCTAACAAATCGCCTGGTAAAAGTTATTTCTTGGTATATCCGCGAGCAACCAAACAAGAACCTTGCCACTCGCCTAGGCGCTCCGCTTTAGTCTGCACCAAGCCTGCGAGCTGAGCGGACTCGGAGATGTCACCCGGCGCGAGGTTGCCCGGCTTGCCTGCTCCTGGGGTCATAAGCCAGATCCGGCCAGAGTCCCCTAGCGGGCGGGTTGCATCGACGAGACCATCGACGAGGTCGCCGTCTTCGGCACGCCACCAAAGAAGCACGACGTCGCAAAGCTCGTCAGTTTCTTCATCGAGAAAATCCTCTCCAAGGACATCCTCAATAGATTCGGAGATGCTGGAATCGCAATCCTCGTCCCACCCGAGTTCAAGGACAATCTGCCCCTCGGTGATTCCGAGCTTGCTGGCCGCATCAGCCACTGCTTTATTCCTTCCATTTTCTGGCATGAGCAAGATCATAACGCCTTGCACAGTAGTTTTCGCGATTACACAGGAGATTTACTGCACACAGCAGTTTTGCAAAGTTAGCAAATAGCGCCTTTCACCGGCCGCGTACGGCAATTGACCCCCTTCACACACACAGATGATCAGGGTGCGCGTATCCTGGGGTGCAAACTGTGTAAAACCAATCTAGGAGGTTTAAATGGCCGACCAGGACGCCGTAAAGGATGAGTCCAACTTCCCGATCGTCCGCGACGGAGTTGCTTCTTACCTGCACGACAGCGATCCCGAGGAAACCCGCGAGTGGATGGAATCCCTCGACGGCCTGCTGGATCACGCCGATCCAGAACGCGCCCGCTTCCTCATGCTCCGCGTGCTCGAGCGTGCGACCGCCAAGCGCGTTCCGATGCCTGCCCTGACCTCCACTGACTTCGTCAACACCATCCCGACCAACATGGAGCCGGAGTTCCCAGGTGACGAAGAGCTGGAGAAGCGCTACCGCCGCTGGATCCGTTGGAACGCAGCCATCATGGTGCACCGCGCGCAGCGCCCAGGCATCGGCGTCGGCGGCCACATTTCCACCTACGCGGGCGCTGCCCCGCTTTACGAGGTCGGCCTGAACCACTTCTTCAAGGGCAAGGACGATCCTTCCGGCGGTGACCAGATCTTCTTCCAGGGTCACGCTTCCCCGGGCATGTACGCCCGCGCGTTCATGGAAGGCCGCCTCAGCGAAGAAGACCTCGACGGATTCCGCCAGGAAGTTTCCCGCGGCGAAGGCAAGGGCCTGCCTTCCTACCCGCACCCACGCCTGATGCCTGATTTCTGGGAGTTCCCAACCGTTTCCATGGGTATCGGCCCGATGAACGCTATCTACCAGGCACGCTTTAACAAGTACCTGGAGACCCGCGGCATCAAGGACACCTCCGATCAGCACGTCTGGGCCTTCCTGGGTGACGGCGAGATGGACGAGCCAGAGTCCCGCGGCCTCCTGCAGACCGCCGCGCTCTATGAGCTCGATAACCTCACCTTCGTTATCAACTGCAACCTGCAGCGTCTCGACGGCCCGGTCCGCGGCAACACCCAGATCATCCAGGAGCTGGAGTCCTTCTTCCGCGGCGCTGGCTGGAACGTCATCAAGGTCATCTGGGGCCGCGGTTGGGACAAGCTTCTCGACGCCGATAAAGAAGGCGCCTTGGTCAACATCATGAACACCACCTCGGATGGTGACTACCAGACCTTCAAGGCAAACGACGGCGCGTATGTCCGCGAGCACTTCTTCGGCCGCGACGAGCGCACCCTCAAGCTGGTTGAGGATCTTTCCGATGACGAGGTCTGGGCACTGCGCCGCGGTGGCCACGACTACCGCAAGATCTACGCTGCTTACGCGAAGGCACTGTCCAACAAGGGCACTGGCAAGCCGACCGTCATCCTGGCTCACACCATCAAGGGCTACGGCCTGGGCCACAACTTCGAGGGCCGCAACGCAACCCACCAGATGAAGAAGCTGACTCTGGAGGATCTGAAGCTCTTCCGCGACAAGCAGGAAATCCCGATCTCCGACGAAGTTCTCGAGCAGGATCCTTACGCACCGCCGTACTACCACCCAGGCGAGGACGCACCGGAAATCAAGTACATGCTGGAGCGTCGTAAAGAACTCGGCGGCTTCCTGCCGGAGCGCCGTGACAAGTTCACCCCGCTGGTCACTCCGGGCATCGAGAAGCTGCGCTCCGTGCGTAAGGGCTCGGGCAAGCAGAACGTTGCCACCACTATGGCGCTTGTGCGTACCTTCAAGGAGCTCATGCGTGATAAGGAGCTGGGCAAGCGCATCGTTCCGATCATCCCGGACGAGGCTCGTACCTTCGGTATGGACTCCTGGTTCCCAACCATGAAGATCTGGAATCCACGCGGCCAGAACTACGTGCCAGTGGACAACGAGCTCATGCTCTCCTACCGCGAGGCTACCGACGGCCAGATCATGCACGAGGGCATTTCCGAGGCAGGCGCTACTGCGTCCTTCACCGCGGCTGCAACCTCGTACGCCACCCATGGTGAGGCTATGATCCCGCTGTACATCTTCTACTCGATGTTCGGTTTCCAGCGCACCGGCGACTCTTTCTGGGCAGCCGGCGACCAGCTAGGCCGCGGCTTCATCATCGGCGCTACCGCAGGCCGCACCACCCTGACCGGTGAGGGTCTGCAGCACATGGATGGTCACTCCCCGGTTCTGGCTTCCACCAACCCGGCTGTTATTTCCTACGACCCAGCATTCGGCTACGAGGTGGCTCACCTGATCCACCGCGGCATCAACCGCATGTACGGCGAGGACTCCGAGGCAGTCATGTACTACCTGACCGTGTACAACGAGCCGGTCTCCCAGCCAGCTGAGCCGGAGAACCTCGACGTCGAGGGCCTGCACAAGGGCATCTACCACTACAACACCGCTGAGTCCGGCTCCATCCCGGCCAACATCCTGGCTTCCGGTGTGGGCGTGCACGAGGCACTGCGTGCGCAGGACATCCTGGCTAAGGACTACGACGTCAAGGCATCTCTGTTCTCTGTCACCTCCTGGGTTGAGCTGGCTCGCGACGGCGCGCGCCGCAACAAGGAGGCGCTGCAGAAGGGCGTCGAGCCGACCGAGGCGTTTGCTACCAAGCAGCTCAAGGGCTTCGATGGTCCGTTCGTTGGTGTTTCCGACTTCACCACCGACCTGCAGGAGCAGATTCGCCCTTACGTTCCGGGCACCTACATCGCTCTGGGCGCAGACGGCTTCGGCTTCTCCGACACCCGCGAGGGCGCTCGCCGCTTCTTCAACATCGATGCTGAGTCCATCGTCGTGGCAGTCCTCGAGGGCCTGGCACGCGAGGGCAAGGTGGAGCGTTCCGTCGTCGAGGAAGCAGCGAAGAAGCTGAAGCTCGATGACCCGACCGCCACCGAGTCCACCTCCAGCGACGAGGACTAAGAACTCGCTCTAGGACGGTTTAGGCCGCTCCTCGGTTGCCCTCCTAGCTGGGCGCCGAGGGGCGGTCTTCTCGTTTTGCGGCGCGGCCGGGGCGCAGAAGGGCACAGAAGGGCGCAGGCTTGTCGTACAACGAGCTCGCTGGCCGACCGGCCAACTGGTCCCATTGGTTGGGTCCCCTACTAAGGGTAGTTTTACGAGTAACCGGTTCCGGTCAGAAGCCGCTGGTGGTCCCTTTACCCCGCAAAGGGACCAAACGAATGGGACCAAACCAGCGGGGGCTCTGAGAAACAAGTGGAGGCGCGCGGTGGTCGGTAGAGGGCCGGCAAAGGGCCGGCGGCCGCGGCAACGCTAGTCCACCAACGGAACCAAGAGTCGGCCAAGCGCCTCCGAGATGGCCTCGGGCTCCTCGAGGATGACCATGTGGCCTGCGCCGTCCACCTCAGTCAGCCGGGCGGCCGGCCAGTGATCCAAGATGACGTCCGACTGGCTGCGCGGGGTCACGATATCGGCTGAACCCACGATGACCTCACCGCGCAGGCGGGCCAGACGGTCGGTGGCAGCATACTCGGAGTGGTCGAGAAGGTCGTCAAAGAAGCCCGTGTAACTGGACAGCGGCGTGTCCATCAGCATGGCTACATGGAACTGCAGCTTCTCCATCTGCGGAAAACCCGCCAGCAAAGCAGCAAACAGCGGCGCGACCCACTGCGCGACCTCAAAGCGGATGCGGTCCATCCGCCCCGGCAGCCGCATGCACGCGTTATACAAACTGCCCAGCGCCTTCGACTCGAGAATCTGCGCCACACCCTTTGCCGCAAAGCGGCGCATCGACGTCGCAATCAACAGCGCCGAGTCAACGCGCTGGTACACCTCGTCCGGCGCGCGGCGAATCACATTGAGCGCCACCATTCCGCCCAAAGAGTGCCCCACGACCACGAGCTTGCCGCGGGAGGCGCGCTTGGAAAGGACAGCGAGGACGTCGTCAGCCGCGGCGTCCACCGTGCACTGCGCGGGGGTGACTTCGGTGGAAAGGCCGTGGCCGCGGATGTCGACAAGCAGGCAGCGTATCTCCGGGAAATGCCGGCGCATGTAGTCCACCTGACTGTAGTAGGCCTCCGCGGACAGGCAGTAGCCGTGGATAAACACCACAGTGATGTCCGAGTCCTGCGGGCCGACCTCGTACCACGCGATGTCCAGGCCATCGTTGCGCACGGTGCCCAAGGAATCGATTCCAGTCAGCCCAGGCTCGTCCGTGTGATTGTGCAGGGACTCGTACATGAGGTGCTGTTCGTTGCGACGCGTCGGCCGCAAACGGCGCGCCCAACTGCGCGCAATCGTCTTTGCTCGAGCCCTATGAACCATGATTCCACCAATACTACTCGGTCACCCATTCGCGGAAGAATACTAGACTAGGACGCATGGCAAACGACCTTTCCGCCCAATTGCAAGCTCGCTTCAACCAAGCCCCTGAAAAGGAGGATAAGCGCCAAGACACTTTCGGCGCGGTGGCTGAGCTCATCAAGAAAGTCACTGGCAGCGCGGAGGACGTAGAGCGTGAGGCCGCCCTCGAGGACTTGGGCGTGGATTCGCTCGAGCGCATCGAGCTGGCTGTGCGCGCCGAGGAACGCTTCAAGGTGCGCTTTGACGAGGCCGCAATGAAAGACATCCACACCGTCGGCCAACTGACCGAATACCTAGATAAGCATATGGAGGTTTAGCTTTGATTTCTTACCTATCCGATATGGACGGCGTCCTCATCAAAGAGGGCGAGATGGTGCCCGGTGCCGATAAGTTCATCCAGGCGCTCTATGACAATGACATCGAGTTCATGGTGCTGACGAATAACTCGATGTCCACCCCGCGCGATTTGTCCGCGCGCCTGCACAACACGGGCTTGAAGATTCCGGCCGAGCGCATCTGGACTTCCGCCACCGCCACCGCAGCATTTTTGACCACCCAGACGGGCGAGGGCAAGGCTTATGTGGTGGGCGAATCCGGCTTGACGACGGCCCTCCATGAAGCAGGTTGGGTACTCACCGACAACGACCCAGACTTCGTGGTCTTGGGCGAAACGCGCACCTACTCCTTCGAGGCTATTACCACCGCCATTAATCTCATCCGCAGCGGCGCGCGCTTTATTGCCACCAACCCTGATGTCACGGGCCCGGCGCCGCAGGGCGTGTTGCCGGCAACGGGTGCGGTCGCGGCACTGATTACCGCGGCAACCAACCGCGAGCCTTATTACGTGGGCAAACCAAACCCGGTCATGATGCGCTCGGCGCTCAATAACATCGGCGCGCATTCCGAGAACACGGTCATGATTGGTGACCGCATGGACACCGATGTGAAGTCCGGCTTGGAGGCCGGCCTGCGGACCATCTTGGTGCGCACTGGCATTAGCGACGATCGCGAAATCCAGCGCTATCCATTCCGCCCGAACCAGGTGCTGGATTCGGTGGCAGATTTGGCTGATCGCGTCACTAGCCCCTTCCCCGAGGACTAGTTCTTCGGAGCTAGGGCTAGATTGTAACGTCAACGCGCGCGCTGAATGCGTGCTCGGTTGATAAGAGCTCGACTTCCCTTTCGAGGGCGGCGAGCTCTTTTTGCGTGCCGGTGATGACTTGGCGGCAGCCGATACCCACGCGTGCCGGTACGACGGCGCGCACAAGTTCGGCGTCACCGGGCATGTCCCGGTACCACCGTGTGCACCACTGGGCGGTGAGTGGATCGTCGCCGGGGACGATGAACTCTGACTCAGTGGTGATGCAGCGTGCCATGGCACGCTCTACTGCCGGGCGTAGCTTGCGGGGCATCCCCGCAATGGTGAGCACGGCGGTGTGCACCTGACCGGCATTGCGGTGCGGCCAGGCGCTGGGTGCCGTTGCAGTGGCGACGGCTTCGTGAACGCGAGTATTCACGCCGATTCTCCTTCGACATGTTTAAAGCAACGCTTCGCAGACCTCCCTAAAAGGGGTGGCCTCCAAGTGCTGCCAGACGAGCTTCGTCTTCCCCAACGAACTGTCTGCGCGTTGGGGCCGATTCTCCCGCGTCACATGAGCCCCATCAACCCTAAACAACCACTTCAACCCCCGTTTGATAAACCTCAACCAAAGGTTGAAAATTCACACGAGGAACAGTAGTTAACAAGAGTTTTCAGAAACCCCACTAGTAACGCCTATCGCACCTGACACTCCTTCCAAATCGCTGTGTTCGCCTCCGCCCACAAAGGCTTGGCCCAGTCGCCAAAATCGCGATCCGTCAGAGCCACCATAGCCCAATCCCCCGCCAGCCACAGATAGGTTCCGGACATACCGAAGTGGCCTACAGCGCTGGAAGGCAGCGCGCCCATCCACTGCTGTTTCTCGCCGTGGATCTCAAAGCCCAAGCCCCAGGTGCAATCCTTGAAACTTCCATAGCCCGGCACAATTCCACGCAGGCCAGGAAATTGCACGCGGCGCATCTCGGCCACAGTGCCTGGGTGCAACAGCTGCGGCGAATAGACTTCGGCGGTAAAGGCCGCAAGATCACTGACCGTGGTCACCAAACCGTGGCCGGCAGATCCCTCAAGGCGCGTCGAGCCCATCCTCAGCGGAGCAAACACACCCTCGCGCAGATACTCCGGAAAAGGCATTTCCGTGGCCTTTTCCACCATCTCTGCAGCCCACTCGTAGCCGGCTGAGGAGTAGATGCGCCGCTCGCCCACCGGCTTTTGCTGTTCGCGGGAATCAAACTTCACGCCCGAAGCATGCGCCAGCAGGTGCCGCAAAGTCGAGCCTTCCGGTCCGGCGGGCATATCGAGGTCCACCGCGCCTTCCTCCACGGCCATGGCAATGCCATAGGCCACCACCGGTTTGGTCACCGATGCGACGGAGAAGGCCCTGTCCAGCGCGCCCACCGACTCAACGATTTCGCCGCGATACAGCAGCGCCCCAGCGATATTGTCAGCCGGCCATTCGGAAATCTTGGAGAACTCACTCATGCATTCCAGCGTACCCAGACCCACCCTTCTGAAAGGCCAGAAAAACGCTACGTAAACCGCAAGTAAAGGCAAAAATAAATCTTTCTCCCCGAGTTGCGAGCTTTCCAAACCGGAGAATATTTGGGGAACATGAATATTTTTCCGCGAAACAACTCTCAGAAGGATGCGCCTGCCAGCCGCGGGTTTAATCGCCGCCGCTTCCTCCAAACCAGCAGCGTCGCCTCCGCCGCGGCGCTGACCGCGGGCGGGCTTAGCCCGGCCAACGCGCAGAGCTCACTTCCCGGCAACAAACGCCAGCTCATCGATCCGCCAAAGGGCGAGCTACCTTTCCTGCACGGCGTGGCCTCCGGCGATCCGATTCCGGATTCCGTCATCCTGTGGACCCGCGTTACCGCCTCCCCTGAGGCAATGCCGGGCTCCGGCGTGGGCCCCGACGTCACGCTCGAGTGGGAGGTGGCGACGGATGAGGAGATGCGCGACGTCGTCAAGCGTGGCAGCGTGGTAGCCACAGCCGAGCGCGACCATACCGTCAACGTGGACCCGCACGGGCTTAACCCCGAAACCACGTACTTCTTCCGCTTTCGCGTCACCGACGGCGAGCACGCGGGCAAGGCAAGCCCGGTCGGACGCACGAAGACTGCCCCAGCGGCGAACGCTTCCCCGGAGCAGCTAACCTTTGGTGTGGGCTCCTGCGCTAACTGGGAGTCGGGCTTTTTCAGTGCTTATACGGACATCGCCAAGCGGGCGCGCGCCGGCCAGCTGGATTACATGATTTTCTTGGGCGACTACATCTATGAATACGGCGTCGGCAAGTACTCGGGCTTTGGGCCGGTGCGCCACCATCACCCGGCGCACGAGATTGTTTCGCTGCAGGATTACCGCGTGCGCTTCGGCCGCTACCGCACAGACCCAGAGTTGCAGGCAGCCCACGGCGCACTGCCTTGGATTGTGGTGTGGGATGACCACGAAACAGCCAATAACTCCTGGGCCGGCGGCGCCGAGAACCACGATCCGGCAACCGAGGGCGACTGGAATTCCCGGCGCGCCGGCGCGATGCAGGCCTACTTCGAATGGATGCCGGTACGCATGACGAATCCTTCGCAAGATGGCCACATCTACCGTTCACTAACCTTCGGTGATTTGGTGGAGCTGACCATGATGGATCTGCGTACCTACCGCGACAAGGAGCTTTCCTGGGACCCGGCGGGCTTTGCGAAGGAGGACCGCACAATGCTGGGCTCCGAGCAATATGAATGGCTGCTCGGCAAGCTGGAAACCTCGCAGACCGCGTGGAATATGCTGGGCAATTCTGTGATGTTTTCCCCGCTTAACCTGATTACGCTGCAGCAGGATCCGCAGACCGAAAAGGTCTCTTCCGCGCTTTCTTCCAATATCACGGGCATCCCCGTCAACGGTGATCAGTGGGATGGCTACAGCGCTGAGCGGCGCCGCGTCATCGAGGCACTGGCCGCCAAGGGCTCCCAGGCGCTCTTCGTCACCGGCGATATCCACACTGAGTGGGCACACAACATCACCCACCAAGGCAACATCATCGGCGCGGAGCTGGTGTGCGCTTCGGTTACGGCACCGAACATCAACGAGCAGTTGAAGCTTCCACAGAATAACGCGCTTTCCGACGCCGCCGAGCACATCCTGCGCAGCGCCAACCCGCACTGCAAACACGTGGACTTGGATAACCACGGTTATTCTTTCGTCACCGTGCGCCGCGAGGAAGCGGAGATGCATTGGCTGCGCGTAGATGACATCTTGACTCCCGGCTCGCCAGTTCGCGATAGCCTCACGATGACGTGGCGCAAGGGGCAGGGCTTCAAATAAGGGCTTTAAATAAGGAATTTACCCCCGGTTACCCCCAATCTGGTTGCTTGTTAACGTTTCCCCGCGCGTTTCGATATCCATTACGCGGCGCGCGGGCGCCGTTGGGAATCTCGCCCTATTCCCCTTCACTTATTGCCCTATCCTCCCTATCTCTCAAGCGCCGTCGCTTCCCCCAGCGGCGGCGCTTTCTTCTGCCGCAGTGGGCTCCGCGCTAGGCACCGCGCTCTGCGTTGCTGTTTCAGCAGGTGCGGTGGTGGCGGCGTCGGAGTCAGCGCCCGAGGAGCCCGAGTGCGAGTCCGCCCGAGAGCCGTCCTCACTGGAGCCGTCCTCACTGGAGCCGTAATCGGCAGAGCTTTCCGCGCTTGTGGTTGGCTCCGCGGCCTCGGTCGGGGTGGTGGTCCCCGCGGCAGGCGGGGTCTCCGCCGAGGAGGCGGCCTCCTCCCCCGGCGCGACTGGGGCGGGCGCTTCCGAGGTAGCGGCATCGCGCTGTGACCAGTAGGCAGGGTTTAGCCAACCGGTGCCGGCGTCCTCCGGATTCCAGGAGGCAAAGATGAGCAGTCCGGTAATCGCAAGTGCCGCCAGCAGCGTGGTGGTAGAAGAACGCACGCGCCCACCGGCAGTCCACACGTACTGGAACTTGCTGCTTGGGGTATCCGTACGCCAGATGCCGGTGGCCGACTTTTCTTCCTCTTCCACATCCGCACTCGCGGGCTTGCCGGGGCCATGGTCCTTGGCTTTGGCAACTTCCTCCAGAGCGGTGTCGTCATTGTCTGCGTTGTGGGCGCTAGCGCGCGCTGCGGCGCCATCCGCGCTTGCCGACGCCGCCACTGCCGCGCCCAGCCCCTTTTCCGCCGCGGTTTCAGGGCTGCGCTCGATTCCGGGCTTTTCCGCGGAGCTGGAAAGGCCTGCAGGAAATACGCCAGCCGCGTTGCCAGGCAGGTTGTAGTGATCCCAAAACGCCGAGAGCAGCGCGGAGCGGATTGCGCGCTCAACCGCCCACTGCCGCGAAGGGTTGACCTGCACGAGCACGCGGTATTTAACCTGCCAAGGCTGGCCCGCAACAGTTGGCTCCACGATGCCGGTGGCAGAAAGGATCTCGAGCTCGCCGGCGACGTCGCCAGCAATGGCCGGATCCTTGATGGCCTGCTGGGAGATCGTGCGCACCTGAGAAGTGATTTCCTCAAGGGTCTCGCCCTCGTGAAGCGGCACCGAAAGGTCCACTACAGCGCGGGACCAATCCTGCGAGAAGTTGGTGATAACGCCCGCCGAGCCATTGGGCACCATGACCACCTCGCCCGTGGGCGTGCGTACCTTCGTGGTGCGCAAGGTCAGCGCCACCACGGTTCCCTCCACGCCCGTTGTCCCCTCAAAGCTCACGTAGTCACCGACGCCGAATTGCTTTTCCGAAAGGATGAAAAAGCCCGCGAGGAAGTCCCCGATTATCTTCTGCGCGCCAAAACCAAGGGCGGCAGAAACCACAGTCGCCGGGATTGCCGCGCCCAGCGCCGGCACGCCCACGTTCGAGAGTGCGGCCAGCACGAGCAGGAAATAAGCCACCGCCTGCAATACGTAGACCAAAGCGCCGCCCAAGGCCAGGCGCGCCTTCGTGGACTCTTCGCCTTCATCGAGCCGCGATTCCAGGACGCGGATGGCCAGCCGACCCAGCCGCGGCACCAACATGCCCAGCAGCAACAACGCGACGAGCGGCAGGACATGGTCGATTCCGACCTGCCACATCCGATAAAAGAAGTAGCCAACGAGGTTCATATTTTTAGATTAGCCAGGATTCCGCAACGACAACCGGCTAAAAGCTAAAAATGCGCTGTTAGCCTTTGGCGCGAGTCAGCTCAAAGTAAAACGGCTTTCCCTTCCAGCTGAAATGTGGACGCGCGATATCGGTGTCATAGCCACCAACCACGTTGGATTCCCACAGCGGCAGCGCCGGCAGGTCATGCAAAAGGATGGACTGTGCTTCCACCAGTTTTTGCTCTTGGACCTTTTTATCGAGTTCGGAATTGGCTTCCTTGAACAGCCTGTCGAATTCCGGGTTATTAAAGCCGGACTCGTTGAGCAACGAGTTAGATGCAAAGACCGGCTCCAGGAAGTTAACTTCCGAGGGGTACGCGGCCTGCCAGCTGGAACGGAAGGAACCGCGCATCTGACGGTCCGTTACGGCTTGCCGGTACTTCTTAAAGGGCGTAAAAGCACGGCCATAAGCCTCGATACCAAGTGTCTCTGAAACCTGTTCAGTTACCGCATCGACCCATTCCGCATGCCCGCCATCCGCGTTATATCCCAGAAGGAATGGCCCCGTCCACGGCGAGATGGCGTCAGCCTTTGCCCACAGTTCGCGTGCCTTTTCTGGGTTATAAACCAGTACTTCCTGACCCGGAATCATCCCCATCTCAGGGCAATATTTTTGGGTGGCAAAACATGTAACCGGAGTGACGGTATCGTCCAAGACTTCGTGCGCGATGCGGGTGCGATCGAAGGACATGGAGATGGCGCGGCGTCGCAAAGCGCCGGCCTCTCCGCGGAACATCGGGTCATTGGCCGGGATGGTGATGAAGCTGAACATGGCGGAAGTCTCGTTGAAGCTTCGCCCGTCCAGTTCCTCCTCAAAGCGGTGGATATGCGTGATCGGCACATCCGTGACCAAGTCCAGCTCGCCGCGCTGCAGGGCAGCATAGGATTCCTCTTCGGTCTCATAAAAGCGAAACTCCAGCCCCTCGTTACGGGACTTTCGCGGGCCGGCGTATTCCGCGTTTGGGATGAGGTTGATCTTTTCATCCTTATCCCAGTGCGCTAGGCGGTACGGACCGTTGCCGATGGGGTTCATGCCATATGCGTCATAGCCCTTCTTGGCTGAAGGATGCATGGGGAAAAAGACCGAATGGCCTAGACGTTTCACGAAGTCCGCGGTAGGCTCGGCCAGCTCAATGTGGAAGGTCCTATCGCCTGTTACCTTAAGACCACGCATGGTGGGCTCGCCCTCCCCAAATCCCAGAATCGGCTTGAAGAAGTAGGAGGAAAGCATGTTGTTTTGAACAGCTGCGTTCCAGGAATCCACGAAGTCACGCGCACGAACTGAAGAGCCGTCGGAGAACTTCGCATCCTCCCGCAAGACGACGTCGTATTCAGTAGGCGAGGTCTGGGTAATCTTCTGCGCGACGTCGTATTCCGCCTCGCCTTCCTCGTTGAGGTAGACCAAGCCGGAGTAGATGAGATTAACGATGGTCGCGCCCGGCACATCGTTGATATCCGCTGGCAGCAGCGGGTTCTGCGGCTCCGCGCCGTCAGTGGTGATGAAGTCAACGCCCGAGATATCCGGGGTCTGGTCCGGGGGAACACACGCCGATAATGCCAATACCAGGGTGGCGGCTGCGCTAACGCTTAATACGCGCTTTAACATGACGTTTCCCCCTTTCCACTTATATAAGGAATCGCCTCGGAAAACCTGAAAGATTCCACCGCATAAGCTTATATGAGTGCCCAGCTAAGCAGAAGAAAAGGTGAGTTTTTACACTTAAGTATCCACTTTTTAATTCTGCTTCTTATAGCGCTGGACTAAGTGCTCCACCAACTCATCGGTCAGCTTTTCATCCGAGAGCACGATGTCTAGGTTCTCACGCTGCTCCTTGAGCATTTCTGGATCGAGCAGCGGTGCATCCTCGTCATAGTCCTCATAGGAATCGCCGCTTAAGTCCACGCCGATTTCCTGCAGGATGCCCTTGGATTCTTGGCTTAGAGCTTCCTTATTCTTCGCGGCAGAATCGGAGTTGGTGGCTGGGATGGCCTCACCGTGGAGCTGCTCCATGGTGTCGGTGAAGGACTCAAGAAGCTCGGTGGCATCGCTGGTGGCGGCCGCACGGAGGCGACCATTTTCCACTTGCTTTTCGATGCGGCGCTGCAGGGCCTTTTCCATCTGCTGGTGCCGCCAGCTGCGCACCTTGGAGGGCTCTAGGCGACGCCCCACTGCCCGGCCTTTGCTCTCGGCCTTGCGCGCGAGCAGCATGACCTGCGCCGCAGTATCGTTCAGCGGCGCCCATTCCTGGCGGGCAGGAATGCGCCAGCCGGCCCAGATGCCGAACAAGGTCAGGATGAAGGAAACGACCGGGCCCACCAGCATGCCAGTGGCCAGGTGGTCGAAGGAATCGGCCACGAGCACCACTGCGGCACAGGCCACCGCGGGGATCACCGTGGGCTGATTATCGCCAAAGACGGCTGGCTCGCGGCCCATACTGATGTCACGGATCATGGAACCGCCCGTTGCGGTAAACACGCCCATCATCACGCACGGGATAAGCGGCAGGCCATAGGTCAGCGCCTTCACGGTACCGGTGGCCGCCCACAGCGCGGAGACTATGGCATCCCCGTGAGATTGGATATAGTCCCAGGTTCTGCCTTTGAAGTAGAAGAATCGTGCAATCAGCGCTCCGGCGAAAGCAAGATAGAGGTACTCCGGCTGCGACATAGCAGCGACAGTGCCGCGGTTGATGAGGACGTCACGGATCATGCCGCCGCCCAAGGCCGAGAACATCGCGATAAAGAAAAAGCCCACAATGTCATAGCCGCGCTGGCGCGCAAGCGTGCCACCGATGATCCCCATCAATAACACGCCGCTGACGTCGGACCAGTAGTACAGCGCCTCAATCAGCGGATCCACCTCAACATTCATGATTCCAGTCTATGGGCAGAGGCGCCCTACGGCGGGGAAGTTCTTAGTCTTTTTCCACCCGCTCATCACGTCGGCGATGATGCCGCCGCCGACGGCGGTGGGCCCGCCGAGCAACGCCAAAAAGACAAATAGGCCGCCGGCAATACTGCCAGCGGCCTATTTAGGAGGTGTCTGTACTAGGTACTAGCTACCTAGTGCTATCCAAGTTTTTACTTGATGGTCTTGCCGTCTACGCCCTCGGTCTCGATGCGCTCCTTGCGCAGATCCTCGGAGACGCGCTCGGTGTCGGTAACTTCCTTCTTGTTCAGCTCAACCTTCTCAACCGGAACGGTGTCCTTCTCAACGCGGACGCGCTCCTCGTGGAGGGTGACGGATGCTTCGTCATCGGTCAGGTCACTCTTGCCGCGCAGGGAAGCAGCCTCTTCCTCGGAGATTGGGGTGCGCTCGACGCGAACCTCTTCGCGGGTAACCGGAACCTCAACGTTCTCGGTCTCGGTTACGACATACTTGCGCAGGCGAACCTCACCGGTCTCGACGCGCTCCTTGTTAACGTCCAGCTGCTCCTCGGAACGAACCAGGGAATCGCGGCCATCAACGTCAGCGTGGGTGTGGCCAGCGTTCTTGGTGTGGTCTGCGGTCTCGGTGCCAGCAACATGAGTCTCGGTGCCAGCAACGTGGTCCTTGTGAGCGTGCTCCTTGTGCTCTGCACCAGCAGCGTGCTCTGCACCAGCAGCAGCGCCAACGCCTGCACCTGCACCAGCGCCAGCAGCCAGGCCAGCGTTGTTCTTATCGGAAACGTCGTGGCGGCCGCCGGTGTAGGCCTGCTCGTCCTTCATGGTGTCAACGCCGTAGTGGCGGAAGATTTCGTTCTGGTCGTTTGCGCTAAGAGCCTTGTCGGTGTCAACGCTTGGAGCATCCTTGATGCGCTCCTTGTCGAATGCGAGGATGAGGTCATCTTCGCCAGCGAACTTGTGGCCGCGCATCGGAACGATGGACTCGCTCATGCCGAACAGACCGTGGCTAACCTCAACGAAGGTTGGCTGACCGGAGTTGTCATCAACGAATACTTCCTTGACGGAACCCAGCTTGTCGCCGTTTACGTCGTATGCGGTCTTGTTGAACAGGTCCTTGATATCGCGTACATTCTGGTTAGTCATGATCTCCTCTTTCTTTAAAAAATAGGTAACTATCAGGCCGTTTGGAAAGCCTAAGCGTTTGTGCTAGCTCGCTTTACGGCGCTGAAGCCCACAGTACGGAAGTCGCGAGATTCCGCCACCGCAATGTATGGACATCGCCTGCCATAAACCTGTGAAATGTCTTCATTCAAGCGTTAAAAGCCAGCTTATAGGGTTAGATAACGGTTAGGTCACAACCCATAATTTTCTTAAAATTAATGGCACCAGACGCGAAAGGGGGCGTAACGCGCTCAGCGTTACGCCCCATCTCCTTCCAGGCATCACGGCCTAGGGCAAAGAACTTGCAGCTACATGTCGAAGAAGACCCGCAGATCCTCTGCAATGGCATCCAGGCGGGCCGGATCCGGGGACTCCAGGTAGCACTTGAGCTTCGGCTCGGTGCCAGACGGGCGCACGATGACGCGGTCATCGTCCACGGTGTAGAGCTTCATGCCTTGAGCAAACTTTTCTGCCTTTGCAATCTCCGAGCCCGCCAGTTGAGTCGGTGGGGTCGAGGTGATCTTTTCCATGCCGCGGGTAATCAGCGAAAGGTCTTCCACACGGAAGGTCAGCGGAGCGGTGGCCAGGCGGCCCACGGTGGAGTAAATCTCTGCGAGGCGATCCTGCAGGGTGATGCCTGCATCCTTGCACTCCGAGGCCAGGCTGGCCAGAACAACCGAGGTGGCAACGCCGTCTTTGTCGCGCACGGCCTGCGGGTCGGGGCAGAAGCCGATGGCTTCCTCGTAACCAAAGCTCAAGTCATGGGTGCGAGCAATCCACTTGAAACCGGTGAGTGTTTCCTCATGCGGCAGGCCGTAGTGCGCGGCAATGCGGCCCAGCAGACGCGAGGAAACCAGCGAGTTAGCAAACGTTCCACCCACTCCCCTGCGCGCCAGGTAGTCACCCAACAAGGCGCCGGTCTCGTCGCCGGTGAGCTGACGCCAGACGACGCCGCCTTGCGCACCGTGCGTCGGGATAGCGGCCGCGCAACGGTCAGCATCCGGGTCGTATGCAATAAGGATGTCCGCGCCGATCTTTTCCGCGTGCGCCTTGCCCAGGTCCAGAGCGCCGGGCTCTTCCGGGTTGGGAAAGGAAACGGTTGGGAAATCCGGGTCCGGCTCGGCCTGTTCCGGCACGAGGGAAACCTCGAAGCCGACCTTCTCGAGCAGCGCGGTGCCCAGCTTTGCGCCCACGCCGTGCATGGCAGTCAGCGCAATCTTGGCGCTGGTGGACTGCCCCACCAGCTTGGCGGCGCGCTCGAGGTACTGCGCGCGGGTATCGACTTCCTCGATGTTGTCGGCGGAACGCGGCACTTCGTCGGCAGGCGGCGCCGCAGCAATAGCCGCTGAGATCTCTGCATCCGCCGGGGAGACCAGCTGCACGCCGTTGGCATCGCCGGTGGCCACGCGGCCGCCCAGGTAAACCTTGTAGCCATTATCGGCTGGCGGGTTGTGGGAGGCGGGGACCATGATGCCGGCGTCGGCGCCGAGCTCGCGCACGCTATAAGCGGTCAGCGGCGTGGGGTTCTGCTTGGGCAGCACCAGGGCACGGCCGCCGGCAGCGGAGATGACCTCCGCAGCATCCTGGTAGAAATCGGCCGAGCCGTAGCGGGCATCGCAGCCGATGACCACGACTGGGTTTTCCACCTGCTGCTTTAGCCACGAAACCAAGCCATAGGTGGTGCGGATGACCACGGCACGGTTCATGCGGGACTCGCCTGCCCCAACGGCGGCGCGCAGGCCAGCGGTGCCGAAGGCCAACGGGCCAGCGAAGCCGGCGGACAAAGCAGCTTCGTCGCCAGCCTCAATCCAGTCCAAGACCTCGTCACGGGTTAACGGGTCTGGGTCGTGTTCGGCCCAGGTGCGAGCGTATTCAACAAGTGACATTGTTTCCTCGATTCAGCTTCTAAGCCACTAGTTTTCTAGGTCCGCCAGCACCGCAGCGGAGGAAGACAGGCCGAGGCGGGTGGCGCCGGCGTCGATCATCGCCTGCGCGTCCGCGCCAGTACGGATGCCGCCGGAGGCCTTCACGCCGAGGCGGCCACCCACGGTATCTGCCATGAGCTTTACCGCATGCACGCTGGCGCCGCCGGCTGGGTGGAAGCCGGTGGAGGTCTTGACGAAGTCAGCACCGGCAGCCTCGGCGGCGCGGCAGGCGGCAACAATCGCGTCGTCGGAAAGCGCGGCGGACTCGATGATGACCTTCAGGACCTTGCCCTGGCAGGCGCTGCGCACGGTGCGGATCTCTTCCTCAACTGCGTCGAAGCGGCCCTCAATGGCCAGCGCGATGTTGATGACCATGTCGATTTCCTCGGCGCCGTTGTCCACGGCAAGGCCTGCCTCGGCGGCCTTGATCTCCGGCTTGACGGCGCCGGAGGGAAAGCCCACGACGGTTGCCACGTGTAGACCCTCGGGAACCTCGACCGGCAGCTGGGACGGGGAAATACACACCGAGTAGGTGCCCAGGCGCTGGGCTTCCTCGATGAGTGCGGCGACGTCCTGCGCGGTGGCTTCCGGCTTGAGCAGGGTGTGGTCGATCATGGATGCGACGTTGGATGACATTTCTTCTCCTTTAAGCGAGTGTTTCGGAAGCGTCGACGGAATCCGCGCGAGACGCCGATCGCGCCTCGCGCGCTTCTTTGCGCGCCATGATGCGGTCGGCCACGACGTAGAGGACGGCGCCACATGCGCCAACGGCGGTCAGCACGCCGAGGGCAAGGTTGAAGCCATCGCTTACGTCAATGAGTTTTGCGGTGTACGCGATGCCGAGCGGGATGGCGATGTTGATGGTCAGGTTGTAGAAGCCGATGGCAATGCCGGACTTCGCGGCCGGGATGTTTTGCAGCGCAGTGTTGACCAGCGGTGCATACATCAGCGCGAAGCCAGATGCGAAGGTCACGATGGTCACGGCCAGCACGGCGACGTGCTCCTGTACGAAGAGAGCGGCTACGGCCAGGGAGCCGACGATCATGACCAGTGCGGTGTAGATGGTCTGGCGGGAGTTCAGGACTTTGCCGATCTTGCCGGAGAAGACACCGACCAAGATGGCGCAGATGTAGCCCGGAATCATCAGTAGGCTGGCGCGGTCAATGCTCATGCCGTGCAGCTCGTTGGCCGCAAATGGCAACAGGAAGATGTAGCCCAGCTGCGTGGAGTAGATGAAGAACACCAGGGTAATTGCCCACACGTAGCGGCCGTTGGTGAAGAATTCCGGGCGCACCACGGGCGCCTTAGCGGATCGGATGTGCAGCGTAAATCCAATCACTGCCACGACGGCCAGGATGAGCCACTTCCAGTCGAACGCCTGCATGAACATGGTCAGCGCGGTGGCAAAGAAGCCAACCAGGATAAGGCCGAGCACGTCCAGGCTTGACTCCACTGCTTCGTCCTCGGGCACCATCTTGTGGATGGCAGGAATGCACAGCACCAGGATGAGCGGCACGAGGAACATCGCGGTCCACGAGATGTAGGTGGAGATAAAGCCGGAGGTCAGCGCGCCAATCAGCAGGCCGGCTTGGAAGGCGGCGGTGGAAAAGCCGAGGTAGGTCTTTTGGTCTGCTTCAGATAGGTGCTTGGTCACGTAGATGACGTACAGGGTTTCCGCGGCGGCTAGGCCGGTGGTCTGAATCAGGCGGGCGGCCAGCACGATGGGCCAAGAGCCCGAGCCCACGAAACCAATAACCGAGCCGACAGCCACGAGGAGCACACCGGTGATCATGAGCTTGCGGATGGACACGGAGTCCGCCAGCGCCGCGTAGACCACGGCGCCGATGCCGATGATGACGCCAGCAAGGGATGCCTGCAGCGAGGCAGTGTTGTCATCAATGCCCAAGCCTTGCGCAATCGGCATGGTCATGGTCTTGAAACCATTATCCACCACGAGGGAGAAGACGAAGCAGAATAGCAGCACCGGTACGGCTGCCTTGGGGTTGAGGGCTGCATCGACGCCGCGCTTTACGACGCCCGATGGCTTAGCGTTTGTAGCTTTTGACATGGCTTTTTAAGCCATCCTTCCTAGTCCAGGCCTGCCAGTGGCAGTGCGAGCTTCATCATGGTGTGGAATGCGGTCTGGCGTTCCTCAGCCGAAAGGTGGGTATCGGCAGCGATGTTGTCAGAGACGGTGAACAGACCGAGGGCGTTCACGCCTGCCTCGGCAGCGGTGGCATAAAGCGCAGCGGATTCCATCTCGACGCCGAGCACGCCCATGTGTGCCCAGCGGTCATTGACGGCCTGGTCGAAGTTGTAGAAGACATCGGAGCTCAAGACATTGCCGACGTGGATGTGGGCATTCTGCTTTTCTGCCTCATCGACGAGTGCCTTGAGCAGCTTCCACGAAGCCGTCGGAGAGTACTGGCCCGGCAGGTTGTACTGGCTCAGGAAGTTGGAGTCGGTGGAAGCGGCGGAGGCGACGATGACATCGTGCAGGTCGATGTCCTCCTGCAGTGCGCCGATGGAGCCGACGCGGATCAGGTTCTTCACGCCGTAGTTGTGGATTAGCTCCCAGGAGTAGATGCCGATGGAAGGCATGCCCATGCCGGTGCCCATGACGGAGACGCGGTGGCCCTGGTAGGTGCCAGTGAATCCGAGAATGTTGCGGACCTCGTTGAACTGGACGACGTCTTCCAAGAAGGTATCGGCGATGAACTTTGCACGCAGTGGGTCACCTGGCAGCAAGATGGTCTCTGCGATTTCCGCGCCCTTGGGGTTGATGTGCGGGGTGGCGATTTCGGTGGAAAATTCGTTTGCGTGTGCGGCTTCAGACACGGTGAACTCCTATCGGAAGGACAATGACTTTCAGGCATTACACTACCGCAGCCAGCACAAATGTCAATGATGCTATTTACATTTGTTCACCTTTATGATACGGCTCACTCCCCTGCTAGAACGCGCTGCGCCGTGTTGTGATCGATGACCAAATGCGTGGCCAATCCTTGCTCGAGTACCACCCGGATGGCGTCGGCCTTTTCCGCCCCTCCGGCAACGAGGACGCGTGCCGGCCGCGCCGCCAGGGCGTCGAAAGTAATGCTCACCGTTCGCACGTCCACCTCGGGCACAGCGACGCGGCCTTCAGCGTCAAAGAAGCGGGAGCAGACATCGCCTACCGCGCGCTCCAAGATGAGCTGCGTTTCCTCCCCACTGAGATAGCCCAGGTTCAGCGCCAAAGACTCGCGCGCGGCCGCGCCCACCGTGAACACCGCGACGTCGACCTGGGAGCCCATCTCCACGATGTGGGCAATATGGCGATCCTTTTCCACCCATTGCTTCGCCTCGGCCGAATCGAAAATGACAGGCAGCGGCAGCATAAAGGTCTCCGCATTGAAGGCGCGCGCAAAGCCCTGGAGGGTGGCGAAGTCCTTGGTGGAGCGCTGCGTGTGCGAGTGCCCGCCCTTGAGCTGCACCACCTTTACCCCCTCGAGCGGCAGCTGGCGCAGGTGCTCTGCCACGGCGGACATGGTCTGGCCCCAGGACACGCCGACGCTGGAGCCGTCGTGGACGAGCTCTTCGAGCAGCGCGGCGCCAGCTGCGCCTAGGTCCTGCATGAGGTTGCCGCCGCGTGGGGTGGTGACCACGCGGGCGTCGGCAAGCGCGAAGTGCTCCTTTAGCTCACGCACCAGCTCATCGGAGCGTTCGCGAGGATCGTTGATGCTGATGACCACGAAGCCCTGGTCGTGCGCATGCTGCAAAAGCTTGGAGACGGTAGGGCGCGAAATACCCAGACACTGCGCTACCTCCGCTTGGGATAGGTGCGAGTTGTAGTACAGCTTGGCCACATCGAGGGCCTGACTATCGCGCGCATCAATCATGATTCCATTCAAGCACGCCCGCCCGGAAACGTAATGCTAACGGTGTACACCCCTATACGGGCCTGTACAAACGGATTAAATTCATTTCCCCATTGTTAGTTAGCAAAATTAAACCAATAATAATCGGTGTCAGCTCCACCGCGCAGCGCTCTCCCCGCCCCCTAACGGCGTAGCCAGACAAACACTAAGACTCCTCCGATCTCTAGAAAGGACGTTACCGTGCAAAAATCACTGCGCACCTACCTGCCACTGCTTGCTTCTGCTTGCCTGACCTTCAGCATCTGCCCCGCCGCCGTCGCTGCCGATGCTCCGAACACCGAGCTGCCTGAAAGCGCCCTCATTGAAAAGGCCCTCGAAGATCCAGTTGCTGACGAGAGCCCGGCTGAGGCCTCCGACATCGCAACCGACGCCAAGGAGCTTGACGACGCCGCGCCAAGCACCGACGCCGCAGCCCCCTCCGATAACAAGGTCGGCGACGAGTACAAGGCCTTCTACCACGACCCAGTCGAGCTCGAAGGCTCTGAGCCAGGCCAGCTCTTCCGCTCCGATGCCGTGCGCAATCCCGCCAACACGCTGGGCATTACCAACGTGGGCCCGTACAAGGCACAGCGCATCCTATACTCCTCCACCAACCGCAAGGGTGAGAAGATTCCGGTCAGCGGCATCGTGATTGAGCCGAAGGCGGAGTGGACCGGCAACGGTCCGCGCCCGCTCATCGCCTTCGCACCGGGCACCCAGGGTGTGGCCGACCGCTGCGCACCTTCGCGCAAGATTGCCGACGGCGTGGGTGACTACGAGCAGTTCTTCTTTGAGCAGTACCTGAAGAAGGGCTACGCAGTCGTGGTCACCGATTACGAGGGTCTGGGCACCCCGGGCATGCATACCTACATGGACCGTGTCTCGCAGGCACACGCCGTGCTCGATAGCGCCCGCGCTGCCCGCCAGCTAGAAGGCTGGGATATCAACGCCGATAACCCGGTCATCATCAACGGTTACTCGCAGGGTGGTGGCGCCGCCGCTGCTGCCGCTGAGCTTTACGACGACTACGCCCCAGAGCTCAACGTCAAGCTCGCCACCGTCGGCGCCGCTCCTGCGGATCTGACCTTGCTGCCGCCGGCTCTCGACGGCACGCTTTACTTCCTCTTCGAGTCCTTCGCCCTGCTGGGCCTTAGCAACTCCTACGACGTGGACCTGTACTCCCACCTCAATGAGGAGGGCAAGACCGTCCTGCAGAACGCCACCAACTCCTGCACCCTGGGTCTGACCAGCTTCGCGGGCAAGAAGATTGAAGACGTCAGCATCGATGGCAAGAACGTCGACGAGTTCATCGCTGAGGCACCTTACGACAAGATCCTGGCCGACCAGCACATTGGCTACGACGCTCCGTCCATCCCGGTGGTCATCACCCACGGCCGCGGCGACGATGTGATTCCTTTCTCCACTGCTGAGCAGCTGGCCAAGGAGTGGTCTGAGCGCGGCGGCGACGTCACCTTCATCCCGAACGACGCCGGCTCGCATGTGGCAGGCACCATCCCACACATCAAGGAATCCCTGAAAGCAATCGAGTCTGCTTTGCAATAAGCCGACAGCTAGAAGCCAGCTTCGCCACAGAAACGCTTCCTAACATAACCCGTGGTCCGAAAGACCGCAACGATAGAAAGGATTTATCCTATGAGTTCCATGAACGCCCTGCGCCGCGCAACCATTGCCGCCGCACTTCCAGCAGTTGTAATCGCCGGTGCCGCCAACGCCACCGCCGCTGAGACCACAGCCGGAACCCCGGCTGCCGACGCCACCACCACCGACACCGCCGCAACCGCCCCGGCTGCCGACGGCGCCGCAACCACCAACACCGGTGCTACCACCAACGGCGAAACCGACTCCGGTATCACCGCGGACACCCCGCTGAACCAGCTGTCCTCTGCCGACCCTGCTGCCCTCCTGCAGCTCGGCAGCTCCCTGCTCGGCGGCAACCGCCCGGACTTCTCCGATCTCCTCGGCGGCAACACCGACTCCAACAAGGAGAACCTGCCAACCGGCATCAACGCCTTGAAGCACGAGGCTGCACAGCTGGAGCAAGAAGCCGGCCACAAGCTGTTCGAGCTGAACGTCATCGATTCCACTCATGTCCATGTCGGCTTCGCTGAAACCTACGACCTGCAAAAGGACGCCAAGGCTCTCGCTGCACTGCAGCAGACCGCCGAGACCAACGGCATCACCCTGACCGCCGACCGCTAAAGCGGCAGAAAGTCAGGCAAAGTACGAAAGTACTTCCTCTTCTTCAGATAGCCACCCCGCGGCGCAGTAAATC
>NZ_KV814074.1:50675-54194 GCF_001813815.1 Corynebacterium sp. HMSC076D02
TTCATTCACAATGCGGTTCACTTTGCCGCAGTTAGGGGCCGCACTTTGTTTTGTAGGTTCGCCAGCAGAGTGCGTATCGCCCAGCGCCTTAGCTAGACGGAGTCCGCCGCCCAGCATTTTTCATACTGGCCAGCTACCAACGGCCAAACGAAGTCGCGTGCTTCTTCCAACGTAGACTTCGCTTCCAGCTCTGGGCCATCAATGACGAAATCATGCTCGATTGGGCGGCCGGAACAATCGCGTCGGCCTTCCGGGTCTTCGAACCTCATAATGACGCGGTCTCCCATCTTCTGGAACACCTCGCGAGAGTTTTCCAGCCCAGAAAAAGCCGAAAGATACTCCGGCAATGGGTCCTGGAAACCGCCATCCATGAGAAAGCAGTTTCCCCAGTTCTTTCCCCTAGTCGCCCAAATTATCCCCATTGAGGCGACCTCTTAAGGAAACCGTCTTCAATGGACTGCCGAATCTTTAGAACGAAATCGGATAGAAGCATCTCGTAGAAGTTGTGATTCTCCAGTGCCTTTTGGCGTTTTTCTTCAAGCATTGGCACAGCTAGACCAGCAAGCTCTTGGATAATTCGCTCAATCAACTGAACCTTGCCCCACTTACCTGCCAACCTTCTAGGCAACTTTTTAAGGAGGTTCGGAGCGAAGCTCTGTGCGTTAAAGCCGGAGGCAAGAGTCATAATGAGGCTAATGCCTGCCTTAGCCAACTTTTCATCCAAGAGAGCGGCTGGAAGGATTCGTAGTTTTGCCCAACGTTGGTAGCGCTCAATCGGAAAGATGGTGGCCAGCGGGAGGATTGCCTCCAAGCCCTTTTGCTGCTCGACGTCGATTTCGCCGTGGGCGAACTCCGCAGAAGAAAGTACTGCGTAGTCCTCACCAACAGAAAGAGCCTTATCGCCCTCTACCAAGTCAGCGAGGACCTGGCGCAACCCGTTCAGCTCATCTGCTGCATGCAAAATGATCATTTTTTGGAGATCATGCGCTGTCATCTCAGGGAGCAAGTCAGCCTTCGACAGCGCAATAACCCAAATGCGAGGGAATTGCTCAAGCTGCTCGTGACCATCGAGAATCTCTTCACGAACCGTAAGCAGCATATTGCGCAAAGTGGTGAATAGCGACTTCAGGTAGCGAGCTTCATCGCCTTCATAGTCCACAAGCTTTTGGCCATCAACTAGGACCAAAGCCACATCAGATTTGACGAGCTCACGGAAAGTTGCTGACCTATCTTCCTTTTCCATTTCGCTCGAGGGCTTCGATTCAAACCACTCACCTGGGTAGTCACGCCAAGTGATGTGGATGCGTGGGCGTTTGCTTCGCTCACCCAACGGTTCCGAAATCGGCATCAACTTGAAGTCGTACTTCGAAGACACAAATTTATCGGCTGCAGGAGCTACATTCTTCTCCTTCATGCCGTAGTAGCGCTGAAGGAGACGATTTCCATCGGTCGATTCTTGCGCCAAGAAGCGGTAGCCGTTCGAGTCCACAACACTTTGCTCATTCAGGTGTCCGTAGAGAGACGAAAGTAGAACGGTCTTTCCGCTTCCGGCTTGACCAAATACTGCGATTTGCTGGTGAAATTGAAAATCTGCCACGTTAGAAATTTTAGCGAATCCCTAGCGCTTCCGATTAAGCCGCGCAATCTCCGCACTGAGCACGGTGGCAAAGCCCGTCCATGCCGCATAGGGTGCGAGCAACGCACCGCGCTCGGGTGCGAACTTCCAGGCGCGGCGCACGAGGTCCCCGGAGCTTGCGGCCAGGACGCCGGCCCAAACGGCGGCCAGCCTCTTACGCTTCGAGCGGAAGAAGACGCCGCTCCAGCCGGCATTCCATGCGAGGTTCGCACCGAGAACCGCGGCATGCTTGCGTGCTGCGGCTTTGGATTTGGCGGTGTCTTCTTCGATGTGGTCGGCAAGAACGATCGAGTTGATGACCGCGATGTCAGCATAAAGTGCAGTCCAGACAATTGGGAACGCGATAGCCGGTGGCTGCCAGTTCGGGAGTTTGAGGCTGCAGTAGTGGCGGCTATCCGGCTTGCTCAACATCGAGCCGATAACGCCGCACGCGGTCACCGCGCCGACCGCCTGGCGGATTTCCGCGCCCGCTTCCTCGAGCTTCTCAACGGCTCCACCGTGCGAAACCTCTCCCACCTAACCACTGACCTGCGCCGTGCTCGCAGTGATATTGAGAGGCGCATGGAATTCATCAACAAGTCCCTGGAGCGCTCTCCCTTCAACGGTGAGCGCACCGTGCGCATCGACGTCAAGGATGCTCGCGGCCAGGTGGTCCAGGATTTCCAGCGGGATCTTGATGCCGCCACCTCCCACAGCTTGGGCGAATTCGGCTCCGATGATACAGAGACTGCCCTTGCGCGCTACCACGCGTTGGACAAGATCTTGAGCCGTTTGGGCTCGAGCCAGCCAGAGGATCTCCGCTGGCGCAACGTGGTGCTAGATACCCGCCGGCACGTGAGCTTTATCGGCCGTGAGTTGTACCCCGACGGAACGACACATCACCTACTGGGGCGACCTCGACGCCGCCGGCTTTGCCATCCTCAACGCCGTGCGCGCCCATTTCCCCCACACGACGTCACTGCTCATGGACACAGCCACCGTCACCGAATTCCAGCACCTGGCTGTCCCCGACCCCGGCGACGGCTCCGCCACCCTTACCCACCTCACCACCGAAGAGCAGCGCGCCTACCGCCTTCTCTTCACTGCGGGCCGGCTGCGCATTGAGCAGGAGCGGATTCCATTTGCTCATGTGAATGCGGTGATTCATGCAACGCTCGCAGCAGCGTGACGCTGCCACCCCCGCGAACGCTGGACAAAATGGCCTCTTCCTGCAGTAGCTATTCTTCCTTTTCTCTTTTTCTGGCTTGTCTGCGCTCACGCCTCCGAGCACGCTTTGCTTTGCGGATATCGACGACCCAACGCGGAACAAAAGGCCACGGAAGCGGAACCCCGACCGCGCCCGTAAATCCAATGACTCCGACAACGAAAGCTGCCACGAGCGGAACCTTCAGCACCGTGTAGACAAACTCGGGAGGGTTGGCACTTGCGACCAACCCCATGGCGCCGGCAGCGCCCATGATGAGCGAGCAGTAAGGATAAATAAAAAGGACGCCATCACTTTCTGCGCCTACAAAGTCGACATCGTCGTACCATTTTTCCGATCTAGGTTGCCTCCGCACGCACCTAATGTAGTAGGTCCAGTAGAGCACCATGACAAGCACTACCCCGGCGCATACAAGCAACTCAGTAACATCGCCGTTCATAGAATAGGCCTCCCGTGGCTGTCGGTTGCGGTATGTATAAACGCTACCAGCGCCAGCGGGGGTGCGGCGTGGGACGAAAACAAAAATATTGATGCGGGCAAGCGCCCGAACCACGGACGCGGGCTTGACCTTTTGGAAGCAGATCCCGCCACAGGAAATAATAGAAATCAAGGCAAATACCTAGGAACAAAACTCGGGGCACTTCACGTAGCGTTGTTGAATGCGCCGGCCGGGCTTGTT
>NZ_KV814075.1:0-226 GCF_001813815.1 Corynebacterium sp. HMSC076D02
AAGACTGCACGACTAATGAAGCTAGCAGGTGTTTGCGGCCGCAGACGTGGACGAACCCCCGTGACAACGATCAGCCCGAAGACACCGGATCATCGCCCAGACCTAGTACAGCGAAACTTCCGTGCACAAGCACCAGGAAGGCTGTGGGTTGCCGACATTACCTACGTTCGCACCCTGTCAGGATTCGCCTACACCGCGTTTGTCGTGGATGTCTACAGTCGAAAGA
>NZ_KV814076.1:0-303 GCF_001813815.1 Corynebacterium sp. HMSC076D02
GCGGAAGCCCCAGTGCAGTTGCTACCTCCTGTGACGTTACTGCATACCTGCCAGGTTCTAATGTGCCTAAAACATCACTAGAAGTAAGTGCGCGCTTCACATACCCCGCGTTAACCTGCGACCACGCACCAAGCTTTCCGTTATACGAAATAGCCCGCCATGATTCATATCCAGAAGTGGGGTCTACATCCCAATAGAAACGCCCGTACAGGCGGCCATTCGGGCCGTCGATGTACATCACTCGTAGCTCGCCACGAACACCACCTGGCAGGCCCATTGCTTTAGCAACGGCAGCATCATTAA
>NZ_KV814077.1:0-4638 GCF_001813815.1 Corynebacterium sp. HMSC076D02
TAGCTGAGGTAGGAACTAAACCCAGGACGCTTCACGCAGTAATGCTGATGTCTCTCGCAAGACCTCGAGTTAAAAGCAAGCGTGCGATTTTGTCAGTATCCTCGGCTACCAAAACGAATTCTTCCCTGCGCATATCGAGCGATATCTGAGGAAAATCTCTTAATGCTTGTTCCACTTCTGACTGCGAAGCTTGAAGTTTGGCATGAATTGTTTTTCCTGAAACTTGCGCTCGTAGCTCCTGTGGGCTGCCGTCCGCTACAAGGACACCGTGATTCATCATCACGATTCGATCTGCAAAATCGTCGGCTTCTTCCAAATAATGGGTAGCGAAGATAACGGTTCGTCCCTCGCGAGCATCTTCACGTATATTCGCCCAAAAATCGCGTCGAGCTTCTACATCCACGCCAGCTGTAGGTTCGTCTAAGACGATGAGTTCAGGATTGCTGACCAAAGCCATTGCAAAACGTAGCTTTTGTTGCTGGCCTCCTGAGCATTTACCCACGTACCGTTCTGCAAACTCGCCAGCACCAGCGCGTTCTAACGCTTCCTCTGCGCTTAAGGAATCACGATGGAAACTGGCCATAAGCTCAACCGTTTCGCGAACCTTTAAGTTAGGAAGCAGGCCTCCCGACTGCATCATTGCAGAAACTCGACCGAGCACCACCGCGTTGCGCGGCGTCGTCCCGCATACTTCAATGTTTCCTGAATCTGGTTTGCTTAGGCCCAAGATGAGATCGATGGTGGAAGTCTTACCCGCACCATTAGGTCCCAAAAGGGCTACGACCTCACCGCGCTCAATCGAGAAACTGAGGTCCTTTACTGCACAAACCTCACCAAATGACTTTGTTAGTGATTCAACTCTTAACGTGGACTCCGTGTTTGCCATGGTTCAAGTCTCATGCGACACCGCGAAGAGTACGTATAGCAATTGTCATTAGTCGGCGATGACAATTGTCACGGGGTATTAATCTCAGTCGGCGACTGCCAAGTCAGAAGCTCGGCGTTGCTTTCCAATGAAATTAGCCCCGGTAGAAATAAATTTCACCAGGGCCATTGAGCTGGAGACGAGACTTGAACTCGCAACCTACGCATTACAAGTGCGTTGCGCTACCAATTGCGCCACTCCAGCACCGCGGATTGAACCGCTGCGAAGAATCGTACCCGAGCAGGCGAGCGGACGAAAACACTGGGGTGGCCCGTGCGTCGCGCAACCCCAGCGGATAGAGTGCAAGCAAGAGTCTCAATCAGTTTTTAAGGGTTTGTTGCGTGTCATTTATTTCCGCGCTGAGGGAGCGTTTTAGCGCTTCTTCCGGCTACGTTGCCACCATCGATGCGGCAAAGGCCGCGCCACCACCATCGCCGCTGGCACCAGTCGATCTAACCGACGCCGCGCAGGTCACCGGTGTCATGGAAATCGCTGCGCGCGTGGGCGAAATCCTAATCAGCGCCGGCACTGCCAACTCTGATGCCAAGGCACAGATTCACCTGGTGGCTTCTTCCTATGGTCTCCACTACTGCCATGTGGACATCATGATGAATACCATCACCATTCACCCCGCGATGGGCGCGGGCTCTAACCGCCGTAACCTACACGTCTTCCGCGTGGCCCCTTCAATTTCGGTGGACTTTTCCAAGCTTTCCGCGGTAGACCGCCTGATCTACTCGATCCGCTCCGGCGCCACACCACCGGCCATGGCCGAGCGCGTCTTGGACGAGATCAACAACATGAAGCCGCCTTATCGCACCTCCACCGTCCTTTTGGGCTGGGGCGTTATGGGCGGCATTCTCTCCGTGATGCTCGGCGGCGACGCCTTGGTGGGCGTCATGGCGTTTTTCGTCTCTTTGCTGGTTATGGGCGTCAACGCCTGGGCGGCAAAGTTCCGCGTGCCACCCTTCTACCAAAACATCATGGGCGGATTCCTCGCCGTCGTACCGGCGGCGATCCTCTACAACATGGCCGCCGGAATCGGCATTACCTTCTCGCCTTCCCAGATCATTGGTTCAGGCATCATTGTGCTCGTCGCCGGCCTTACCCTGGTGCAATGTTTGGTCGACGGCATCACCCGCGCACCGGTAACATCGGCCGCTCGCTTCTTCGAAGCCATGCTGGCCACCGGCGCCATCATCGCCGGCGTCGGCGTGGGCATTCAGTTCTCTGACTGGATGGGCTTTACCCTGCCGCCCCTGGCTACGCTCGCGCCGCCGGTCTATCACCAGGTCCCGCTGCTCATCCTCTGCGGCAGCATCGGTTCAGGCGCCTTCGCCCTGGCCTGCGGCGCTTCCTGGATTGAGGTTACCGTCTCTGGACTTACCGCCGGCGCCGGTATGCTCTTCTACTACTTCGTAGTCATTCCTTTCGGCGTGAGCGACGTCGTAGCCTGCGGCATCTCCGCCACGGCGGTGGGCCTGGCCGGCGGCCTGCTCTCGCGCCGCTACATGATGCCGCCGCTCATCACAATGATCGTGGGCTATACGCCGATGCTGCCTGGCCTTACCCTCTACCGCGGCATGTACGCCTCGCTGAATGAGCAGATGATCTCCGGCTTTACCAACCTGTCACGAGCACTAGCCATCGCCGGTGCGCTGGCTGCCGGAGTTGTGCTGGGCGAACGCGTGGCCCGCCGCCTGCGTCGCCCGCAGTACTTCCGCCCTTATGCCACCATCAAGCGCGTGGGCCACTTCTCGTTCCACCAGGCCAGCCGCCTAGCTGCCCGCAAGCCACGCATTCCGCGCGTGCCGCTTTCCCCCTTCGCCCCCAAGGTCAACCGCCCCGTCCTGCCTCCGAAGCTGGGGCCCAAGCCGCCGATGCCTGCCCAGCAGGTACGCATGCTCCAAGACCAAGCCATCGGCGAGGACTGGAAGGAAGAATGGGAGTCCATCACCGAGATGTGGCCGGTTACCACGCAGTGGGAGGCCCAACCGCAAGACGGTGGGAGCGCACAACCCGCTGCAGACGGCGCCGAAGATGCGGCCGAAACCGCCCCAGATGCCAAATCGTGAGCAAAAAAGTTCGGCGGTTTCAAGTGGTGGATGCATCACTTGAATAGTTCTTGTATCTTCTCTTCTGGTTTATACCAGTTAAGGACTTTTCTGGGGCGCCCGTTGAGAAGGTCTTGAATGTGTTGGACATCCTTGTCGGTCAGGGCACTAAAGTCGCTTCCTTCGGGCAGGAAGTCTCTGACTAGCCCGTTGGTGTTTTCGTTGGTAGGACGTTGCCACGGCGAGTGTGGATCACAGAAGTAGACTGCTAGTCCACGTGCGATGCTCAGCTTGTCTACTTGGGCTAGTTCTACGCCTTGGTCCCAGGCCAGAGTTTTAGTGATGTTGCGTATTTTGCCGGTAAACATCTCGATCAACTTATCGACAGTCGTGGCGGAATCATGAACATCTAGTTTGCGGATCATGGTGTAGCGAGTACTGCGTTCTACACAGGTTACAAGTGCAGTGGTTCCTCCTTGTCCGATGATGAGATCGCCTTCCCAATGCCCTGGAACTGCGCGGTCTTCAACACTGGCAGGGCGCTTGCTGATTCGATAGTCTTCACCAATCCAACTTCGATTACCGCGGGCTGGCAGGCGTGATTGTGGTTTTCGTCCGGTGCGTCCAGAACGCAGTGCTTTTTCTACCTTCAATTCCTGGCGTAAAGCGCCTTTGGCTTGGATGTAGAGAGCTTGGTAGATGGTTTCATGGCTAATTGACATATCCCCACCTTTACCGAAGCAGCGGGCAAGATAGTTCGAAATCTGCTCCGGTGACCACTTCGTGTTCAACCCCTCGATAACAAAAGCGCGCAGCTGCGGGTTGGTATCGAGTTTGCGGGGTTTAGGCCTGGCTAAACGGTCTACAGCCCGCTTTTGTGCCACGAGGGCATCGTAGCCATGCTCAGTCATCCCACGGGCGATTTCCCTGCTAATCGTCGACTGGTTACGTCCCAGCTGGGCTGCAATCTCACGGTGAGTAAGACCTTGTTTAAGCAGGTAGCCTATCGCTATTCGGTCATGGCGAATAAGACGCTTTCCGCGTCCTACCTTCGATTCGGATTCAGTGGGATGATCATTGAGTATCAAACGCCCAGACATGCGATTATGATGCCACGTTTTCACCGTTTCAGCGCGGGCCCGACCCCCGGAAAGTGGACACATCGGGGGCTAGCTATGCTGCTGTGGTCAGTATAGCCGAAGTCTCGGCTTCAAAGACATCAGGAGCTACGAGATTGCACCAGGAGTGCCGCCGGCGCGTGTTGTAGCGCATGCACCACCGGAAGACCTCTTGACGACAGCTAATTGGGTTGTCAAAGACTTTCCGATCACGCAGCACTTCCCGCTTTAAGGTGGCGTTAAAGGATTCTGCCAGGGCATTATCGGCACTCGTTCCAACCGCGCCCATGGACTGGCGCACACCTAACGACGAGCAGTAGTTCCTAAAGGCTTGTGAGGTGTACACGCTGCCGTGATCGGAATGGAAAATAGTCCCGTCAAGACTGCCGCGCACGCCGTGTGCGTGGGCTAGAGCATCGATAACTAGTGAGACCCGCATGTGGTCTGCGAGTGCATAACCTGCAAGTTTACGTGAATACGTGTCAATGACTGTGGCAAGGTACATGTTTTTGCCTCCCCTACACGGCAGGTAAGTAATGTC
>NZ_KV814078.1:0-16850 GCF_001813815.1 Corynebacterium sp. HMSC076D02
CAACACCCCTACCAACAAGCCGCTCTCAGCACTCACCCGTGTACATTGTGCCGTCTAAAACAAAGACATATTCCACGATTACCCCCCTTAAGCTTATGTCGGTTTCAGACTGGTCAGTATCGTCAAGAGAAGGAATGCAGATAGCGATACAATTCCAAAGAACACCGCAACCCAAATAAAGCCAACTGAGCCCAACAATGCTCCTGCAAGAATAGATCCGATAATCATTCCCAGCGGAGGCATCGATTCAGCACGACCCCGCGCAACTAGATGAGTCCTTCCATATTGGTTTACCGCAACAATATTTGATGCCGCAGTAAACGAAAAAGCCCAAAGGACTCCCGCAATCACCATCAAGATCGCTAGTTCAAGATTATTTTCTTTTTCATCCTTGAGAAGAAGTTCAGCACACACTGCAGACAAACCGCCCAGCCCCAAGGACCAAATCGCAACCTTCTGCGCTGAAAACTGGTTGATAAGATAGGGAACCACCAATATCGGAAGGTACATGGCAACCATATGTAACTGCGACAAATCAGAAATTTCGGAGCTGCTTAGCCCCTGTCGCTGAGCTTCTAAGGGAATTGCTGTCATTAAAAGGGTCATAGTTACATAACTGAAGAACCCCAATACGCCACCAAGATAAAGAGTCGAACGATCACCCGAGCGATCATCCTTGGATGTTCGTGCAAGCATCGTTTCAATGGTTTGGGGTAGAGCCAGCGAGGCGAAAAAGACCAGTATCCCTAGACCAATTACAACCCGATACGCCTTGTAGAAATCGCTTGGGGATTCGGCCACGATACCAGCAACCCAAGGACCGAAAATCGACCCAACGACTCCGCTCAAGAGAACGAGACTCGTATCCCAGGGACTTGGCTGGGGCGCGAAATCTTTCACCAAAATTCGATGAAAATTTGCGAGCCCCATAAAGATACCGACGAGCAGTATTCCACCGTAAAATAGCCAGATTTGTTGCTTTTGCATTGCAAAAGATGTTGCCATTCCTGACAAAATACAAGTTGTACCCGCAATTAGATATACCATTCGAGGCCCGAGCCTTTTAATCAATGGCATTCCAAGTCGAGCGGCAATTATGATACCCAAGGCTATTAAAACATAGGTCATCGTGCCGCCTAACGCTGTCCTAGTCAATTCTTGACCAGAGCGTACCGAAATCGTCAGATCGATACCCGCGACTGACAGGGAAAGCGCGTATAACAAGCTGAACCGAAAGGTATTAAAATTTATTGCTTGTTTTAATTTCATAATTCACTTACTGCGTTAGCGGTCCGCAATCTTTGTATCCAAATACAGATCTGTCACATCGGAGTCCGGGATGTATCGCTGAACACTATCTCTACCGACTACATTAATTTCAGGCTCAATACGCGTAACTATGCCTCCAGGTACGTCCAAAGGCAAAGACCCCGCCACCACGGACTGGTAATCCTTAATGTGGTGAGCGGAGTCCTCAACGTTGCTATTACAACAGTGAAGCTTGTTGGGGGCTGCGTTTCTTTCAAGAGAAGTTTGCGTAAGGAACGATAGTTGTTATCCATAAGGTGGATGAAATGGAAAAAGAAAGAATTAGTGCAACTATAAATGCTTTCCATGAACAGTTACTGATGTAGCGGTCTTTCTTCACCAGGAAAATGAAGAAAAGTATGATACCGCACGCAAGCAGGAGCGCCAGTGGTAATCCATAGAGCACAAAAGGAATGGGGAGCGTTGTGGATAATAGTATTCCACCGTAGAGTGCTACTATTCCGCAGACGATTCCCATCACGGTTTCTAATAATGGAAGTTTGTCTTTCATGTCAGGCCTTCTTCAGTATTTTTAGCTCTCCATTGTTTGCTTTGTCATGGCAATCATTAATTGCCTCTTGCTCGTCTCCTTCATCTCGGAGGCCTACATCGCGGCCAATTGCGTTGTTCGTTTGGTCCATGTCCCCGGCTTCTGGCGTCCCAGGGTGATCAGTTTAATGAGCGTCGGCAACCTGAGTAGCGAAGTCTGCGTTTGATCGGATGGTTGTTAACGCCTGCCAGATGTAATGGCGGTCTGCATCTTGGATGGGCCTGGCCCCTGTTAGCTAGACACCTGATATCCAGCCCGGTTGGGTTGGGGCCAGGCCCCTTTGACGTTTTGCAAAGAAAACCTAGTACAGCGGCCATTTTTAGGTAAGGCAAAGATTTTGGGTACACCCGCAAACTGTGTAAACGATAACGGGTTGGAAACAGATGCAAATTAGAGCTTCGTAATACCTACCCGCGTGAAATGATGATCCTTGCTAGACCAATAGCAAGAGAGATAGAGGGATTTGTTCATGCTTCACATTCCGCACCTAAAGAAAGTCATCGTGGGCTCGGCTTTCGCAGGTGCGTTTTTCTTTGCGAGCCCCACCGCAGGCGCCCAAGAACTGCCTGCTGCCGAGCCATTCGACCCAGCTGCCGCCGCGCATGCCGTGGTTAATCATGTCAATGATGAGTTTGCTCGCTTCGGCGCGCAATCTGGTTTAAGTGACATGCTGCAGACGCAGCAGCCTGCTGCGCAGACCCAGGCACAAGTGCAGGGCCAAGTTCAGAACCAAATTCAGGCACAGAATAAAGCGCTGAATTCGGCCGTCAACGATGCAGTGTCCCAGGCCCAGAACGCAGTGCAGCCGGTCATCGAACAAGCGAATGCGGATAGCCAGCAGTACGCGCAACCGCTGACCAACCCGAACCCGGTCGGCATGATTGAGCAGGCAACGCAGCCAGCTTTTAAGCCACAGGGCACGGACCCGAACTACGTCTGGAAGAACGATGCTTTCTCCAAGGCGGCAGCCGCTAAGCCCTTCGATGACTACGTGTTGCATCGCGTACCTGGTTCCTACTTCGACGCACCGCGCGTACCTGAAGAATCCAATGCGGCGTTGACGCGTGGAAAATCCTTGTACGGCCCGGGTACGCCGCTGTATGTTCGTCAGGACACCATGTGCACCTTGACCGCAGCAGGCACCGACGCAGCCGGCCGCAAGGTAGGCATCACCGCGGGACACTGCGGCAACGTCGGTGACCCAGTTTCTTCCGCCGATTCCTGGCAGGTTGGCCCAACCGGCACCATTGCCTCCAGGAACGATTACCTGGACTACTCGGTCATCGAGTTCGGCTCCAAGGCTGAGGTAACCCGCAACTACAATGGCGTGCATGCCACGGAGGTTGGCGGCAATGTCAAGCCGGGCGCTGTCACCTGCAAGACTGGCGTCGCAACCGGCACTACCTGTGGCATGACCTACCAGCAGGCCAAGGAAGTCCAGATCAACCAGGTCTGCGCCATGGAAGGTGATTCCGGCGCACCGGTTATGTACAAGGGTCGCATCATCGGTGCAATCTCCCGCGGTCTTATCCCGGGTCTGCCTGATTGTCGCACCCCGCTGCAGGGCGCTCTGCACGATCCGACCGTAGCGATGAACATGGACGCAATCCTTGCGGACATGAACCGCCGCGGTGGGGTAGGAGCAGGCTTTACGCTCCCGCAGAACTAATCTCTCCCACAAACGGCTACATGCCCCGTGCTTGAAGCGCGGGGCATGTAGCCGTTTTAGTGATTGTTTTGTCTATTGCAGTTTCAGCGCTTCCAGCGCTGCCGTATGCAGCAGGCCGTTGCTAGCCACCGAAGAGCCGTGGTGCGGGCCGGCCTCACCGTTGAGGCCGGTGAACTTGCCGCCTGCCTCGGTTACCAGCAAAGACGGCGCTGCAAGATCCCAGAGGGAGACCTCAGGCTCAGCCGCAATGTCGACTGCGCCTTCTGCCACCAAGCAGTAGTTCCAGAAGTCGCCATAGCCGCGCAGACGCCAAGTCTTTTCGGAGAGCTCCACGAAGCAATCACGCAAACCGCGCTTAGCCCAGCCTGCCAACGAGCCCATGGCCAGAGAGGCATTTTCGAGCTGGTCAATCTGCGAGACGTGCAGACGCTTTGGCTCGCCGCCGAATACGCGGTAGGCGCCGCCGCCCTTGGCGGCGTACCAGCGACGTCGCAAAGCAGGCGCGGAAATCACCGAAACCACAGGCTCACCGTCTTCCAAAAGAGCAATCAGCGTGGCCCATACCGGCACGCCGCGCACGAAGTTCTTGGTGCCATCGATTGGATCGATGACCCACTGGCGGCCCTTGAAGGTGGGGGTGCCGCCGAATTCCTCACCTAAGACTTCGTCGCGCGGGCGGGAGCGCTTGAGAGCCTCACGAATCTGCTTCTCGCAAGCCAAGTCAGCGTCAGAAACCGGGGACATATCCGGCTTGTCCTTGACCGAAAGATCGGAAGCCTCAAAGCGGTGCATCGTGATGACATCCGCGTGACCTGCCAGCTCGAGCGCGAGGCCTAAGTCTTCTTTGAACTTACCCACGGAGCCATGCCTCCATTTGATCGACAACCTGTTTATTACCAGCGATGCACCATTCCACACCGCCTGCTTCTACCTTGCGGGCGGCGCCACCTGCGGCCTCCACCAGCGCTTTGCCCGGGAACCAATCCCAGTCCGCGACGCTGTGCTGCATCCAAGCACCCCAGGTGCCGTCGGCAACGCTGGAGAGGTCCACGGAACCGGCGCCGAGCATGCGAACTGTAGCAAAGTGCTCGGACACACGCTGCCAGGCCGCGCGGATTTCTGGGTCCTGAATGGATGTAGGGTGCAGGTAGGTTGCCATGCTGGTTTCATTTGCCGGTTTATCCTGCAGCTTGGCGACGTCCTTTCCATCACGGGAAGTAGGAAAGTCACGGCCGCCGAACCAGGTGTAGCCCATGGCGGGGCGGTGCACTGCGCCCATGATGACGCCCTCGGCGTCGGTAAGCGCGAGCACCGAGCACCAGTAATCCGAGCCAGATGCGAAGTTATAGGTACCGTCTACTGGGTCGATGACCCAGTTGCGTCCCGAGGTGGAAGGGCGGGTAGCGCCCTCCTCTCCGAGGATGCCGTCCTCGGGGCGCACCACCTCGAGCACGCCGGCAACGAAGCGCTCGGTGGCGCGGTCTGCATCGGTGACGACATCAGAAATGGAGGTCTTCTGATCGACGTCAATGCCCTGCTCACGCATGCGCCATGCTAGGCGGCCTGCGTTGTAAACGAGTGCCTGCGCAAGGTGTGCGTCGGTGTCATCTACGTGAGCTACCAGAAAGGTTTTGGTGATCGCGTCGATCATCTCATTCAAGCTCGGCTGTTGAGTCATGGAGCTATTGTCCCGCTAAATGCGGCCGATGGCTAATTGTGTGTGCTGCGCAGGTAGACTTGGGCGCTATGCGTCCCGAACAATCAGCCCGTCTTGCCGAATTGGATTCCACCCTTACGACCATTGAAAAGGTCATGGATCCTGCAGCTTTAGCTGAGCAGGTTCGTGAGCTCGAGGCTCAGGCTGGTGACCCCTCTTTGTGGGATGATCCGGCCCACGCGCAGCAGGTGACTTCCGCGCTTTCGGCCGCGCAGGCCAAGATTCGCAAGCTGGAATCGCTGCGTTCTCGCGTGGACGATATGCCGGTTATGTACGAGTTGGCGGAGGAAGAGGGGGACACCTCGCTTGCCGACGACGAGCTAGACGAGCTGGGCACCCTCATCGAGGCGCTGGAAGTGACCACGATGCTTTCGGGCGAGTATGACCCGCGCGAGGCCGTTATTAACATCCGTTCCGGTGCAGGTGGCGTGGATGCGGCGGACTGGGCTGAGATGCTCATGCGTATGTACGTGCGCTGGGCGGAAAAGAATGGCCATAAGGTGGATGTCTACGACATTTCTTATGCAGAGGAGGCGGGCATCAAGTCGGCCACCTTCGTGGTGCACGGCGAGTACATGTACGGCCAGCTTTCTGTAGAACAGGGCGCCCACCGTTTGGTCCGCATCTCGCCCTTCGATAATCAGGGTCGGCGCCAGACCTCCTTCGCTGAGGTGGAGGTGCTGCCGGTGGTGGAGCAGACCGACCATATCGATATTCCGGATGCGGACGTGCGCGTCGATGTCTATCGCTCTTCGGGCCCTGGCGGCCAGTCAGTTAATACTACGGATTCCGCGGTGCGTCTGACGCACATTCCGACCGGCATCGTGGTGACCTGCCAGAATGAAAAATCCCAGATCCAGAACAAAGCCTCGGCGATGCGCGTGCTGCAGGCCAAGCTTTTGGAGCGCAAGCGTCAGGAAGAACAGGCGGAGATGGATGCGCTCGGCGCAGGCGGTAATGCCTCGTGGGGAAACCAAATGCGCTCGTATGTCCTGCATCCGTATCAGATGGTCAAGGACCTACGCACTAACTATGAGGTGGGCGATCCATCGAAGGTGCTCGACGGTGACCTGGATGGATTCTTGGAGGCCGGAATCCGCTGGCGTATGGCTGAGGCGCAGAAGGAAGAGCAGGAAAGTTAGGTTTTACACTTTCTGTTGTTAACTCATGTTGCTAATGTGGCTTGAGTGATCACCTTTGAAAATGTGTCCAAGGTTTATAAGACGTCGACAAGGCCCGCGCTTGACGACGTCTCGTTTCAGATCGATGACGGCGAATTCGTCTTCCTGATCGGGCCCTCCGGCTCCGGTAAGTCGACGTTCCTACAGCTGATGGTGCGTGAGACGAATGTTTCCTCCGGTGACATTCACTTCGGCGATTTCCACGTCAATGCGCTGAAAGGCCGCCAGATTAATCAGCTGCGCCAGTCCATCGGCTACGTCTTCCAAGACTTCCGCCTGCTGCCGAAGCTGAACGTCTACCAAAACGTGGCCTTCGCACTCGAGGTCATTGGAAAGAAGAAGTCCAAGATCGACAAAGCGGTCCCGGAAGTTCTGGAAATGGTGGGTTTGGGTTCCAAACAGCACCGCATGCCGCATGAGCTTTCCGGTGGTGAGCAGCAGCGCGTTGCCGTGGCGCGTGCCTTTGTTAACCGCCCCAAGTTGGTCCTTGCAGATGAGCCGACGGGCAACCTAGACCCGGGTACTGCCTCGGAGATTTTGGGATTGCTATCCCAGATCAACCGCCGCGGCACCACAGTCATCATGTCTACGCACAATGCACGTGCCGTCAATGATGCCCGCCAGCGCGTCCTCGAGCTGCACAACGGCAAGCTCGTTCGCGATGAAGACCACGCACTGTACGGAGAGGCTCTGTAAATGCAACTAGGACTAGTTTTACGCGAGGCTTTTAAGGGGCTCGGCCGCAACCTGACCATGACGGTGGCGATGGTTATCACGACCGCCATTTCCGTAGCGCTGGTCGTCGCCGGCGTGCTGGTGACCAACATGACCAACGACACCAAGGAGATCTACTTGGAGCGCGTGGAAGTCATGGTTCAGCTCAATGAGGACATCTCAGCAAACGATCCGGAATGTAGTTCTCCGGAATGCGCTGACTTGAAGAAGCAGCTGGAAAGCGACGACGACGTGGAATCGGTGACTTATCGTGACCGTCAGGCGTCCTACGACCGCTTCGTCGAGCTCTTCAAGGAGACCGATCCTGTGATGGTGGAGGAGACCTCTCCCGACGCGCTGCCAGCGGCCTTCCACGTCCGCTTGGTCGATCCCACGGATACCGCGCCAGTCGACGCCATCAAAGACAACCCGGCAGTCGGCGAAATCATTGACCAGCAAGAAGAAGTCCGCGGTGCCGCCCATAACTTGGACGCCATCCGCAATGCCACCTTCGTGCTCGCAGCCGTGATGGCAATCGCAGCTATCTTCCTGATCGCGAACATGGTTCAGATTGCTGCTTTCAACCGCTCCCGTGAGACCTCGATTATGCGTATGGTGGGTGCATCCCGCTGGATGACCCAGGCTCCGTTCGTGCTGGAAGCACTCCTCGGAACGCTGATCGGCGTCGTGCTCGCTGGTGTGGGCATCTCTGTGGGCAAGTCCGCGGTGGTTGATCCCTCGCTGAAGAATCTCTATGAATCGCAGCTTCTGGCACCGATTAAGAGCTCGGACATTTGGGTTGCTCTGCCTATCGTGGGCGTATTCGCACTGATCTTTGCTGCACTGACGGCGCAGATTACCCTGCGCGCTTATGTGCGCAAGTAAGCACCGCGTATAGTTGTAGAAATTATGGCGAAGAAGGCAAAGAAGAAAGCAGCGGTCGATAACAACACGACCCTAGCCACCAATCGCCGTGCCCGTCACGATTACAAGATTCTCGATACCCTCGAATGCGGCATGGTCCTGGTGGGAACCGAAATCAAGTCAATGCGTGAGGGCAAAATCTCGCTCGTCGATGCGTTCGCAACCATCGACGACGGCGAGGTTTATATCCGCAACCTCCACATCCCTGAGTACTCGCAGGGAACCTGGACAAACCACTCGCCAAAGCGCACCCGCAAGCTGCTGCTGCACCGCCGTGAGATTGACAAGCTAATGGGGCAGGTGCGTGATGGCAACAAGACTCTGGTGCCGCTCAAGGTCTATCTGAAAGATGGCCGCGCCAAGTGCGAGTTGGGCCTTGCCCAGGGTAAGCAGGACTACGACAAGCGGGAGGCCATCAAGCGCCGCGACCAAGACCGCGAAATCACCCGCGAACTGGGGCGCCGCATCAAGGGAATCAACGCCTAGGCGCCGCCACGACGTAGCCTGGGTACCATGATTCATACGGCAAAGGCACACGACGTCGTCAAGGGCGATGCAAAAGTAACCGGCAAGTCGGTGCTCGTGGACAGGCTCTGGCCGCGCGGGATAAGCAAGGATGACTTGGCGCCGGACTATTGGCTCAAAGACGTAGCTCCCAGCCCTGAGCTGCGCAAGTGGTGGAACCACGACGCGGATTCATTCGATGAGTTCTCCAAGCGTTATAAGTCTGAGCTTGACGCGAACGACGCCGAAGATATGGAAAACCTGCGCCGTCTCGCAGACAAGGGCGCAGTAACGCTTATCTTCGCCGCCAAGGACCGCGAGGTAAACCACGCTACAGTGCTCAAAGATTGGCTGGATGCGCAGTAGGGCAGCGATGAACCACATAGGGTTTATGCCGGGGACTTGAGCCCTAAGCCGGTGTTGGAGTAGCGTAGAGCAAACCGCAGAGAATTGCACATACCCGCTCTGTAGGTTAATGGGGTCGACTTGGTTTCGACTTCGTACATTGAGCCAGGGGAAGCGTGCCGGTGCAGGCTGGAGACCACCGTAAGCGTCGCAGCAACCAATAAACGCAGAGAAGAACTCTCAGCGTGACTACGCCCTCGCTGCCTAATTTCAGCGACGCGTGTCTGTCAGCCCAGGTTTAGTTCCTGACCTGGTTCCTGGCATCGACTAAGGAACTTGCCTTTCTGGTTTGTTGTTCGGCCGGAAGGGGACTTCTAGAGCAACTGGGCCCATCATCCGGAACGTGTTTGCCCGTGCCGGAGGGCCGAGTAGAGATCCTGTGCAAACTGCGCACGGAGAAGCCCTGGCGAGGTGACGAAGGACCCGGGTTCAATTCCCGGCGGCTCCACCGCTTGCCCCAGCTAAACGATGTTTAGCTGGGGCTTTTCTCATACCTGCGCTGTTAGCGCGGCGTCGCGAAGCCTGACCTGCATTCGAACCATCGAAGCGGCTCACAAGCGCCAGTTTGGCTGCATTCGATGGTTCGAATGCATGTTTCTTTCGTACGGAAATCAAAAGTTGGCAGTGGCAATTGGGCCAAGATTGAGATGTGCCTCACTTTTTCAATGTAGTGTATGTTACATTGCAAAGAATCTTCGATGAAGGAGGCCACCCATGCCTGTCGCAGATAAGACAATGCGTGCCCCTCAATCCGGTGCTAGCCCTGCAAAGGCTGCGAAGAGCAAGCCGGCCACGGGCGGTTGGCTCGATAAGTTTCTCAACGGCGTTGAATACGTAGGCAACAAGCTGCCAGAGCCGTTCACCATCTTCCTGATCCTGTTCCTCATCACCGGCGTTGCTTCTTCCATCATGGCGTGGATGGACATCAAGGTGCAGGTGCCTGGATCTGATGAAATCCAGCCCGTCAAGGGCTTGTTCACCGGCGAGGGCATGTCGTGGTTTACCACCACGATGGGCGAGAATTACATCAACTTCCCGCCGTTGGTTACGGTGCTGCCCATCATGCTGGCAGTCGGCGTGGCCGAGCGCTCCGGAATGCTCTCCGCCCTCATTCGCAAGCTCTTCGGCTCTGCGAAGCCATGGGTTTTGCCTTACGCGGTCGGCGTCATTGGCGTGACCGCATCGGTCATGGCTGACGCTGCCTTCGTTATCGTTCCGCCACTGGCGGCGATGGTGTTCAAGGCAGCCGGTCGCCACCCTGTCGCAGGCCTCATCGGTGGCTTCGCTGCCGTTGGCGCTGGCTACTCCACCGCACTGGTCCCAACCTCCTTGGATGCGCTGTTCGCAGGTATTACCACCGCGGTTATGGAGACCCTGCCGGGCATGGAGTTCTCTGACGTGAACGCAATGTCCAACTACTTCTTCAACGTGGCATCTTCCATCGTTCTCGGTGTCTTGGCCGGTTACATCACTGACCGCGTCATCGAGCCGCGCATGTGGAAGCAGGAAGTGCCTACGGAAGAGGACATCGATCCGGAAGAGGCCGCACACCGCGGCGACCGCGACGAAAACGGCGAGGAGCTCTCCGCAGAGCTTTCCCCGACTGAAAGCAAAGGCCTGGTGTGGTCTGTAGTTGCCACCGTCATCGTTACCGCGGCACTGTTGTTCGCCATTCTTCTGCCAGAATCCCCGTGGCGTAACGAGACCGGCGGCTTCCTGCCGAAGTCTCCGCTGATGAGCTCCATCGTTTTCATCGTCTTCCTGTACTTCCTCGTGCTCGGTGTGGTCTACGGCAAGGCCGTGGGCACCGTCAACGGCATCAAGGACGTCGTCGACATGATGATTGGCTCGCTGAAAGACATGTTGAGCTTCCTCATCCTGGCCTTCATCTTGGGCCAGTTCGTGGCGCTGTTTGCGTGGACCGGCATCGGTACTTTTACCGCGGTCAAGGGCGCGGCATTCCTGGAATCCATCGGTCTCACCGGCTTCGGCGCGGTCTTCGCGTTCATCGTCCTGGCCTCGTGCCTGAACCTGCTCATCATCTCCGGTTCTTCGATGTGGACCCTGATGGCGGCAGTGTTCGTTCCGATGTTCGCACTGCTGGGCTACGAGCCGGCCTTCATTCAGAGCGCTTTCCGTGTGGGTGACTCTGCAACTCAAATCATCACTCCGCTGAACCCGTACATGATCGTGATGCTAGGATTCCTGCAGCGCTACGAGCCGAAGGCAGGCCTGGGCACCCTGATGTCGCGCCTGATGCCATACGTGGTTCCGTTCTTCACCGCGTGGGCAATCCTGCTGGCCATCTGGTTCTACGCAGACCTACCGCTGGGTCCGGGCAACAACATTTTCATCGAGGGATAACGTGTGCGATAGCGACAATCACGCAAGAAACAATCCATCAACGGCATATTTGGAGGCCACGGAGCAGCTCATCGCGCAGCGCGTGGCGGCCGCCCAAGCAGCCAACGCGGGAGCACAAGCATCCCTGGCTGAGGCTTATGCGGGGCAGGACGTGCTGTGGAAGGCGGCGTCGGAAAGCGCTGACGCCAACCGCGAGCTTGCCGCCCACATCGTGCAGGATTTGCATGCTCACCCAGAGACGGCCTTCGAGGAGCACCGCTCGATGGGCATGCTTGCCGACGTCGTGGAGCAACGCGGTTTCCCCGTCCGACGCGGTGTTTACGGGGTGGAAACCGCTTTCGAGGCGGAGTGGAGGAGCCCGAATTTCGATGCGACATCTCATCCCACCGTGGCAATCATGGCCGAGTATGACGCGCTGCCCGGTATCGGGCACGGCTGTGGTCACAACGTTATCGCTGCCGCGGGCGTGGGCGGATTCCTGTCCGCGGTCGAGGCGCTGTGTAAGAACGGCGGCGTCGAGGGGCGCCTGCTGCTGCAAGGCACCCCGGCTGAGGAGGGGCATTCGGGCAAGGAGTACATGATCCGTGGTGGCAGCCTTCACTCCGTGGATGCAGCGATGATGATCCACGGCTTTGGCTATGACATCGGCTCGCACGCGTGGGTCGGGCGCCGCAGCGTCAACGTGCGCTTTCGCGGCGTGGCGGCGCACGCGAGTTCGCAACCTTTCATGGGGCGCAACGCCCTCGACGCCGCATCCTTGGCCTACCAGGGTATTGGCCTGATGCGTCAGCAGATGCCTCCGAGCGATCGCGTACACGCCATCATGGGCGGGGGAGCGCGACCTTCGGTGATTCCGCGTGAAGCCTCGATGCACATTTATGTGCGTTCCTTGGGCAACCAGACCCTCATGGATTTGTCCCAGCGCGTTAACGAAATCGTTGAGGGGGCTGCGCTAATGGCCGGCGTCCAGGTCGATGTCGAATGGGACGAGCACCCGATGACGCTGCCGGTGCGCAACAACGAGGCGCTGGTGGAGCGGTGGACGCGCACGCAAACGCTGCGCGGAAGGACGGCACTTCCCGCGGGAACCGTGCCGGAGACCCTTGCCGCGTCCACGGACTTCGGTAACGTCTCGCACCTTGTGCCGGGCATTCACCCGATGGTCAAGGTCTCTCCGTCCGACGTTGCCCTGCATACCGAGGACTTCGCTCGCTGGGCCGCAACGGATGCAGCTGTCAACGCCGCAGTGGACTCCGCAGCAGGCTTGGCCCAAGTAGCGATTGACTACTTGGCGGACACGAAAATGCGCGCGGCAGCGAATGCGGAGTTTGCCGAACAGGGCGCTGTTGCGGTGGCGGATCTCTTGGCGGAATCGTCCGCGGACTAGGCGCCGAGTAGGCTCGGAGTAGGTTTTCTTGCACAGTTCAACCTATATTTTATTGCATTTGTAGGCTTGCCTAACAAAAACTGCTTGAAAGGTAAGGCTTACATCAGTTAGGTTAGGCGAGTATTTGAAAACCTTTCGAAAAGGACATCATGACCGCCAAGATTCGTCGTTCTCTCGTCGCGTCCGTCGCAGCCCTGTCGATGGCTCTGACCGCTTGCTCTTCTGCAGAAGAGTCCACCTCCGGTTCTTCTGACACCTCCGCAGCGTCCTCCTCCGAGACCACGGAGATCACTCTCGAGGACAACTTCGGTGAGAAGAAGATTGCTGCCCCGGTTTCTGCCCCGGCCGTTACGGACAACCGCGCTTTCGAGATTCTTGCTGACTGGGATGTCAAGATTGCCGCCGCACCGCTGAAGCTGGTTCCTTCCACCGTGCGCGATGTCTACAACAAGGACACCGTCGCAGCTGACCTCGGTTCCCACCGCGAGCCGGATCTGGAATCTCTCGTCGCTGCGGAACCGGATGTGGTCTGGAACGGCCAGCGCTTCGAGCAGCACCAGGAAGACATCGAAAAGCTGGTGGAAGATGTCCCCGTGCTCGACTTTGAGCCGCGCGATGACAAGGACTTCTTCGAAGAACTCAAGCGCCACACCGAGGCACTGGGCCAGACCTTCGGACACGAAGAGGACGCAGCCAAGCTCATCGAGGACTTCGACGCAGCCGCAAAGCGCGCCAAGGAAGCTTATGATCCTTCCAAGAAGGTCATGGCAGTGAACACCTCCGGTGGCGAGATCGGCTACATCGCGCCGAAGATCGGCCGCACCTACGGCCCGGTTTTCGACCTCATCGGTATGACCCCGGCTCTTGAGGTTCCGGAAGGAACCGATGACCACGAGGGCGACGACATCTCCGTCGAGGCAATCGCTGAGTCCAACCCGGACTGGATCCTCGTCATGGACCGCGACGCAGCCGTCAGCAAGGAAGGCGAAGAACACGTTCCAGGCGACAAACTCGTTAACGAGAATGCTGCGCTGAAGAACGTGACCGCAGTCAAGGAAGGCAACGTCTACGTTGCCCCGGCTGATACCTACGTCAACGAGAGCATCATTACCTACACTGAGATTCTCAATGCTCTGGCTGACGCCTTTGAGAAGCAGTCCTAACCTGCACAAATAGAACCGAAACCGGAACGCCGTAAGGCTTTCCGGTTTTTGGTGTGAAAGAGATAAGTTTTGACTTCAGCAGAGAAAACCGCGGTTCAAGAAGCACCACCCGCGCGCCGTTCCAGCGGCAAGCTTTTCACTTGGAAGCTGTTGCTCGGCGTCGTGGCTGTAGCGGCGTTGCTCCTCCTTTCGCTCATGGTGGGGGAGTATTCGATCCTTGATCACGACGACGGCCGCGACATGTTTATGACCACGCGCATTCCGCGCACCATTGCCCTGGTGCTCGCAGGCGCGGCGATGGCGATGAGTGGATTGGTGATGCAGCTGCTCACCCAGAATCGCTTCGTTGAACCCACGACCACGGGTACCACGGAATGGGCAGGCCTCGGCCTTCTCTTTTCGATGATCGTGCTCCCGCACTCGTCGGTGCTTGGCCGCATGGTCATTTCTGTTGTGTTCTCTTTCATCGGCACGATGGTCTTTTTCGCTTTCTTGCGCCGAGTCACGTTGCGCTCCTCGCTCATCGTGCCGATCATCGGCATCATGCTGGGCGCCGTCGTCAGCGCGGTGTCCTCTTTCGTAGCACTGACCACCGGCAAACTGCAGCAGCTGGGTATCTGGTTCATGGGCTCGTTCACTTCTGTGTACGAGGGCCAGTACGAGGTGCTGTGGATCGTTTTGCTGGTGCTGCTCGCGGTGTTCTTCTACGCGGACAAACTCACGGTCGCAGGCTTGGGCGAAGAAATCGCCACCAACGTGGGCCTGAATTACAACCGAATGATCCTCATCGGCACCGGGCTCATCGCTGTGGCCACTGGCGTGGTCACCGTGGTCGTGGGCTCCCTGCCTTTTTTGGGGCTTATCGTTCCCAACGTGGTGAGCATGTTCCGCGGCGATGACCTGCGCTCAAACCTTCCTTGGGTATGCCTGCTCGGTATTGCCACGGTCACCTTGTGTGACCTCATCGGCCGAACCGTCATTTCTCCGTTTGAGCTGCCCGTATCCGTCATCTTGGGCGTAGTCGGCGCGGCCGTCTTCGTATTCCTGATTGTGAGGTCCACCCGTGAGCGTTAAGACAGAGCAGCGCACAGGCGACGTCGCCAAGCAGCGCTATGTGGGCTCCTTCCAGTCGGCCAAAGCAGCGCGCAAGTACTGGATCATCTTGGTGGCGCTCATCGTGGCGGGCGCGCTCTTCGCGTTTGGCCTGCTGGCGTATGACAACCCCATGGACTTCGGAACGCGTAAGTGGTGGCTCATCGCGCAACGCCGTGCCGACGCCGTGATCGCCATGGCTATCGTGGCTGCGTGCCAAGCCGTTGCGACCGTGGCCTTTCATACGGTCACCAACAACCGCATCCTGACCCCGTCCATCATGGGCTTTGAATCGCTCTACGCGGCGATTAATACTGCGACCATCTTCTTCCTAGGCGCCACGGGTCTCACGGAAGCCCGCAACATGGGCACCTTCCTGTTCCAGATGGCAGTGATGATTGTGCTCTCGCTCATCCTGTATTCGTGGCTGCTGACAAACCGCAGCAACAACATGCATGCGATGCTATTGGTCGGCGTGGTCATTGGTGGCGGACTTGGATCGCTGTCCACTCTGATGCAGCGCATGCTGACACCCAGCGAATTCGACGTGCTGACGGCACGACTGTTTGGCTCGGTCAACAATGCTGAGACTGAGTATTATCCCATCGCAATTCCGCTGGTGATTGCGGCGACGGCGTTGCTCTTCTTTAATTCCCGCCGCCTCAACGTGCTCTCGCTTGGTCGCGAGGCTGCCACCAACCTCGGCGTGAATCACAAGTTCAACGCGATCTTTACTCTGATCCTGGTATCAGTTCTCATGGCCACCACCACCTCGCTCGTAGGTCCCATGACCTTCCTCGGATTCTTGGTGGCAACCTTGGCCTACCAGTTCGCGGAAACCTACGACCACCGATACTTGTTCCCCATGGCCATCGCCACCGCCTTTGCTGTGCTCACGGGTGCGTACTTCCTCATGCAGCACGTCTTCTACGCGCAGGGCGTTGTATCCATCATCATTGAACTTGTCGGCGGCTCGGTATTCCTCATCGTCATTTTGCGAAAGGGCAGACTGTGATCACACTCAATAACGTTGCGAAGACCTATTCCCACGAGACGAACATTGGCCCAGTCTCCCTCGACATTCCGGCCGGCGGTATCACCGCGCTTGTGGGGCCCAACGGTGCCGGCAAGTCCACGCTGCTGACGATGGTGGGGCGTTTGCTCGATATCGACGAAGGCACCATTGAGGTCGCTGGATTGGACATCGCCTCTACCAAGTCCCAGGACTTGGCCAAGATTTTGTCGATCCTGCGGCAGGAGAACCACTTCATCACGAAGCTGACGGTGCGTCAGCTCGTGGGGTTTGGCCGCTTCCCGTACTCGCATGGCCGCCTGACGGCTGAGGACGAGGAGATCATCTCCAAGTACATTGACTTCCTTCACCTCAGCGATTTGGAGGACCGCTACCTGGATCAGCTCTCGGGCGGCCAGCGTCAGCGCGCGTATGTGGCGATGGTCCTGTGTCAGGAGACTGATTACGTTTTGCTGGACGAGCCGCTCAACAACCTTGATATCGCGCACTCCGTGGAAATGATGAAGCACCTCAAGGAGGCCGCGCAGAACTTCGGGCGCACGATCATCATCGTCTTGCATGACATCAACTTCGCTGCTCGCTACGCCGATCACATCTGTGCGGTGAAGAATGGGGAAGTGGTGGCCTTCGGTAATCCGAAGGAGGTCATGCGCGACGAGGTGCTGACCCCAATCTTCAATACGCCCATCAAAGTTATCGACGGCCCAGATGGATTGTTGGCCTGCTATCACTAACTGCTTGACGACGTCGCCCCCTCTGGGCGTTGCTTGATACGCCAGGTTTGTCTCCGTAATGGTGGATTTACCTGGCGATTTGTGTTGTTTGTGGGGTGGGGGCTA
>NZ_KV814079.1:0-282 GCF_001813815.1 Corynebacterium sp. HMSC076D02
GCTGGCTGGTCTGACTCTATCCCTTTCATTGCCGCAGAAGGCATGAAGCTCTTTATCGAAGCGTGGGCTAACGCTTCTAGCGACGCCGGAATCTATCCGCTGATTAAAGACCTGATCGACGCGCTTGGGGAGTCTACGGAAAAGACTCTGCAGGGGCTTGTTGATTTGGCTAAAACATACGCGGAGGCGGCGGCGAAAGCTCAGGCTGCAGAGTCCGTTTACTACAAGGGACAGATTTCTTCAGCGGTGAGTCTGACTACTTTGGCCCCTGGCAGGTACACG
>NZ_KV814080.1:0-877 GCF_001813815.1 Corynebacterium sp. HMSC076D02
CCCGAGCCAGGCTGACCACCGCCCGACTCGCCGCCGACGGACTCTGGGGCGCCCAGGCCACAGGTGTGTCCACCCTCCACGGCGCGGATCTCGAAGCCGTCGTCTCCAGCATTCGCTCCCTGATCGAAGGAACAACCCCATGAAGCAGTGGTTCCTGCTCGCTGGCGCCATCACTACCGAAGTGGCGGCGACGCTGTCTCTCAAGGCGGCGCTCAATCACCCATCCTGGTACATCGTGGTTGCTGCCGGATACATCGGCACTTTCGTCTTCCTCACCTTCTGCCTGCGCGAAGGAATGCAGATCGGCGTCGCCTATGGCATCTGGGGAGCCAGCGGGGTCGTGCTCGCCGCCGTGCTATCCGCCGCGATTTTCGGTGAACCTCTGACCGCTGTGATGGGTCTTGGAATGGTTGCGATCATCAGCGGTGTCCTCACCGTCGAACTCGGCTCCCAGAAAGCTCAGCAAACCGCAGCCCAGGAAGCAGGAGTCAACTCATGAGATGGATCTTCCTCGCAGGCGCCATCTTGTCCGAAGTCGTCGCGACCATGTCGCTACGAGCCTCCGACGGTGGCCGGGTGAAGAAATGGTTCATCGGCGTCATCGCGGGGTATCTCGTGGCGTTCGTCGCCTTAAGTCTCGCCTTGGCCGACGGCATGGCCCTTGGCGTCGCCTACGGCATCTGGGCAGCATCCGGCGTAGCTCTCACCGCGATCCTCGCCCGGGTCATCTTCCACGAACCCCTCACCCGAACCATGGCCCTCGGCATCCTCCTCATCGCCGTCGGAGTTCTCACCGTTGAACTCGGCGCCAACTTGGCGAACTGACGCATTTCCGCAGGTAAACCAGGCAGATTGGTGTGCTGCACCACGAGGCGCA
>NZ_KV814081.1:0-372 GCF_001813815.1 Corynebacterium sp. HMSC076D02
CCGCTACACCCCACGCACGCCGGGCAAGCCGGTCTTTGCCGTTATTGACACTGAAACCACCGGCTTTAACAAGCGCTACGACCGCATCATTGAAATCGCTGCCGTGCGCGCAGACAGCCACTTCAACCCCGTCGACTCCTGGCACACACTGCTTAATCCTGACGGCAAGGCCATTAAAAACTCCCACATTCACGGCATTACCAACGACATGGTGGCAACCGCCCCAACGTTTAGCGAGGTATATGGCGACTTCACCAGCTACATCGACGGCATGCAACTATTCGCGCACAACGCACCGTTTGACTCAAAAATGATCGTTGCTGAGGTCGACCGCATGACCGGTGGAGACGATAATGAGGACGAGTTCTTCCC
>NZ_KV814082.1:0-87469 GCF_001813815.1 Corynebacterium sp. HMSC076D02
TACATTGGCACACTATTGAGTTCTCAGACATCATTCGCATTAGTTCAACAACATTTAACCTGCTGTTTCTCTAAGCGACTGGAGTTCATACTTTAGCTAACAAGTCGATATCTTGTCAACCAAGAGTTAATCTCTCCGCCGACCGCTTGTCGCGGCGACTTCGATAAATATACGCACGCCCCTAAAGGTTGACAAATCGCCAGGTCAAACACGAAAACCGCCCACCTTTGGTGGACGGTTCTCACGACTTGTCGCGCTAGAGGCCTTTAAGCCAGGCGTGCGCCCGCAAAGTTCTTCTTGCCGCGGCGTAGGACGAGCCAGGTGCCATGCAGTAGGTCCTCTGCTGCAGGCTCCCAGTCATCCGATTCAATGCGCTGGTTGTTGGCGTAAGCGCCACCTTCCTTAATGGTGCGGCGTGCAGCGCCCTTGGAGTCAGCCAGACCAGAAGCCACCAGAAGGTCAACGATGGTCCGCGGCTCGCCTTCCGTAATCTCAGCGACTGTAGTTTCAGACAACGCACCCGCCAGGGTCTTTTCATCCAGTTCTTTAAGCTCCGCCTTACCGAAGAGTGCCTGGGCAGCAAGCTCGACTGCCTTGGTTGCCTCTTCACCATGAACCATGTTGGTCATCTCCTGAGCCAGGCGACGCTGCGCAGCGCGCTTGTATGGCTCTTCCGCCACGGCCTTCTCGTACTCCGCGATTTCTTCCTGAGTCAGGAAGGTGAACCAACGCAGGTAGTCAATGACGACAGAGTCGCCAGCGTTAAGGAAGTACTGGTACCAGGAGTAAGCAGAGGTCTTTTCAGGATCCAGCCACAACTTGCCGCCACCCGTAGACTTACCGAACTTCTGCCCCTGGGCATCGGTAACCAGCGGAACGGTGAGCGCATGGACCTTAGCGTTATCCATGCGACGGTTCAGGTCAACACCAGAGACGATGTTGCCCCACTGGTCGCCGCCACCGATCTGCAGGACACAGTCGTACTCACGGCGCAAGTGCACGTAGTCATTGGACTGCAGCAGCATGTAGGAGAACTCGGTGTAGGAAATTCCGTCGGATTCCAGTCGGCGCTTGACGGTATCGCGGTCAAGCATCGTGTTCAGGGAAAAATTCTTTCCGATATCACGCAGGAAGTCGATAACGGAAAGGTTCATGGTCCAATCAGCGTTGTTAACCATGATGGCGGCGTTCTCGCCTTCGAAGTCCACAAAACGACGCAGCTGCTTCTGGATTGCCTGCAGGTTCTGCTCGATGACGTCCATGCTGAGCATGGAGCGCTCGCCGACGTCGCGCGGGTCACCAATGGTGCCCGTCGCACCACCTGCAACGGTGATTGGACGGTGCCCGAATTCCTGGAAACGGCGCAGCATAATCATCGGCACTAGGTGCCCTGCGTGAAGGGAATCCCCCGTCGGGTCGAAACCGCAGTACAGGGTAATCGGCTTTTCGCACTCTTCGCGCAGTGCGTCGAGGTCGGTGGACTGGTTGATGAGGCCGCGCCAAGACAGCTCGTCAATGATGTTCATAAAAGTCTTCCTAATCTCTTCCTAGATTCGAGGTGCAGAAAAGTTTGTTAGGCCTCTGCTTCTGCAGGCCATGCTTTTGCGTGATCAGCTAGCATCACTGGGATGTCGTCCTCGACGGGATAGGCAATGCCGAGACGCTCATTAACCAGAACCTGTGCATCCTCGTTATAAGTCAGCGGCCCTTTATCTTGGGGGCAGACCAAAATCTCTAGAAGTTGTGGATCAAGACTCATGGCGTTCATCCTACATCTCGGTACGTTTAGCGGCGGCTCCAACCCAGCGATGCGAAATGCACAAGCGAAAAGCCGGCCGCCTTCACGCATCGAAGATGACCGACTTTTCTGGCTTAGACCCCTGGAATAACCGGAGTCTGTGCCCACTTCTTAAATTCCGCGGCAATCTCGTCAACGCGTTCACGCTGTTCGGCGACCCGCACACCTGCGGTTCCACCCTTGGTAGAACGCGAGGCCACCGCACCATCGATGGTGAGTACGTCACGCACTGCAGGGAGCAAGCGCTTATCGACGCCCGCGAGCTCCTCATCGCTGAGGTCCACCAGGTCCACTCCCCTTGCCTCGGCAATCTGAACGCACGCGCCCGAAGCCTCATGTGCCTCGCGGAACGGAACGCCTTGGCGAACCATCCACTCGGCGAGGTCCGTTGCCAGAGTGAATCCACGTGGGGCAAGCTCACGCATGCGGTCTTCGTGGAATTCCAAGGTGGAAACCAGGCCGGTCATTGCTGGCAGCAGCAGATTGAGCTGCGCCACCGAGTCAACGATCGGTTCTTTATCCTCCTGCAAGTCACGGTTATAGGCCAAAGGCTGCGCCTTCAGCGTGGCCAGCAACCCGGAAAGATTGCCAATGAGGCGGCCCGTCTTGCCGCGGGTTAGCTCCGCAACATCGGGATTCTTTTTCTGCGGCATGATGGAAGAACCAGTCGACCACGCATCATCCAGGGTGACGTAGCCGTACTCCGGCGTACACCAGTAGATGATTTCTTCCGCCAAGCGAGACATATCGACCGCGATTTGCGCCAAGACGAAAGCTGCCTCCGAGGCAAAGTCACGCGATGAGGTTCCGTCCAGCGAGTTCTCCGCAGCTGACTCGAAGCCCAGCTCCGCAGCGATTGCCTCTGGGTCGAGGTGCAGCGAAGAACCCGCCAGCGCGCCGGAGCCATAAGGCGATACAGCAAGGCGCTTGTCCAGATCCTTTAAGCGATCGACGTCGCGAAGCAAAGGTTGCGCGTGCGCCAGCAGCTGGTGTGCCAACAAGATCGGCTGCGCTGCCTGCGAGTGAGTCTTACCCGGCATGATTGCCTCCGGGTGCGCCGCTGCCTGCTGAGACAAAGCATCCACCAGGTCAGTGACCTGCAGAGCAATATCGCGAATGGCATCGCGGACCCACATGCGAAACAGGGTTGCTACCTGGTCGTTGCGGGAACGGCCCGCGCGCAGGCGGCCGCCGACCTCAGGCCCAACAATGTCGATAAGCCCGCGCTCCATCGCGCCGTGGACGTCCTCGTCGGTGGGCAACGGGCGAAACTCGCCGAAGGCGACTTTCTCCCCCAGCTGCGTCAGGCCATCGAGCATGGTCTGCAGGTCGGCGTCGGAAAGCAGGCCTGCTTTGTGCAGCACCTTGGCGTGTGCCTTGGAAGCCAAGACGTCATATGGCGCCAGGACCCAGTCGAAGTGAGTGGATACGGACAGGGCGAACATTGCCTCGGACGGGCCGCCGCTGAAGCGGCCGCCCCACAATGCGCCCTCGTTAGTCTTATGCATTATTTCTTTCCGGTTGGGAAGCCGCCGTCGCGGTCACGCTGGTTGGAGATCTGGGTGGACAAGCCGTGCAGCTGGACAAAGCCCTTGGCCGCGGACTGATCGAAGGCGTCGCCAGTGTCATAGGTGGCCAAGTCGAAGGAGTACAGAGACTCACCCGAGCGGCGACCATTGACAGTTGCGGTGCCGGCGTGGAGAACCATGCGGATATCGCCGGTGACGTTCTCCTGGGAGGACTCGATGAAGGCGTCCAGGGAACGCTTCAGCGGCGAGTACCAGAGGCCGTCGTAGACCTCTTCGCTCCAGCGAGCGTCGGTCAGGCGCTTATAACGTGCGAGCTCACGCTCGACGGTGACATCCTCCAGCGCCTCGTGAGCCTTGATGAGCACCATGGCACCCGGGGCCTCGTAGACCTCGCGGGACTTGATGCCCACGAGCCGGTCCTCAACCATGTCGAGACGGCCGACGCCTTGTGCACCCGCGCGGCGATTGAGCTCTTCGATTGCTTCCAGAACGGTCACCGGCTTGCCGTCGATGGCGACGGGCTTGCCTTTTTCAAAGGAAATGATGACCTCATCGGGGGCGTTACCCAATGCCGGATCCTCGGTGTAGGCGTAAAGATCCTTTGTTGGCGGATTCCACAGATCCTCCAAAAAGCCGGTTTCTACCGCGCGGCCCCACACGTTCTGGTCAATAGAAAATGGCGAGGATGCGGACTGCTCAATCGGCAGGTTGATCTCCTCTGCGAAGGCGATTGCCTTGTCACGAGTCCAGGCGTAGTCACGCGCTGGCGCGATGATCTCTAGCGAAGGATCGAGTGCGCGGAAGGAAACCTCGAAGCGGACCTGATCATTACCTTTGCCAGTGCAACCGTGGGAAACATGTGTTCCGCCGTGCTCCTGCGCAGCTTTCACGAGGTGCTTGGTGATAAGCGGGCGGGAAATCGCAGAAACGAGCGGGTACTGCTTCATGTACATGCCGTTAGCCTTGATGGTAGGCAGGCAGTACTCTTCTGCGAATTCATCCTTAGCGTCAATGACGATGGACTCGACCGCGCCGCAATCGAGGGCGCGTTGGCGTACCGACTCCATATCCTCGCCACCCTGGCCAAGGTCAAGAGAGACAGCAACAACGTCGCCACCGGTCATCTTAGCCAGGTAAGGGATCGCCACGGACGTATCCAGTCCGCCGGAATAAGCCAGTACAACACGTGCGCTCATAATCATTCTCCTTTGGTTATCTTCGAGCTATCGTTAATATTATACAATAGAACGTATAAAACCTAAACGTCGCGTGCTGTGAGCTTCTTCGCAAGTTCCTCGCCGGTGGTCGACTCGCGCGCGAGGACGAAAATAGTGTCATCACCAGCAATGCAGCCGACTACATCGCTCAAACCAACGCGGTCAATAAAGGAGGCCAAATACTGCGCAGCGCCGGCTGGAGTGCGCAGCATGGCGATGTTTCCTGAATGATCATGCGAGACAACAAGTTCGTCGAGCATGCGGCGCAGCTTCTCGCGGGGTCCGTTAAGCTGGTCTTCGAATTGCTCCAGCTCTCCGCCGACCATATAGAAGGAACGCCCGCCACCGCGCTTTACTTTCTTCGCGCCGAGCTCGTCAAGATCGCGCGAAAGGGTTGCCTGGGTAATGTCGATTCCCTCATCAAGCAGCAGCTCAGAAAGCTGCACCTGGCTGGTAACGCGGGTGCGATCCAGAATTTCCAGGATCTTGGCTTGGCGCGCATTGCGCGTGGTCGGCGTCGTTGTCATCGCGAAAGAATTCTCCTTAAAACTCATGCCGGCAATCCGATATCCTCAAATGCGCTAAGTCTTAGTGCATTAAATTCGCTTTCAAGCATAAACCTTCAGCGTGAAGGATTCCGGATTTGTCCCGGCGGGAGCCATTAATTCTGCGTACGCTCGAAGGTTGCGCGGATATAGCTTGCGGACTCAGCCAACTTCTGGGTCTCCCATTCATCGAGCTTGGGGGCCAAGCGCTTTTCGACACCGCCGCGGCCGACAACCGATGGCATGGAAAGCGCAACATCGTCGATGCCGTATTCCCCCTCCAGCATGGAGCAGACCGGATGAACCGCCTTCTCATCCAGCATGATCGATCGCGCAATCGCTACCGCGGAACGTGCCACACCAGCGTCGGTCCAGCCCTTTGCATTGAAGACGTCGTAGGCCGCGCCGACGACGGTTTCTTTGAGCTCTTCCTTACCTGGTAGCGAGCCCTGGTGGAGCTCTTCGAGTTCTTCCCAGCCCAAGCCCTGGACGTTCATTTTCGACAGCACTGGGAAGGCAGTCATGCCGTGTTCACCCATCATGTAACCGGTGACAGACTTTGGATCGATACCGAGCTCGCGCCCTATAGCCCAGCGCAGACGCGCTGAATCGAGCATGGTGCCGGTACCAAAGAGTAGCTCGCGCGGGTAGTCGAACTCGCGGTGCGCAAGGGTAACCATTGCGTCCAGAGGATTGGTGATAAACAGGATGACCGCTTCACTCGTATGGGCAGTGATGCCTTCCATAACGTTGCGAATAACGTGGCCGGAAGAAACTGCCAACTCGGCACGGTCAGGGGCAGAACCCGGATTGTCCGGGTCCGGCTGCATGGACGCACCGGCAGATACGATGATGAGATCAGCATCAGCGCAGTCCTCGTAGGTACCGGCGTGGACGTGGATATGGTCAATGCCAGGCACGCCGGTGGATTGATCATGGTCCAGCGCCTCACCGTGTGCCACCTTATCGTTGACATCGATTGCGGCGATATCCGCGAAAAGGCCGGACTCCATGGCATAAGCAAGGACCGAGGATCCAACGTGACCCAGGCCAATACAAACAAGCTTTGTGGTGTTTAGGTTCTTCATATTCCCGAGCATAAACCTCACGCCGGACACGTGGTGCTTTAACTGACGGTGGCGTCGGAAAGCGCCAGCGCAAAGCGGTTAACCGCGGCGTCCAGCTCTGCCTCTTCAATCACCAGCGGCGGCGTCAAACGCACGACGGAATCATTCGGCGCATTCACAATTACTCCGTGCTTGAAGCCGGCGCTGACCACCTGTTTAGCCACAGGGCGTTCCAGAACCACGCCCAACATCAGGCCGCGACCGCGCACTTCTACTACGCCAGGCAACGCAGCTACGCGTTCTGCGAGCCGCTCTCCCTTGTTGCGTACCTCAGCAATGAACGCGGCATCGATAGTGTCCAGTACCGCATTTGCCGCCGCACACACAACGGGATTGCCGCCAAAGGTCGTGCCGTGGCTACCCGGAGTAAGCAAATCCTTCGCCGCGCCCCGTACGATGGTCGCGCCGATGGGCAGGCCCGCCCCCAAGCCTTTGGCCATGGTAATCACATCGGGCAAGATTCTCGCAGACTGGAAAGCGAAGAAGTCACCAGTACGCCCGACGCCAGTCTGAACCTCATCAACAATCAAGAGGAGCTCGTATTCATCGCATAACTGGCGCACCTTAACCAGAAATCCATCCGGCGCGGGAATCACTCCGGTCTCGCCTTGGATAGGCTCCAAAATGATTGCCGCGGTATTGGCTGGGTCTTGTTCCACCAATGTGCGCAGATATTCAATGTCGCCATAGGGATAAAATTCCACGCCAGCTGGCAGCGGCTCGAAAGGCGCCCGTTTGCCCGGCTGCCCCGTCATCGCGAGCGCGCCCATCGTACGCCCGTGGAATCCGTGGTGCGCCGCCAGCACCCGCTTCTTTCCAGTCAAGCGTGCTACCTTGAACGCAGCCTCGTTGGCCTCAGTACCGGAGTTGCAGAAGAATACCCGGGCATCGCTATCGCCCACCCGAGCCTTGAGCTTCTGTGCAACCTCAACCACAGGCTCGCTAGCAAAAAGGTTGGATACGTGCGCCAACTTAGCCACCTGCTGGCTTACCGCCTGAACTACGGCAGGATGCCCGTAGCCTAGTGAATTGACCGCAATGCCGGCCAGCATGTCAATGTAGGACTTCCCCTCTTCATCAAGCACGGTAGATCCTGCACCTGAGACCAATCCGAGCGGCGGAGCGCCGTAGTTATTCGCGATCGCCTCGTTCCACTGCTTTATAAGCGAAGTCATGCGTTATCGTCCTTTCTAAAGACCGTTCCTTCCGGATAATCAGCACGGTCATAGTTATCAGGCAGAATCATCGTTCCGATGCCGCCGGAGGTCAGCAGCTCTAGGACCACCGCATGCTCGGTGCGGCCATCGATAACGTGGGCCGCATTTACCCCTGCCTCCACTGCTTTAAGGCAGGCCTCCATCTTGGGGATCATCCCGCTGTCTAAGGTGGGCAAGAGCTGCGAAAGCTCGCTGCACTCAATCTTGGAGACCAAAGAATCGGAATCTGGCCAGTCGGTATAAAGGCCCTCCACGTTGGTTAGGACCACGAGCCTTTCCGCAACCACAGCGCTAGCAAGCGCACCCGCCGCGGTATCCGCATTCACGTTATAAACCTCGCCATCCCTACCGGGCGCAATGGTTGACACAACGGGAATCCTTCCCGCATCCACGATGTCCATCAAGGCTTCGGGGTTGACGTCGGTAATATCGCCGACCAAACCAATGTTTGTCAGCCGCCCATCGATGTTGACCAGGCGCTTTCGGGCGCGAAATAGTCCTGCGTCCTCGCCCGAAGTGCCCACCGCGTAGGGCCCGTGGGAGTTGATGAGGTTGACCAATCCCCTGCCCACCTGGCCAAACAAGACCATCCGTACGACTTCCATAACCTCCGGGGTGGTTACCCGAAAGCCACCTTTGAATTCGCCCTCGATGCCGAGCCTGCCCAGCATCTGGTTGATCTGCGGGCCGCCGCCGTGGACGACAATCGGCTTCGCGCCTACCGCGCGCAGAAAAACCATGTCTGCCGCGAACGCCGCCTTGAGCCGCTCATCCACCATGGCATTACCGCCATACTTCACCACGACTATTGTGTCGCGATAATGCTGGAGCCACGGCAGTGCCTCCGCCAAGACCGTGGCCCGCTCCAAGTTCGTTAACTGCATAGTCTCCTCGCCTTTGCCTATTCCCCGAAGCTAAGAGCTATAGGCCGAGTTGATTTCGACGTACTGATGAGACAGATCCGTAGTCCGTAAAAATGCTCGGCCTGGCCCGTTAAGACCTAAGTGAACGTGGACGTCAATATCGATTCCTGATAGGTCCACCTCGCGCGCGCCGGGCGCGCCCGTGGAGTTGATGCAGACAGGCTGATTGTTGAAGGCAACAGAGATGTTTTCCGGGTCCATATCCGCGTCCGCCATGCCCACTGCCGCAAGGACGCGGCCCCAATTGGGATCGGAGCCAAACATCGCACACTTGAACAGGTTATCCCGGCCCAGCGTCCGCGCAGCGGCAAGCGCCTGCGCATCGTCAGTGGTGCCCTCGACGGTGATTTTGACGCGCTTGGTCACCCCTTCCGCGTCGGCCTGCAGCTGATCCGCGATATCGGCACAGGCTTTAAGAACAGCATCGTCGAGCTCTTCCTGCGAAGGCTCGATGCCCGATGCACCATTTGCCAAGATGATGACGGTGTCATTAGTCGAGGTCGAGCCATCAATATCTAAGGTATTGAAGGTCGCATCGCATGCACTGTGCAGCGCTTGCTGCAGCGCGGCAGGCGTGGCCGCGGCGTCGGTTGTCAGGCACACGAGCATCGTTGCAAGCGAGGGCGCCATCATACCCACGCCCTTGCCCATCGCACCCAAAGTCCATCCACCACCGTGCACCACAGCTTCCTTCGCCACGGTATCGGTGGTCATGATCGCCTCGGCGGCAGCGTGACCTCTTTCTGAGCTGAGTTTCCCCACGACGCTGCTAACGCCGCCTAATGCTTTATCCATCGGCAAAGGCTCGCCAATCAGCCCCGTGGAACATACAGCGATATCTTGCCCGACAATTCCAGTTAGAGCAGCAAGTTCATCCACCATGGCTTGGGCATCTTTGTCGCCTTGCTTCCCGTTACAGGCGTTGGCGTTGCCCGAGTTATACAACACGGCCCTTACCTGCCCGTCTGCGACGGCGGCCTTGGAAAGTTTTACCGGTGAGGCAACGACCCGGTTGCGAGTAAATACCGCCGCTGCATTAAAGTGTGGGCCTTGATTTACAACGAGCGCCATATCTGATTTCCCAGATGGCTTAATCCCAGCAGTAGTTGCTCCCGCCACAAAGCCTTTCGGCGCGGTAACGCCAGTCGGTTTGGGAACGGGCCCTCCTAGCGTGGTGGGCGATAGAGACATGGTCTTCTCCTAATTAAAAAGGTGGCTATTAATAACCGCCTAGGGCGCGACGGCCGCTTGTGGCAGGCCGGCGGATTCTTCAAGCCCTAGCGCGAGATTCATACATTGAACGGCGGCACCGGCGGTGCCCTTGGTCAGATTGTCGAGCGCAACAGTGATGAGCAATCGTCGGGCACGACCGTCCACATGAGCCTGGATATGCACCATATTGGAGCCCACTACGTTCTGCGTTTCTGGCTGGATTCCTTCTGGCAAAACTAGGCAAAAAGGCTCGTCCTTGTAGAAATCCGCGAAGGCTTTGTGCACCTGGGAGGCATCCACTCCTCCGGCAAGAGGAGCGCTGATAGTTGCCAAAATCCCCCGCACCAGCGGGGCCAAGACCGGAGTAAAGCTGAGGTTGAGCTCAGCGTCACCGTGCACGAAAGGCGCCAGGTTCTGCACCATCTCCGGGGTATGACGGTGCGTGCCGCCCGGCGAATAGGCGCGCAAACTGCCCATGGTCTCAGCACCAAGCAACCCCACTGCGGCCTTCTTGCCTGCACCGGAAACGCCAGTAACCGCAACCACGTTGAGATCAGGTTCGATGAGCTCCTGCGCCAAGGCCGGCACAGCACCCAAAGTCACGGCGGTGGGAAAGCATCCCGGCACCGCTACCTGCGATGCCCCCTGCAGCTGTGCGCGATTTCCAGGCAGCTCTGGGATGCCATAGGGCCATGCGCCCGCGTAATCCCCACCATAGAACTCCCGCCAGTCCTCTTCGCTCCGGAGGCGGAAATCGGCCGCGCAATCAATCAACACCGGCGCTGCGACGCCGGTGCTTTGCGACGCCGCCTCAATCTCCCGCGCCAACTTCGCCGAGTGTCCGTGCGGCAGCGCCAGGAAGACCACCGAATGCCCAAGCAGGTTTTCCGCCGCAATGTCTTGAATAGTATTCCCCCACACCTGCGGCGCATTTGGCACGACCTGCGCCACCGGTTGCCCGGCTGTGGAGTGCCCACAGAGGGCGCCAATCCGCAGCTTACCGGACAAATATGCTGGATGGGACAAGAGCAGGCGCAGAATCTCGCCGCCTGCATATCCGGAAACGCCCGCGATGGCTACTGAAATACTCATGCGGGAAACAATAACAAGTTATGCAAGGCACTGCAATATATACGAGGAGTCTTTTATATCGCTCCAAAACGCAAAGTGCCTCCCGCGGCCCTCCTCTAACAATTGAGTGGAGAAGAAAGCCAAGCGGGAGGCACTAAACACTGAGCCTGAGGGCCTCCACCCTCGAGCCACAGCTTAGGAGTAAATCAGCACCTGAGTTACCAGCATGATGCCGCCGAAGACCAGAAGGAAGACCATCATCGGCCAGACGAAGCGCAGCCAGTGCGTGTACTTCATCTTCAGCATCTGCAGCGTTGCCATGACCAGGCCGGTCGGGCAGATGAACAGCATTGCATACTGTCCCCACTGATAAGCACAGACCACAATCCAACGGTCGATGCCCACCGTATCTGCCAGCGGCGCCATAATCGGCATGGACAGCACAGCTAGGCCGGAGGAGGAAGGAACAACGAAGCCCAGCAGGAAGAAGATGATCATCAGCATGATGATGAAGACTGGACCATGCATTCCCTCAACCAGGTTGGTTGCAGAGTTCAGCAGTGTATCGGAGATATGACCATCATTGAGCACCAGGTTGATGCCGCGGGCCAGACCGATAATCAGGGAAACGCCGACCAGGCTGGAAGCACCCTCAGTGAAGGCGTCGCAAAGCTCAGCTTCGCCCAAGCGATTCTCACCGGTTGCCGCAATGAACATGATGGCCAGGGCCACCGTGAGGAATGCGGCCGCCATCGTTGGGAACCACCAGCCCTGGGACATAACACCCCAGACCATCAACGGGAACGCGATAGCGAAGAGGATGAGGATGACCTTCTGACGAAGGTCGAACTTCTTAACGTCACCGGTGGCGTCCATGGACCACTGGCCCTCAAAGACTTCCTTATCCTCCAGGACATAGGAGAAGTTCGGGTCTGCCTTGAGGCGACGCGCATACCAAGCCATGTAGCTAATCACCACGATGCCGCCGACGACACAGCCGACCAGACGCCATACGATGCCGTCTGTGAAGTTGATACCCGCCGCGTTCGACGCGATAACAACCGAGAACGGGTTAATCGTAGAGAACGCCGTACCCATGGAACCTGCCAGGAAGATGGCGCCCACCACGACGATGGCGTCATAGCCTAGCGAGATAAAGATTGGGGCGAGGATTGGGTAAAAAGCAACAGCTTCCTCCCCCAAGCCACAGGCGGAACCGCCCATCACCATCAGCACGGAGACCACGACGACGAGCAGGAACTCGTGCCCCTTCGTCTTCTTGGTCAGTGCGACCAGGCCCGACTCGAAAGCGCCCGTTGCGCGGACCACGCCAATGAGGCCACCCAGCACGAGGATGAACACGATGATGTCAACGGCCTCGATGGTGCCCTGCACCATGCTGACCGGGATATCCCACAGACCAGCCGGGTTCTGCGTGACATGCTCATAAGTGCCCGGGACGGAAACTGCCTGCGTCAGTGCACCAGAGGTGAACTGATCGATGTTGATCTGCACGCCCAGGCTATCGAGAGTCTTCTGCGTAGCGTCCAGAACGTCGACCGAACCATCAGGGTTGGTCACGTTCAGCTTGCCCGAGTCAGGGTCATACATCAGCTTCGAATACGAGCCTGCCGGAACCAGCCAGGTGGCGATTGCAGAGATGACCGTCAGGGCAAACAGAATCGTAAAAGCAGACGGAACTGAGAAGTGAAACCTCCGCCTCTTCTTGGGGTCTGTATCCTTCTCTTTCATTGGCGCGGTCATGGCGCCTTCCTTTCATGTGATAAAAGGCCGGGGAAGCCAGCACATACTGTCTTACCCGGCCAATAAATTTCTCCTAAGAGGTTATAACGGTTCCGACGGAACCAGTCATGGCTTCACCGGCATGTTCGAGCGAGGTGATGATTGCTCGACGGCCGGCGCCCGAACGGGCGAACTCCAAGCAGGCTTCCACCTTCGGCAGCATTGAGCCTGGTGCAAAGGCTGCATCATCAATCAGCTTCTGTACCTCGTCAACGGTGACCTTCTCCAGAGCCTTTTGTTCTGGGGTGTTAAAGCCGGAGTAGGCGTAGTCAACTGCGGTGAGAATCAACAGGGTGTCTGCCTCAATCTGCTGAGCGATAAGAGCCGCGGTGCGGTCCTTATCGATGACTGCGGTGACACCGCTGAGCTGGCCTTCCTTGCGGACTACTGGGATGCCGCCACCACCGGCTGCGATGGCAATGCCACCGGAGCCCAGGATGTTGGCGATGCTCTTTGCCTCTACAACCTCGATAGGAAGTGGCGAGGCAATGACCCAACGCCAGCCGCGGCCGGAATCCTCGACGTAGGTGTTGCCGGTTTCCTTAGCCAACCGCTTTGCCTCTTCCTCGCTGTAGTACACACCGATGGGCTTGGTTGGGTTATCAAAAGCCGGGTCGTTTTCGTCGACAACCGTCTGCGTGATGAGGGAATAGCAGTCGCGCTCTAGGTTCCGCATGCGCAGCACATTCTCAATGGCCTGCTGGAGGTGGTATCCGATGTAGCCTTCGGACATTGCACCGCACTCGGCGAAAGGAATCTCTGGCGTGGTTCCCTCCTGGTGTGAGAAGTCGGAGGAAACCTTGATCATGCCAACCTGTGGACCGTTGCCGTGGGTAACCACGACCTCGTGGCCGGCCTCGATGAGGTCAACGATTGAGTCGGCGGTCTGGCGGATTGCTTCCAGCTGCTCGGTTGGGGTGTTTCCAAGGGCGTTGCCACCGAGGGCAACGACAACACGTCGCTTATCCATTGCACTTTCTCCTGGTGAAAAGACCTTGATTTTCTAGGACAAGGTGGCGTACATGACCGCCTTGATGGTGTGCAGACGATTCTCTGCCTCATCGAAGACCTTGGAGTAAGCGGACTCGAAGACCTCGTCGGAGACCTCCATCTCGCTAACGCCGAGCTTCTCGGAGATTTCCTTGCCAATGACGGTCTTGACATCGTGGAAGGAAGGCAGGCAGTGCATGAAGATGGCGTCGTCGGCAGCCATTGCCATGACATCCTTGGTGACACGGTATGGCTCGAGCAGCTTGACGCGCTCCTCCCAGAGCTCAGCCGGCTCACCCATGGACAGCCAGATGTCGGTGTAGATGACGTGAGCGTCGGTGCAGGCTTCCTTGACGTCTTCGGTCAGAGTGACGGAGCCGCCGGTCTCGGCTGCAATCTTGGTGCACTCCTCGACCAGGCCATCTTCTGGCATCTGTGCCTTCGGGCCACAAGCGACGAAGTGCATGCCGAGCTTTGCACAGACAACCATGAGGGAGTTTGCAACGTTGTTGCCTGCATCGCCCATGAAGACCAGCTTCAGACCCCTCAGGCCCTGTGGGAAGTTCTCCTCTACAGTGAGCATGTCTGCAATCATCTGGGTTGGGTGGAACTCGGTGGTCAGGCCGTTCCAAACTGGAACGCCTGCGTTTGCGCCCAAGTCCTCAACAATCTCTTGAGCGAAGCCGCGGTACTCGATACCGTCATACATGCGGCCCAGCACGCGAGCGGTGTCCTCGATGGACTCCTTCTTGCCCATCTGCGAGCTATCCGGAGCCAAGTAGGTAACGCCCATGCCAAGGTCGGAGCCGGCAACCTCGAATGCACAGCGGGTACGGGTCGAGGTCTTCTCGAAGAGGAGGACGATGTTCTTGCCCTCGAGGTAGCGGTGCGGCACACCGGCCATCTTCATTTCTTTGAATTGCTTGGAGAGGCGGATAAGGTAGCGAATCTCGTCTGGGGTGTAGTCCAAGAGCTTGAGGAAGTTACGTCCGCTGAGGCTTACTGGCATTGTTGCCAACTCCTTTCTTTAATAGGGCCTTTTGCCCTATTTTCACTCCGGCTACTCCCCTTCAATTCACACTCATGGGGTGCGCCGGCCGAACCCGGAAGCCTTGTGCTTCTCATCTGAAGTTCTGGCTTTATCGTGACTCGATTTCCCCACCCGAGCAAGCGCTAATCGAGTTCATTTTTCATTAAATCCAGCGTTGACCGCCACTAAACCCGATTTAAACCGCCTTTGAAGTGCAGGTTTACACGCAAGGTTTAGAATGTGACATCCATCCCTTTTTCTAGAGACGGTAACGCAACCTACAAATTGACCCGGTTTAAACCGCTGCCCAAACGCGAGCAAAAGCCGGTTACATTACCCCTGACCAGTACCCCTCAACCAATAGGTCACGAGACTCGTAGGATGTCTTTTTCAAAATGTTGTGAACGTGGACCTTTACGGTAGAAAGCGAGATGCCGAGTTCGTCCGCGATTTCGCGATTGCTCTTGCGGGCAAGCACCAGGCCGGCCACTTCACGCTCGCGCTTCGAAAGGCCATGGACCTCCGAAAATCGCTCAAGGCTGCGCTCATGAAAGTCATCCGCTGCCGCATCTGCGATTGGCTTGACCGCCGCATCCGCACCAACGTGGCGCAGAACCACTCGCGCATGAGAGATGACCGCCCAGCCGATGGCAACGATTAGAACGTTTTCCATAAAATTGCGCTCCGGCAAGAATGAGAGCACATCGGGCCCGGCAGCCTCCCAGTCAAAGATGAGCTGATAGTAAACGTTCTCTGCCACCACCAGCACGGCACAGATAGCGACCTGGAAGAAGAGATGGCGGTAGGAATAAAGGCGTGCGCGCTCCGCGGGATCATTCGCGCGCAAGTAGCAGCCAAAGCCATAGCAAAGCAGAAATGTCAGCGTGATAGGCCGCATGTTGAAGAAAAGGAACTGGCGTAGTGCCGGGTCCTCTACTGCCCACAAGGCCGCGACGCTGCCTATCAGGAACAACCCGACGCAGGCATGCGGCAGAAAGCGCCAGCCATTTAAGTAGCGCTGCACCACGATGGCCATCACAGCCATCATCACGCCACCCAGCAATATCGACTCGAAAGGCGCCGTAATTGCGTAAACAGAAACCTCACGGTTAGCCATCCCGCCGTGGATGAACTGCGTTCGAAAGACAAGCGCTATATCGAAGGCATAGACGCCGAAGAATACCGCCAACAGTTTGAAGACTTGGGAGCGGGTGGCCACCAGGCATCCCACGCAGACGCCGGCGACCAGGACGCTGGCTAGCAGCATGCAGATAGTGAAATAGAAGACGGCATACTCTAGCACCAGCACCTACTTTCCCAGCAGCGAGAGAGAAAAACTGCCGGTTTCAAGTCAGACCCAATAACTTGGGTAATCATAGCTCACATCATTAAGGATTCATAAGAATAGGACCGAGCAGTCACCCATAATTAGAAGTGATCTGCACGGTCCTTAGCGCGACTCAACGCGCGGGTTTAAAGCCTCGTTTAAGCGCGCATCTGAGCGCCCAAACGCTGCTCGGCCAACTTCGCTGCAGCCAGGCGGTGCTCGCTTGCTTCCTCGTCGGTCAGCGTGCGGTCGGAGGCACGGAAGATCAGCTGGAAGGCTAGTGACTTTTTATCCTCACCGAGCTGCTCACCGCGGAAGACGTCGAAAAGCTCAACGCCCTCGAGCAGTTCGCCGGCGCCTTCCTCCACGACCTTACGCACGGACTCAGCAGGAGTGTCTTCGTCGACTACCAACGCGATGTCTTGGTGCAGTGCCGGGAATGCAGACAGAACCGGAGCCGGGAACATCTCCTCAGTAGGCAGCGCGTTTACATCCATCTCCATCGCGCAGGTGCGTGCCGGCAGGTTCAGTGCCTCGAGAATCTCTGGATGCAGCTCGCCTGCATGGCCCACGACGACGCTTTCACCATCGACGACAGCCTTAATCGCTGCGCAACGGCCCGGGTGCCACGGCAGCTCGGAGGCAGCCTCTACCTCGATCTCTACGCCGGCCGCGCGAGCGACCAGGCGCGCAGACTCAATGGCATCGGCGTAGGTGTAGGCGCGACCCTTGCCCCAGGGGCCCTCGTGCTCGACGTTGCCGGTAGCAACGGTGGCCACGTGCAGCGGCTGGTACGGCAGGGAGTCGCGCAGCTCCTGAACGACGGCGTCGCTTGGACGCTCCTCAACGGAAGGCATTGCGGAAGCATCCGCACGCTTGAAGGAAACCTGCTGCAGGCCGAACAGCGCAAGGTCGTTGCGGCCGCGGGCGACGTTGCGTGCAACTGCTTCGAGCATGTTCGGCAGCAAGGTGGTGCTCAGAATTGCCTTGTCTGATTCGAGCGGGTTCTGCACGGAAACGGTCTTGCGGCGCTCGTCATCGCCTTCCAGACCCCAGACGTCGAAGGTGTTGTTGGCGATAAACGGCGAAGGAAGCACCTCGGCGTAGCCTGCATATGCCAGGCCATGGCCGATAGCGCGGCGACGCTTCTGTGCCGGGGTCAGACCACGGCCACCAACTGGGGTCGGCAGGATGGTCGGGATATCCTCTAGGCCTTCCAGACGCAGCACCTCCTCAATGAGGTCAACATCCATGGTGATGTCAGTGCGCCAGGTAGCCGGGGTAACCAGCAGGTTGTCACCGGACTCCTCAACCTCGCAGCCGACCTCTTGGAGACGGTTCACGACGGTCTCACGGGAGTATTCAACACCGGCGTACTCGCTCGGCTTGGTGGCGCGCATGGTGATCTGCTGCGGGCGAGCGACCTCGCCGACCAGGGTGCGGCCGGCCTCGATGGTTCCGCCAGCGATCTGCACGAGCAGTGCACAGGCGACGTCGAGTGCGACCTCAACGATGGCCGGATCTACGCCTCGCTCAAAGCGACGGGATGCCTCAGAAGACAGTTTGTGGCGGCGCGAGGTGCGAGCCACGGTGATGGAATCCCAGTTCGCGGCCTCGAAGTAGACGTTGGTGGTGCCGTTTTCGCCCTCGGTAATCTCCGAGCTCGTTCCGCCCATCACACCGGCCAGAGACTGGATGCCGTTGTCGTCGCAGATGACTACGTCTTCGGCGTCGAGGGTGCGCTCGACGTGGTCGAGGGTCTCGAACTTCTCCCCTGCCTGCGCGTTACGTACAACAAGGTCACCAGAAATCTGATCGGCGTCGAAAGCGTGCATCGGCTGGCCGAGCAGCAGCATGACGTAGTTGGTTACGTCGGTTGCGGGGTTAACAGGGCGTTGGCCTGCCAGCATGAGCTCGCGCTCCATCCAGAACGGAGTGCGCGCGGTCGGGTCAATGCCAGTGACCTTCCGCAGGCCAAAGCGCTGTGCCTTGGTCTCCTCGCGCAGCTCAACATTGTTGAGTGAGCCACTAGCCTCCGGCACGGCGCTGACATCGATGCCAGCAACGGAAGGGTCCTGCGCCGGGCACGCGTAATCAAGGCCGAAGGCCGAAGCAACCTCGCTGCCGAGGCCGCGCAGGGAAAGCGCGTAGCCACGGTCCGGAGTGATGTTGACGTCGAAGACAGTATCGTCCAGCCCCAAGAACGGACGGGCATCCTGGCCGACTTTGTCCGCGAACTCCTCGCCCAAGGTGATGATGCCATCGGACTTCTCAGCGATGCCCAACTCGGCCGCGGAGCACATCATGCCCGCAGAGATCTTGCCGTAGGTCTCACGTGCGGAGATCTTGAAGCCGCCTGGCAGCTCTGCGCCCGGCAGGGAGACTACGACGTAGTCCCCCAAGCGGAAGTTACGAGCGCCACAGATGATGCCCTGCAGCTCGCCGGTGCCGTTAGCGTCGCCGACATTGATCTGGCAGTAGCGGATGGGCTTCTTGAAGCCCTCGAGCTCCTCGAAGGAGTCAACGTGGCCGATAACGAGCGGGCCGGTGATTTCTGGCAGGCCCTCGTAGCCCTCGGTCTCAAAGCCGACGCGAACGAAACCAGCGTCGAGTTCTTCCGGGGTGACGGACCAGCCGGGATTTTTCGCGCCAAGCAACCTGGTTACCCAGCTCTGGGAAATAAGCATTGTGTCTAGATTCCTTCCTAATTGCGGGGTAAACGGTTATGCCTGGACGCCGAACGGCAGGGTGAAACGAACGTCGCCTTCGACCATGTCGCGCATATCGGTCAGGCCGTTGCGGAACTGCAGGGTGCGCTCCAAGCCCATGCCAAAAGCGAATCCGGTGTATTCCTCCGGGTCAACGCCTACTGCGCGCAGGACGTTCGGGTTGACCATGCCGCAGCCGCCCCACTCGATCCACCCGGCGCCGCCCTTCTTGTTCGGGAACCAAACGTCAACCTCAGCGGAAGGCTCGGTGAATGGGAAGTAGTTGGTGCGCATGCGCGTCTTGGTCTCTGGGCCAAACAGTACCTTCGCCAGGTGATCCAGAGTGCCGCGCAGGTGTGCCATGGTAAGCCCCTTGTCCACTGCCAGGCCCTCGACCTGGTGGAAGACTGGGGTGTGGGTGGCATCGAGCTCGTCGGTGCGGAAAACACGGCCCGGGCAAGCAATGTAGAGCGGGACATCGCGGTCCAACATGGTGCGTACCTGCACCGGTGAGGTGTGCGTGCGCAGAACCTGTCGCGAATCTTCCTTACCCACGTGGAAGGTATCTTGCAGGGTACGTGCCGGGTGGTCAGGTTTGAAGTTCAGGGCGTCGAAGTTAAAGTACTCCGCCTCGACCTCAGGACCCTCGGCGATCTCCCAGCCCATGCCAACGAAGATGTCGGCAATGCGCTCCGACAGCGCGGTAATTGGGTGCAGTGCACCGGTCTGAGTGCGGGTGGTCGGGATGGTCACGTCGACGGTCTCTGCCGCCAGCTGCGCCTTCCGGGCCTCTGCTTCCAGCTGCTGCTGGACCTGAGCAAAGCGCTTTTCGACGCGACCGCGGGCCATGTTGACGTTCTTGCCTGCGTCTTTGCGCTGGTCCTTTGGCAGGCTGCCGAGCATGGTGCGTGCCTGTGGGATATAGCCCTGCTCGCCCAAGTGCTCGCGGCGAGCGGCAGCCAGCTCATCGAGGCTTGTAGCAGCGTCAAATGCAGCTATGGCGGAATCGGCAGCCGCGCCCAGCGCGGCTTCGGTCAATTCGATCTGAGATGTGTCGGACACGTGCCTTGAAACCTTCTTCTTGCGCGAAAACTAACGGCGCTAATCATACCGTAGTGACCGTCACAAGAAGCCAGCAGGGGCACCAGCTAGCGGCTATGAGACTTCGCAGATTCGTAAAGACATATAGAAGCGGCGGTGGCGAGATTCAGCGACTCCGCGCGGCCCAAAATAGGAATGCGCACGCGCATATCTGCCTCGTCGAGCAGCTCCCCCAGCCCGTGTGCCTCGTTGCCGAATAGCCACGCGGTGGGCTGGCTGAGATCTGCCTCCGCAAGGTCGACCTCGCCGTCGGCTGCGGTGGCAAGAATCTGCATACCAGACTTGCGCAACTGGCCTAGGACGTCCTTGATGTTAGGGTCGCGCGCAACGGGAACGTGGAAGAGCGAACCTGCTGAGGAACGCGCCACCTTGCAGCCTAGGGGATCCACGGTCTCGCCGGCGAAGATGACGCCATCGGCGCCCATGGCGTCAGAAGTCCTGATCAAGGTACCCGCGTTGCCTGGCTCCGAGGTCAAGACCGGAACCGAGACCAGACGTGGTTTGGCGTTGAGAATCTTGCCCACTGACCACAGCACCGGCTTGCAGAGGGCAAATAGCCCGGTGGTGCTTGCGGTATCAGACATGTGGCGCGCTGCTTTATCCGTGATGGGATGGACGTAGACATCCATGTAGCCGGCAGCGGTGACGATGTCTGCGAAACGCTCAGCCGCTTTCTCGGTGACGAAGACATCGGTTGCGGCACCGGTGGACACTGCCGCGTCCACCGCATTTTCGCCCTCAATGATGAACTGCTTGGCCTTGCGCCTATTAGCCGCGCGGTGCAGCTTGACCGCATTAACGATGCGCGGGGTTCTCTCAGTAAAAGCAGATTCAAAGTCCAATTCCATAGCCCCAAATCTAGCAGCGCATACGCCCCACACACCAAAAGGATTAAGCCACACCCCAAAAGCACCAAAAGCCCCAGAAAACCACCAAACCCACCACAGCAAAAGCCGTAGTGGGCAAGTATTAGAGCTCGGGCTTTAAGTGAGCAAACGCTTAGCGACGCAGCGGGATACCGCGGCCATCGCGGTCGTAGCCGCCGGCACCCGCGATGATCATGATGAACTCGACGAATGCCCAGATCTCGAGGGCGCCACCGATGAAAAAGCCGATGATCACGATGAGGGTCACAGCGGAAACCACGAAGGTAATCAGCTGTGCGATACCGCGGTTGGTCTTGCCCAAGTAGAAGTTGTGTGCGCCCAAGTATCCGAAGAAGAAAGCCAGCAGCATCGCTGCAACCCAGGACTTCTGCTCAACGCCTGCTGGGTACTGCTGAACTGGGTAGGCCTGGCCGAACTGTGGCTGACCGCCCTGGTATGGAGCAGGCGTAGGAGCGTTGTTGTTGAACTGCTGCGGCTGCTGGCCAAACGGGTTCTGCGGCTGGTTGCCGTAGCCTTGAGGGTTTCCGTTGTTTGGATAGGTCATAGAAGGCTCCTGAGAAATGGGCAAAAGATGAAAAGGAGTACACGCCGGAAAAGTCCGCGCCGTGTGTCACAGACAAACTAGCACGAGCTAACTGCGACTTCCTAGATGGGTATAGAAAGCTGGGGAAAAATCCCCAAACGGCTAGACGCGCAGACAACACAACATAAAAAGCTCCCTCTACCCTTTCACGCCATAATTGACGGAAAGCGATAGCGGGAGCTTTAAAAGCAATACGCTTTGCGCATACCTATTTAATTAGGCAGCCTTCGGAGCGTTGATGTCCTCCGGCAGAGCAGCCTTGGCTGCCTCGCACAGTGCGGAGAATGCCTCGAAGTCGTTGACTGCAAGCTCAGCGAGGATCTTGCGGTCAACCTCGATCTCAGCCAGGCGCAGGCCGTGGATGAGGCGGTTGTAGGTGATGTCGTTCATGCGGGCAGCGGCGTTGATGCGCTGGATCCACAGCTTACGGAACTCAGACTTACGAGCGCGACGATCGCGGTAAGCGTAAGTCATGGAGTGCAGCCACTGCTCCTTAGCCTTACGGTACAGGCGGGAACGCTGGCCGCGGTAGCCCTTAGCGGACTTCAGAATCGCGCGACGCTTCTTCTTGGCGTTAACTGAGCGCTTTACTCGTGCCACAGTATTACTTCCTTATCTTGTGTGGGTCTAGTAAGTGGGTTGATTCGGCGCTAATTAGGAGCGGCCGAGCAGGCGCTTTACGCGCTTGACGTCGGAAGGTGCAACGTCCTTGGTGCCCTTAAGACGACGGGTCTGCTTGGATGGCTTGCCCTCCAGCAGGTGGCGGCGGCCAGCCTGCTCACGGCGCAGCTTGCCGGAACCGGTCACCTTGATGCGCTTGGCGGTGCCCTTGTGGGTCTTCTGCTTCATGAGAATTAAGTCCTTAAATCCTAAGTGGAGTTTGGTCTACTTCTTGCCCTTGCGGACGGGTCCCAGAACCATGGTCATGTTGCGACCATCCTGCTTGGGGCGGGACTCGACGGAGCCGTACTCAGCGACATCCTCGGCGAGGCGCTCCAACAGGCGGAAACCAAGCTCCGGACGCGACTGCTCGCGGCCACGGAACATGATGGTTACCTTGACCTTGGAACCCTTCTCCAGGAAGCGCACCACGTTGCCCTTCTTGGTCTCATAATCGTGATCATCGATCTTCGGACGGAACTTCTGTTCCTTGACCACAGTCTGCTGTTGGTTCTTGCGGGCTTCGCGAGCCTTCTGAGCCTGCTCGTACTTAAACTTTCCGTAGTCCATGATCTTGGCTACGGGCGGCTTTGCATTAGGCGCAACCTCAACAAGATCAAGGTCTGCTTCATATGCAAGCTTGCGAGCATCATCAGTACGGACGATGCCCACCTGTTCACCACCGGGGCCAACTAGACGGACCTCGGGTACTCGGATGCGCTCATTGATGCGAGCTTCAGCGCTGATTGTGGTTCTCCTCGATTAAGGGGGTGGGTTAGTGATGTGCCTACCGAGACCACAAACGAAAAACCCGGTCTGCCATAAGGCAGCCGGGAGTTCTCACAAAAATGCCGAGGTATTAACCTCAACCCTTTTACCTTTATCCTTCGAACCAAAGAGATTCGCGGCTTCAGGTGGGAGAAACTCCGCTTGTGACCCGTAGCCTCCTGGAGAAGGCCCTACGGGCGGTAGTGCTGATTAGTATAACCCCCACTTCACGCAGAGCCAAATCGCCACGCGCAACTAATTACGCGCTCACTGCCAGAGGTGACTACAGGAGCTCCTTCAGGAACTGACCTGTATAGGAGCCTTCCACCTTTGCGACATCTTCTGGAGTGCCCTCGGCTACGACGCGACCGCCGCCATTTCCGCCTTCGGGGCCCATGTCCACGATCCAGTCAGCGGCCTTAATCACGTCAAGGTTGTGCTCGATGATAAGAACCGAGTTGCCCTTGTCCACCAGCCCTTGGATAACCAGCATGAGCTTGCGAATGTCCTCGAAGTGCAGGCCCGTGGTTGGCTCGTCCAGAATGTAGACGGTGCGCCCCTTGGTGCGTTTTTGCAGCTCTGCAGCAAGCTTCACGCGCTGCGCCTCGCCGCCAGACAGCGTGGTGGCCGCTTGGCCTAGGCGAACATAGCCCAGTCCGACGTCGACAAGCGTGGCGAGGTAACGGTGAATCGAGGTGATCGGCTCGAAGAACTCGGCGGCCTCGGAGATAGGCATGTTGAGGACCTCAGCGATGTTCTTGCCCTTGTAGAGGACCTCCAGGGTTTCCCGGTTATAGCGCGCACCCTCACAGACCTCACACGGGACATAAACGTCCGGCAGGAAGTTCATCTCGATCTTCAACGTGCCGTCACCCTGGCAGGCCTCGCAGCGGCCACCCTTTACGTTAAAGGAGAAACGGCCTGGCTTGTATCCGCGCACCTTTGCCTCTTGGGTCTCCGCAAAGAGGTTGCGAATCTTGTCGAATACACCGGTGTAGGTAGCCGGGTTGGAACGCGGGGTACGGCCGATCGGGCTCTGGTCCACCTGCACCAGCTTGTCGAGGTGCTCGACCCCCTCGACGCGCTTGGCGCGGCCTGGCACCTGGCGCGCACGGTTGAGCTTGTTGGACAGCGTCTTTGCCAGAATCTGGTTGACCACAGTGGACTTGCCAGAACCCGATACACCGGTGATGCAGCAAAGCACGCCCAGCGGGATCTCAACGTCGATGCCCTTCAGGTTGTTTTCCCGAGCACCGACTACTTTGAGCTTGCGTTCAGGGTCAATCTCGCGACGCTTATCCGGCACCGCCAGCACGCGCTTGCCAGACAGATACTGACCCGTAAGCGATTCTTCCTTATCCATGATGCCGGCGGGCTCGCCTTGATAGACAACCTCGCCGCCGTACTCGCCGGCGCGCGGGCCAACATCAACAAGCCAGTCGGCCTCGCGGATGGTGTCTTCATCGTGCTCAACCACAATCAACGTATTGCCGATGTCGCGGAGGCGCTTCAAAGTAGCGATGAGGCGCTGATTGTCGCGCTGGTGCAGACCAATGGAAGGCTCATCCAGCACATACAGCACGCCAGCCAGACCCGAACCAATCTGGGTTGCCAGGCGGATGCGCTGCGCCTCACCACCAGAAAGCGTGGAAGCGCCACGATCCAAGGTGAGGTAATTCAGACCCACGTCGAGTAGGAATCGCAGGCGGGCCTGAATCTCCTTCAATACGGCGCCAGCGATGATTTCCTCGCGGTGCCCCAGTACGAGCGAGTCGAGGAATTCCGCGGCCTCTTCGATAGACAGCGCGGACAGCCCCGCGATGGACTTCTCGCCGTGCGCGGTGGAGGCAAGCCGCACAGCCAAGATCTCCGGGCGTAGGCGCGTGCCATTACAGGTATTGCAAGCCACCCGGCGGGTGTACTGCAGCAGGCGGTCCTTCTGCGACTCGGAATCGGCCTGCTCGAGCTTGCGCTCCAAGAAGCCGATCGCCCCCTCAAAGGGAGCGGACCAGTTGCGCTGCCTGCCGTAGCGGTTTTTATAGCGCACGTTTACTTCCACGTCGGTGCCATAAATCAGGGCATCGCGCTGCTGCTTTGTCAGCTGTGAGACCGGAGTCTGCGGATCAAAGCCCAACGTCTTACCAAGCCCCTCGACGAGCTTGACGAAGTAGCGCGAATTCGGGCTGGAATGCCACGGCTGGATGGCGTCGACTGCCGGGGCGTCAGGGTCCGGAATCAGCAGATCTACGTCGACCTCGAGGCGGGTACCTAGACCGTCACATTCTGGACAAGAGCCGAAAGGCGCGTTAAAGGAAAACGCACGCGGCTCGTATTCCTCGATGGTTAGGGTGTGGCCATTGGGGCAGGCGGCCTTCTCCGAGTAGGTATGAGTGAGCTCGGGGCGATCGATGAAGTCGAGGGTAACGAGACCATCTGCCAGGCGGAGCGCAGTTTCGACAGAATCGGTCAGACGCTGCTTCTGTGAGGCCTTGACCTGCAAACGGTCCACCACCACGTCAATATCGTGCTTGATCTGCTTCTTCAGCGTCGGTGGCTCAGTTAATTGATAAACCTCGCCATCAACCCGCACGCGGGAAAAGCCCTGCGACGCAAGATCGGCAAAGAGATCCACAAACTCGCCCTTGCGGTGGCGCACCACGGGAGCCAGGACCTGGAACTTTAGCTTTTCCTCGAGTTCAAGCACTGTGTCCACGATTTGCTGCGGGGTCTGACGCTCAATCACGGCGTCGCACTTCGGGCAATGCGGCGTGCCCGCGCGGGAGAATAAAAGGCGCAGATAGTCGTAGATCTCCGTGATGGTGCCCACCGTAGAACGCGGGTTGTGGTTGGTGGACTTCTGGTCAATCGAGACCGCGGGAGAAAGACCGTCAATGAATTCGACGTCAGGCTTGTCCATTTGGCCTAGGAACATGCGGGCGTAGGAGCTCAGCGATTCAACATAGCGCCGCTGGCCTTCCGCGAAGATAGTGTCAAAAGCCAACGATGACTTGCCGGAACCGGAAAGGCCGGTAAAGACCACCATCTTGTCGCGCGGCAGGTCGATATCGACGCCCTTGAGATTGTGCTCGCGAGCACCGCGTACGACCAAACGATCAGCCACTTATTTCCTCCTTTGTCAGCCTAGCTTCGCGCCCATCCTAGGTTCTGTTGGGGATAAGCGGCCAGACCAGTGAAAAATGTCTATCTCGAAATCTACCCGTAGGGTTGGACACATGAATAACGCACTAAAGCTCAAAAGTATTTCCGTGTCCGAGATGGACAACAACTGCTACCTCATCTGTGCCGGCGAAGAAGCACTGCTTGTCGACGCCGCCGATGACGCGCCCGCCCTCCTCAACCTGGCCAAGGAAAACGGCGTACGCATTAGCGCCGTGCTTACTACCCACCGCCACTGGGACCATGTCCGCGCCACTAAGGAAGTAATCAAAGCTACCGGCGCTACCCACTACGCCTCCTTCCTCGACTCCCCTGCGATGCCGGCGCCTGTCGACGTCGAGTTGAAGCAGGGAGACACACTGACTTTCGCAGGCCACGAATTCCCGGCGATTATTTTGCGCGGCCATACCCCAGGCGGCGTCGCCATCGCCGTCGATATCGATGGAACCACGAATCTCTTCGTGGGCGACAGCCTCTTCCCCGGCGGTGTGGGCCGCACCGATTCGGAGGGTGACTTTGTACGCCTTTATAAAGACGTCAACGAGCGCATCTTCGATGTCTACCCAGATTCCGCCATCGTGCGACCCGGCCACGGCAAGTCCACCACTTTGGGTGAGGAGCGTCCAAAACTTGCTGAATGGTGGCAGCGCCGCTGGTAGATGCGACCTTTGCGCACCAAGTGGTGGGTGGATAAGCACGGTTTCCGCCCACAGCGGTCGGCGTTTTCCGTACACTGGTGAGAAGTTCATTACTTTACTCAATGAATCTCAACGAATGGAGTAACAAGTGATTCGTAAGTTTGCTCGCCCTATGCTGGCTTCTGTTTTTGTCTGGGACGGCGTCGATACCCTGCGTAACGCCTCCGACCACGTAGCCGAGACCGAGTCCGTTCTGCAGCGTCTGCGCAAGGTTGTCCCGGCACAGTACGCCGGTTACATCCCGAACGACCCAGAGCTGGCTGCCCGCGCAGTCGGCGGCCTGAAGGTCGGCGCCGGCTCCACCCTGGCGCTGGGCAAGGCACCGCGCACCTCCGCAGCAGTGTTGGCGCTTTCTACCCTGCCTAATCTCCTCGGCCGCAACGCCTTCTGGGAAGCAGAGGATTCTGAGGAGAAGAACAATCGCCGCAACGGTTTCATTACCAACACCGCTCTGCTTGGCGCACTGTTCATCGCTACCCAGGACACCGAGGGTAAGCCGTCCCTGGCATGGCGCGCATCCAAGTCCGCCGAGCGCACCAACAAGAAGATCCAGAAGGCTCTGCCGACCAAGTCCGAGCAGCAGAAGTTCGCTGATAACCTCTCCGACCGCGCCGACGAGTTCTCCACCAAGGCCAGCGATTGGTTCGAGGGCGCTAAGGAATACGTCGATGACAACAAGGATGACTGGCAGGCAACCGGCAAGGACCTGGTGGATTCCGCTCGCTCCTTCATCGAGGACAGCGCCGAGCAGGCAAAGAGCTTCATCGATGACAACAAGGAGGACTGGCTGTCCACCGCCCAGGAAAACGCTGAGCTGGCTCGCAAGAACGCTGTGAAGGCAGCTTCCAAGGCACAGGAGCGCGCTGACTTCGCTCGCGCACAGGTTGATACCAAGGCCAACAAGCGTGCTGCAAAGAAGGCTTCCAAGCGCGCTGAGAAGCTGCAGAAGCAAGCTTCCAAGAAGCTCGACAAGGCAATCAACAAGTTCGGTGACCGCCTGAACTAAGCCTTTAACCTCCAACGGCCCAGCAAGGTATGCTGGGCCGTTGTCGTTTTATCAATCTCTTCGCGTATTGAGGTGTATTAGCCGTCGTGGCCTCCCCAGAAAATAGCCCAAATCACCCGCAGAACGAGCAGGTAGCACAGGAGATTGCCGCTGAGCAGGCCTACGTTGACAGCCTCTTTTCAAGGCTCGACCACGAGGTCGCCCAAGCCAACGAACGCCTCAACGAGGTGCAGGCCGCAGTGGACCCGCACACGCCTGATGCGGATGCCTTGGTCCGCCGTGAAACGGAGTACCACGGCCTGCAGGCCAAGCTGGACCGCCTAAATCTCGCGCAGCTAGGCCTCGTCTTCGGCCGCATCGATATCGATGCCCCAGGCGATAATCCCACCGCAGAAGGCCTAGACCGCCGCTACATCGGCAGGATGGGCCTGGATGCCCGCGAAGAGGATTACCGCACTCTCCTGCTGGACTGGCGCGCGCCTATGGCACGTCCTTTCTACCTGGCCACCACTGCGCAGCCAGAGGGCGTTACGGTCCGCCGCCACATCCGTACCAAGGGCCGAACCGTAACTGATATCAACGATGAAGTCCTCTCCGGTGCTGGCGCGGCGGAAGAAACCGCGGGCGTCGCCAGTGAGTCCGCGCTCTATCACGCGTTGCAGCGTGCTCGCACCGGCCACATGGAATCCATCGTGGAGACCATTCAGCGCGAGCAAGACGAGATCATCCGCGATAACACCCGGGGCGTACTCGTGGTCGAAGGTGGTCCCGGCACGGGCAAGACCGCAGTCGCTTTGCACCGCGTGGCTTATCTCCTCTACACCCATCGCGAGCAGCTGGCGGCCACGGGCGTGCTCATCGTAGGGCCTAATTCCACCTTCCTTGACTACATCTCGCGCGTCCTTCCAGAACTGGGTGAAACCGGCGTGGTTCTTTCCACCATCGGTGAACTCTTCCCCGGCGTTCGCCCCACCCACCAAGAATCTTTGGCCGCGCGCGAAATCAAAGGCTCGGAGGCGATGGTGGAAATTCTCGCAGCCGCGGTGAAAAACTACCAGACGCTTCCAGAAGGCCCGCGCCGCATTCGCGCGGAGCACTTGGAGCTGACCGTCGACCCCGCGATGATTAAGGCAGCCCGCACCCGCGCGCGGCGTTCGCGCAAGCCGCACAATGACGCGCAGGCAGCCTTCGCCGAACATCTCACGGAGTCACTCGCCCAGCAGATGGCAGAAAAGATTGGTGCCGACCCACTAGGTGGCAAGAACCTGCTTTCACGCGCGGACATCGACCAGCTCCACGATGACCTGGCGGAGGAACCGCAAGTGCGCGAGCTCATCGACGAGTTCTGGCCTACCCTGGATCCGCGCGCAGTACTGGCGGATTTGCTATCTTCGCGTGCGCTTATCGACGCCGCGGCACCGGACTACGACGCCGAAACCCGCGACGGCCTGTACCGCGTGCAGGGCGACGCCTGGGCGCCTTCCGACGCCGCGCTCCTCGACGAGCTCGCGGTACTCATCGGAATGCCGAACCCAGAGGAGGAAAAGGCTGCCGCGGATCAGGCCTGGCGCGAGCAAGTTGCCGACGCCGAAGACGCGCTCGACATCTTGTCCTCCTCCGATTCCACGGATAACGACGATGACATGTTCGACGCCGAAATCCTGTCTGCACACGACGTCATCGACGCTGAGACCCTTGCCCGCCGCCAAGAGGTGCGCGATAACCGCACCACCGCGCAACGTGCCCAGGAAGACTACACATGGGCCTACGGCCACATCATCGTCGACGAGGCACAGGAATTAAGCCCGATGGAATGGCGCATGCTCTTTCGCCGCAGCCCGTCGCGCTGGATGACGCTCGTGGGCGATACCGCGCAAACCGGAGCGCCCGCTGGCGTAGACGATTGGGCCGAAGCGCTTGAACCCTTCGTGGCCCAGCGCTTCCGCCACCACAAGCTGACCGTGAACTACCGCACGCCGCAGCCGATTACCGAGCTGGCCAATTCCCTCCTCGAGCTCATTAACCCCGAGGCAGCTCCCGCCGTGGCGGTCCGCGACGGCGCGGAAGTCGTCTTCACCGCGCAGCCAGCAACGCACGCACCGGGGACTTTCACCGATGCCGACGGGCGCTTGAACGCCGTCATCACGCGCGAGAACGTCGAGGAGATCAAGGGGCTCGAATTCGACCACGTGGTGGTCGTTGACCCTGATGCCATCGTGGCCGCCTCGCCACAGGGCCTGCAAAATCTCTACGTTGCGCTCACGCGTGCGACGCAGACGCTGACCTTGGCCGGCCGTTTCCAAGAGACTTTCCACTAGTCTGGTGGGCATGGCTCTATCTGACATCGCACGCAAAATTGAACGCGCCACAAATAGGGCGGCGCTAGAGCGCACCACCCGCAAAGGCTGGACGCCGAAACTTACGGGTTATGCCGGATACGGCAACACGGAATTCGTCCACGTTTTGGGCCGCGTGCTCATGCACGATCCAGCGGCCGAAGCCACCGAGACGTGGGCGCAGCGCGGTTACCGTCAGTTTTTCACGATTCAGGTAAACAACCTCGACGTCCGTGTCACGGTCAATGGCAAGACCGTCCACGGCCGGACCAATTACAACGGCTATCTCGATATCTTGGTACACGAGCATGGCCTAGGTGCCGGCTGGCACGAGGTAGTCATCGAGGCAGACGGCGCCGAGCCTATTACCTCCGAGGTGCTCATCGTGTCTGAGGACTCCCCGCTGGGCGTCGTCAGCGATATCGATGACACCGTCATGGTGACGTGGCTGCCGCGTGCGATGACAGCGGCCTGGAACTCTTGGGTCAAGCGCACCAACTCCCGCCAGCCGGTTGAAGGCATGGCGCGCTTCTATCAGCAGTTGCAGGAACAGCACCCAGAGATGCCTTTCATCTATCTGTCCACCGGCGCGTGGAATACCTACGACACCTTGGTCAGCTTCATGGAGCACAACGGCTTCCCGCGTGGTCCACTCCTGCTGACTGACTGGGGCCCTACCCCCACCGGGCTTTTCCGCAACGGCCAAGAGCACAAGCGCGTGCAGCTGCGTAACCTCTTTATCGCCTTTCCATGGATGAAGTGGCTGCTCATCGGTGACGATGGCCAGCACGATCCGCTCACCTACGGTGATGCCGCGAACGAGCACCCAGACCGCGTGGCCGCGGTGGCCATCCGCAACCTTTCGCCGCAGGAGCAGTTGCTTTCCCACGGTTCACTGGGCCCGCTTGCCGACGCCAACGAGGAAGGCTCGTTTAGCATCCCCCTCATCCAGGGCGGTTCCGGCTCGGAGCTCGCCGCACAGATGCACAAGATTTCGGCGGAGCTTGAGGCTGAGGCCTTTGCAAAGGACGCACCGGAGTCCGACGACGTCGAGTAGCACAAGCGAAAAGCCCAGTCAGATTCCCCGCGAGGGAATCTGACTGGGCTTTCTTAAAGCGAGAAATTAGCTCACGGTGTGAACAATCATAACGTCGCAGTCAGACTGACGAGCAACGTCAGCCGGCACGGAACCCAGCAGGCGGCCGGTCAGGGAGTTGATGCCGCGGTTACCAACGACGAGCAGCTCAGCCTGATTGTCATTAACGATGGACATCAGGGCCTGGACCGGGGTGCCCGGGCGGACGGCGGTCTCTACCTTGGTGGCACCGAACTTCTCAGCGTGCTCCTTGCCGGTGGTGAGGTTAGCCTCTGCCTTCTGGTCACCCAGAATGGTCACGGAATCCTGGCGCAGGGTCTTGGAAGCCTGCTCCTGGTTCTCGTAGTAAGCGCAACCGATGATGAGAGTTGCATCGAATGCGGCGGCGATCTTAGCGGCGCGCTCCACTGCCAGGAGGGAGGACTTGGAACCGTCAGTGCCGACCACGATCTTCTTGTAATCGCTCATGATGACCTTTCTTCAGGGGCCTTATACCCCAAATGATGATGCAGAATGTGCAAATTGCTAATCCTTATAAAGGCGCAAACGTAAGTTTAACAACTTTGTGACCTGTCCGTTGCGCAACGTGGCATTTTATACCCCGAATGGAAAGTGCTGTTTTTCTCACTTTTTGGCACCGCTTGTCGTCACCGCAGCACACTAGATTCCCGCCTCTTTCAGGCCACGCAATTCCTTCTTCAAATCGGCAATTTCGTCACGCAAACGACCCGCCAATTCGAACTTCAACTCGCGGGCCGCAGCCCCCATTTGGGCGGTGAGGTCGTCGATAAGCTTTTGCACTTCGTCGGCAGCCATGCTCGAAACGTCGGGTTTGTCCACCATCGCCGCTGGGTCGGCAGAGTCCTGCTCTTCCCCATCGGATTCGTAGACCTGGTCCAAGATGTCCGCAATCTTCTTGCGCAGCGGCTGCGGGTCGATGCCGTGTTCCTTGTTATAGGCAATCTGCTTTTCACGGCGGCGCTCGGTCTCATCAATGGCCTCTTGCATGGACTCGGTGATTTTGTCCGCGTACATGATGACCTCGCCCGAGACATTTCGAGCCGCACGGCCGATAGTCTGGATGAGCGAGGTGGTCGAGCGCAGGAAGCCCTCCTTATCCGCGTCCAGGATGGCCACCAGAGAAACCTCCGGAAGGTCAAGGCCCTCGCGCAAGAGGTTGATGCCCACGAGGACGTCGTATTCACCAAGGCGCAACTGACGCAGCAGCTCCACGCGCTGTAGGGTGTCGATGTCCGAATGCAAGTAACGAACCTTGACGCCGTGTTCCAAGAGATAGTCGGTGAGGTCCTCGGCCATGCGCTTGGTCAGGGTGGTAACGAGCACGCGTTCCTGCTTTGCGGTACGGGTGCGGATCTCATCGATGAGATCGTCGATCTGCCCCTTGGTGGGCTTGACCGTCACCTTTGGGTCGATCAGGCCGGTTGGGCGAATGACCTGCTCGACATACTCGCCCTGGGAGGCAGTCAGCTCGTAGTTGCCCGGAGTAGCAGACATATAGACAGTCTGGCCCACGCGCTCTTCGAACTCGTCAAAGGTCAGCGGGCGGTTATCCGTGGCCGAAGGAAGGCGGAAGCCAAACTCCACGAGGTTGCGCTTACGCGACATATCGCCTTCAAACATGCCGCCGATCTGCGGAACCGTCACGTGGGACTCGTCGATGATGGTCAGGAAGTCCTGCGGGAAGTAATCCAGCAGCGTGGCCGGCGCAGAACCTGCCGGGCGGCCGTCGATATGGCGGGAGTAATTCTCGATGCCTGAGCAAAAGCCCACCTGCTCGATCATCTCGAGGTCATACTCGGTGCGCATGCGCAGGCGCTGGGCTTCGAGCAGCTTGCCGCGGTTTTCTAGATCCTCCAGGCGCTCAGCCAGTTCCGCCTTGATGTCTTCCACGGCCTTGGCCATGCGCTCCGGCCCCGCCACGTAGTGCGTCGCCGGGAAGATGCGCACCTCGTCGACGCGTTCTAAGACGTCACCGGTCAGCGGGTGGATGTAGTAAAGCTCATCGACATCGTCGCCGAAGAACTCAATGCGCACCGCACGCTCCTCATATGCCGGAATAATATCCACGGTATCGCCCTTGACACGGAAGGTACCGCGGGTAAAGCCGACGTCGTTGCGCTCGTATTGGATATCTACCAAAAGGCGCAGGAAGCGATCGCGGTCGATCTCCTCGCCTTCCTCAATGACCACCGAGCGGTCCAGGTAGGACTGCGGGGTACCCAAACCGTAAATGCACGAAACGGAGGAAACTACGACGACGTCGCGGCGGGACAGCAGCGACGAAGTGGCAGAGTGACGCAGCCGCTCGACGTCCTCATTGATGGAGGAATCCTTCTCGATGTAGGTATCGGTCTGCGCGATATAGGCCTCGGGCTGGTAGTAGTCGTAGTAAGAGACGAAGTACTCCACGGCGTTATGCGGCAGGAGCTGGCGCAGCTCGTTCGCAAGCTGTGCCGCCAGGGTCTTGTTCGGCGCCATAACCAGCGTGGGGCGCTGCTGCTGCTCAATCAGCCAGGCCGCCGTTGCCGACTTGCCGGTACCGGTAGCGCCCATGAGCACAACGTCGCTTTCGCCACGACGCAGGCGCGCGTCTAGCTCCGCGATGGCGGAGGGCTGGTCTCCGGAGGGTTCAAACTCTGATTCCACCTTGAATTCGGCGGAGCGACGCTCCACCTCGCCCACTGGGCGATGCTCAGAGACCGGCAAAATTGGATGTTCCGCTGCAAATGCCATGCCCGCAAGTCTAGCGTTTTAGGGCAAGGCAGCGCGCACAGCCATAATCCACGTCTCTAGCTCACCGGTCGGTTCCCACAGTGCGTACACGGAAGAGGAATCCGGGTCGAGGGTGGCGTTTATCTGCTTGCGTAACCACGCCCGCGACTGCGGCTTGTAGAGCGCGTTGATGCTTTCTGCGCTAACACCCTGGGGCAAATGTTCAGGTGAGGTCTTGGCCAACATGCCAAGGGCAATGACCATCTCGGCCTCGTCGACGTCGAGTTGCGGGGCGGCGCACATGCGCTTGAAACGTTCGAAATCGAAGGAGCCATCACGAATAGCGGTGAGCAGGTCGCACGCCGCGTGATTGTCGAAAGGTCCTACATCCCACGTTCCCATAGATTGAGACAATAGGAAAGAAAAGTGAACGCAGCTAAAGCGCAGCGTTAACATTCATCGCTACAAAATTTAAATTTTCGCGTCGAGGGCCGCCACCAGTCGCTCTACTTGCGGCACCAAATCCTCGCGCGCACCGTTGTTGTCGATGACGAAATCCGCTGCGGCCAGGCGCTCCTCATCCGGGATCTGAGCCGCTATCCGACGCTGCGCGTCTTCCTCGTCCAAACCTCGGAACTCGACAAGGCGCCGCACGCGCTCCTCAACAGCGACGTCAACCACGACCGTATAGTCCATGTCGCGGTGCAGGCCTTTATCCACTAACAAAGGCATGTCATAGACGGTAAAAGTTTCACCGCGTTTGCGGGCCTGCGCGAAACGGGATTCAGTCTCAGCCGCAATGCGCGGGTGGGTGATTTCGTTGAGGCGCGCGGTAGAGGCGGCGTCGCCAAACGCGCGCTGTGCCAACAAGCCTCGATTCAAGCTGCCATCCGCCTGGAGGATGTCGGAACCGAAAGATTCTGCCAGCTCCGCTAGGGCGGGCTGGCCCGGCTCGACGATGTCGCGCGCAATCTGATCTGCGTCCACCACGTTCCAGCCGCGTTCTGCCAAAAGCTCGGCCACGGTGGACTTTCCGCTTCCTATGCCACCGGTCAAACCAATCAGTTTCATAATTGGCCAGGGTACGCGAAAAGGCCGCACCCCGCGTTTGGAAACAAACGAAGGATGCGGCCTTTATGAGCTAGCTGGGATTAGTTGCCAGCGAGCTTGTCGCGCAGAGCAGCAAGCTGCTCGTCGGAAGCCAGGGAGCCGCCAACCTCAGCCGAAGCCTCGGATGCCGGAGCTGCATCGTTAGACTCGGAGGAATAGTTGGAGGACTCGTTAGCCTCTGCAGCCTCAGCGGCTGCGGCACGGTTGCGCTCGATCTGAGCGGTGTGCAGGTTGAAGCGACGCTCGGACTCTGCGTAGCGTGCCTCCCAAGCCTGACGCTGCTCGTCGTAGCCCTCGAGCCACTCGTTGGTCTCTGGGTCGAAGCCCTCTGGGAAGACGTAGTTGCCCTGCTCGTCGTAGGAGTCAGCCATGCCGTACTTGGACGGATCGAACTCTTCGGTGTAGTCCTCGTCTGCCTGCTTAACGGACAGGGAGATACGACGACGCTCGAGATCGATGTCGATGACCTTGACCATGACTTCCTGGCCAACGGTGACAACCTGGTCCGGAACCTCGACGTGGCGCTGAGCCAGCTCGGAGATGTGAACCAGGCCCTCGATGCCTTCCTCGACGCGAACGAATGCGCCGAACGGAACGAGCTTGGTGACCTTGCCCGGGACGATCTGGCCCACAGCGTGGGTGCGGGCGAATACGCGCCACGGATCTTCCTGGGTAGCCTTCAGGGACAGGGAGACGCGCTCGCGGTCGAGATCAACGTCGAGAACCTCAACGGTGACCTCGTCACCGACGGTGACGACCTCAGATGGGTGATCGATGTGCTTCCAAGACAGCTCGGAAACGTGAACCAGGCCGTCGACACCGCCGAGGTCGACGAATGCGCCGAAGTTGACGATGGAGGAAACAACGCCCTTGCGGACCTGGCCCTTCTGCAGCTGGTGCAGGAACTCGGAGCGAACCTCAGACTGGGTCTGCTCGAGGAATGCACGGCGGGACAGAACAACGTTGTTACGCTGCTTGTCCAGCTCGATGATCTTTGCTTCCAGCTCCTGGCCGATGTACGGCTCCAGGTCGCGGACGCGACGCATCTCGACGAGGGAAGCAGGCAGGAAGCCACGCAGGCCGATGTCCAGGATGAGGCCACCCTTGACAACCTCGATAACGGTACCGGTAACTGGCTCTTCCTTGGCGTGCAGCTCCTCGACTGCGCCCCAAGCGCGCTCGTACTGTGCGCGCTTCTTGGACAGGATCAGACGGCCTTCCTTGTCCTCCTTGGTGAGAACGAGTGCGTCGATCTGATCGCCGACCTGGACGACCTCATCTGGGTCGACGTCGTGCTTGATGGACAGCTCGCGGGATGGGATGACGCCTTCGGTCTTGTATCCGATGTCGAGCAGGACCTCGTCGTGGTCAACCTTGACCACGGTGCCCTCGACGATGTCACCATCGTTGAAGTACTTGATGGTGGCGTCAACGGCAGCGAGGAAGTCCTCAGCGGTTCCGATGTCGTTGATCGCAACCTGAGGGGTGTTAGAAGTTGGCATATGTAGAAATGCTCCGAATTGATGTAGGAGATCGTAAATGGACAGTTACGCGTCTCTCGAAAAGCGTCTCTAAACAGGCAAAATAGCGATAGTTTAGGATGGATTCCGATCCCGCCGTGACGATGTATAAAGCCCTCCTACGGAAGCCTTAGACAACCCACGGCATAGACACGCCCGTGCAATACTACATCCGCGCAGCTAAAACGGCAAATACTTCAATTTTCACAAGGACTTCATCCATGCAGACTCCCTCCCGCGCGAACCAATCCTTTTGGGACAACGATGCCGCGGCCTATCATGCCGCGCATCCGGAGTATCTTTCCTCCTTTTATTGGTGCCCGGAGATGCTGCACGAGGCTGACGCACACCTGCTTGGCGACGCCGCCTTCCTCGCCGCCGCGCGCGTGCTCGAGATTGGCTGTGGTTCAGCCCCTTGTACCGCGTGGTTGCAGGATAGGGCGGGTTTTTCCACCGGCTTCGATATCTCACGCGGCATGCTTTCCCACGCGCCGAGCGGCCTGCCGCTAGTACAGGCAGATGCCCTAGCGCTGCCCTATGCCGACGAGTCCTTCGACATCGCCTTTTCCGCTTTCGGCGCTTTCCCTTTTATTGCTGACTTAGACGCGGCGCTCGCGGAGGTCCGCCGCGTGTTGCGCCCGGGCGGGCGCTTGGTCATCTCCGCTACTCACCCGATGCGCTGGATTTTCCCCGATGACCCGCTAAACCTCACCGCTGAGCTTTCCTACTTCGACCGCGCCTACTTAGAGCACGACGCTGATGGCAACTTGAGCTACGCGGAGTTCCACCGCACACTCGGCGACTGGGTGCGCGCCATACAAACCCGCGGCGGTTTTCTCATCGAGGACGTCCTCGAGCCGGAGTGGCCGCAAGACCTCGACATCACCTGGGGCCAGTGGTCGCGCGAGCGCGGCGAAATCTTCCCCGGCAGCATCATTTTTATCTGCACCGCCGTTTAGCAGCAATCGACTATGAGTAATCTATAGCGCATGGATTTTTTGGTTAAAGAGCGCTTGGGCATCACCCTCCGCCGCGTCGTGGCGTGGTGGATTGATGCCTTCCTCGCCGCCGCCATCATCATGGTGGTGCGGTGGACCATCAACGCGCTTTTCGACGCCCCCATCACAGGCCACGCCGCCGCCATCTACGACATCGCGGCCCTTGCCAGCGTGTTCTACCTCTACCGCGTTATCTGTGAGGCACGCAAACGCACCTCGCTGGGCAAATGGTCGCTGCAGTTGCGCGTCATCACTGACAAGCCCGGCTGGTGGTCGGCCGCGCTGCGCAATAGCTGGATTCTTCTCACGCTCATCTCTTTGACCGGCGTGCCACACGTGGAGGCAGTCGTTCTCGGCGTGCTAGGAATATCAGTTTTGGCAACGGGCCAAACGCCCTTCGACATGCTGGCTAATTGCCTAGTCGAGCGCCGCCCACTGCCTTTCTAACTTCGCCTTCGCGTAGGCCGGGATACCGTGGTCCTCGATGCCCTGGGCTACCAGGCGTGCGCGGGCCTTAGTGCGCTGCGGCATCCCAATCCTTACCGGCACCGGCGGAGACCTCGAGCGGGACGTTGAGCTCGATGGCCGAATCCATCTCGCGTTCTAGAATCTCGCGGACCGCATCAGCCTCGCCTGGGGCGACTTCCACCACAAGTTCGTCGTGGACCTGCAGCAGCACGCGGGAGCGCATGCCCTCGAGCGCCCTATCCACGCGAATCATGGCGACCTTGATGATGTCCGCAGCCGTGCCCTGAATCGGAGCGTTCAGCGCTGCACGTTCGGCATTCTCACGCGCGAGGCGATTATCGGAGTTCAGCTCCGGCAGGTAGCGACGGCGCCCGAAGACGGTCGCGGTGTAGCCATCCTTGCGGGCTTGCTCAACGACGTTGTCGAGGTAGCGTTTCACGCCCCCGAAACGCTCGAAATAGCTTTCCATGATCTCCTTGGCCTCGCGGGCCGGGATGCCCAGCTGCTGGGACAAGCCAAACGCGGAAAGCCCATAGACTAGACCATAAGACATCGCCTTGACACGGCGGCGTAGCTCCGAGGTCACCTCATCGACCGGCACGTCGAAGACCTTCGAGCCGACGTAGTTGTGCAGATCCTCGCCCTCGCGATAGGCCTCGATAAGCCCTGGATCCTCAGACAGATGGGCCATCACGCGCATCTCAATCTGGGAATAATCGGCCGTCATCAAGGTCTCGAACTCCGCGCCCACGATGAACGCGGAGCGAATCTGGCGCCCTGCCTCCGTGCGCACTGGGATGTTCTGCAGGTTCGGCTCGGTGGAGGAAAGTCGGCCCGTGGAAGCCACCGTCTGGTTGAAGGTGGTGTGGATGCGACCGTCCGGCTGCACGGTCTTTATGAGGCCTTCCAGGGTGGTCTTCATCTTCTGATACTCGCGGTGAGCAAGCAGATGATCGAGGAACGGGTGCGGGTGGTTGACCGCCAGCTGCTCAATCTCCTTGGCCGCGGTGGAATAGCCCGTCTTGGTCTTCTTCGTCTTCGGCATCTCGAAGGTCTCGAAGAGCACGGTCTGCAGCTGCTTTGGCGAGTTCAAGTTCAGCGTCTCGTCGCCAGCCAGCTCGCGGGCAGCACGCTCCTGCTCGGCAACCTGCTCGATGAAGGCATCGCGCTGGGTTTCTAGAATCTCCACGTCCACGGCGATACCGGTGGCCTCCATGCGCGCGAGGATGCTCACGAGCGGCAGCTCCAAGTCGGCATAAAGCTCGAAGGAATCGATATCCTGCAGCTGCTTAGTAAGCGCCGCGGCCAGCTCCATGATGGCACCCGCCTGGTTCACCAGGGAAGAATCATCCAGCAGCGAGAGCTGGTCGCTGGCCTGGGCGAGAGTCTTCTTCAGGTGACGTTGATAGACATCCGGCAGGTCATATGTGCGCTGGCCCGGGCGCAGCAAGTAGGCAGCGATCGCGGTATCGTGCGCGATGCCACGCAGCTCGACGCCGCGGCCTGCCAGCATATGGAAAGCGGCCTTGGCCTCGTGAAAATACTTCGGCGCAGAAGAAGAAAGCCAGGCGGCGAGCGCGGCGTCATCCTCCGCGCTCAATTCGCCGAGTTCGACCTGCATGCCTTCAAAGTCGGCGTCGACAAGCGCGAGTGCGCTAGCATCGCCCTGGCCCGGGCGGGGGTCCCCCGTGACGAAGACCGCGACGTGCTCCTTGCCCTCCAACCACTGAGCCAAAGGCTTGTCGACGACCTTAATCTCCTGCGTCGGTGCCTCCTCCACGGCCGGCGCCCCACCGCCGTCGTTCGGGATGGCCTCCAGCACGCGCTCGCGGAGATTGGTGCCGAACTCGAGCTCGTCGAACTTCTCGGCCACCTCGCTAACGGTCGCGCCTTGGAATGCCAGATCGTCGGGGCCAACCTCTAAATCCATGTCCGTGATCATCTGCGTGAGTTTGCGGTTCATGCGCACCTGCTCGATGCGATCGCGGAAGTTCTGACCGGCCACGCCCTTGATTTCCGCGGCGTGCTCGATAAGACCCTCGAGGGTGCCGTATTGGAGGATCCACTTGGTGGCCGTCTTCTCGCCCACCTTGGGAACGCTCGGCAGGTTATCGGAGGGATCGCCGCGCAGGGCCGCAAAATCCGGATACTGCTGCGGAGTCAGACCGTACTTCTCCTCCACCGCGGCCGGGGTAAAGCGATGCAGGGTGGAAACGCCGCGCATGGGGTACAACACGGTGGTGTCCTCGTTGACCAGCTGCAGGTAGTCGCGGTCGCCGGTAACGATGAGGGTTTCATAATTATCGGCCTGGGTAGCCAGCGTGGCCACGATGTCATCGGCCTCGAAGTTCTCGCGGGATAGCGTGGTGATACCCAGGGTGCCGAGCACCTCGCGGATGAGCTCTACCTGGCCGCGGAACTCCTCGGGCGCGGCCTCGCGCTGGGCCTTGTACTCCGGGAACATCTCGGTACGGAAGGTCTTGCGCCCGACGTCGAAAGCCACGCCCACGAACTCCGGTTTCTCCTCGGCGACGATGTTGGAGAGCATGGACAAAAATCCATACACCGCATTCGTGTGCTGGCCGCCGGAAGTGGCGAAGTTTTCTGCCGGCAGCGCATAAAAAGCGCGGAAGGCCATAGAGTGGCCGTCGATAAGCAAAAGGCGCGGTTTGGTGGTCTTATTGTGTGTTGTCGAAGAAGTCACTCGCCCCATCATAGAGCCTTTACCCCCACCTAATTAGTAATTGCTCGCCCGGCTGCGCTAAACTGCTTTCCAGTCAACAAGACGCGCCCCTGTAGCCCAATTGGCAGAGGCAATGGATTCAAAACCCATTCAGTGTGAGTTCGAGTCTCACCAGGGGCACTACCTTCATCCCCTCGCTTGGCAGCTTTGCCCGGCGAGGGGATTTTTTACGTTCGGGGCCGCAAAATTTTGCCACGTTGCGTGAATAATATGCCGCGAGTGGTATTTATTGTAATAGGTTTATTCCTCGGGCGGCGCGGCGTTTCTCCGATCCGCTTAAAATCTCGGCCATATTGCGGCACGTCACGCCCCAGAGCCCGATCATTCAAGGTTAGTTTCGAAAGTATGCAATATATTCTCAACGCCATTCGCGGCGCACTCATAGGCTCGGCAGAGCTCGTCCCCGGAATCTCCGGTGGCACTGTCGCGCTTATCGTGGGCATTTACGAACGCGCGCTGCACAATGCAAACTTTCTCATCTCTGGCCGGTTCAAAAAGGTGTTATGGGGCTTTCTCGCCTCCGTCGCGGTAGGCATGTTCGCGGCCGTATTTGGACTGTCGACGCTGTTGCACAACTTCGTCGAGAGCCAAGTATCGATATCAAGCGCCCTGTTTTTAGGAATGGTGGCGGTATCCATCTTCGTGCCGATCTCCATGATGACTCGGGCTGAGCGCTTCAAGGTCTCCTCCATCGTCACCTTCGTGGTGGCGGCCGCGCTTATTTTCTTCGTCACGGGATTTACCTCGGAACCGGTGGACAATCCCTCGCTCATCGTGGTCTTCTTGGCCGCCATGGTAGCGGTCTGCGCGCTCGTGCTCCCCGGTGTCTCGGGCTCGCTGATTCTACTGACGATGGGCCTTTACCAGCCGGTCATCGGCGCCGTTTCCGACCGCGAGCTGGGCACCATTGCCGTATTCGCCTTGGGTGCCCTGTGCGGCCTCGCGGCGTTTGTAAAACTGCTGAACTACCTATTGGATAATCACCGCTCGCTGACGCTGGCAGCCATGGCCGGCTTCATGTTCGGCTCCCTGCGCGCTTTGTGGCCGTGGGGCGCGGACCAGGACGCGTCGAGCGGGGCAATCATCGCGATAATGGTGCTCGGCGGCATCATCGTATCCGTATTCATCCTCATCGACGCGCGCAAGGCCAAGGCCTACAACGAGCCAGAAAAGCAAAGTTAGAACACCCCAATGAAAAGAAAAGTCGCCACCACAGCCGTGGTACTAAGTTGCACCGTCCTAGCGACGGGATGCGTCACCAACAAGGAATCCTCCATGCCTGAGGGTTGGCAAGCACCTGACATCGAGATGGTTCCGGAAATCGCGGCGATGTACCACGACAACGATGGCGTGCTCACGGCGGGCACCAACCCGCCGTTTGCGCCCTTCGAGTTCAAGGACTCCGATGGCGCGCTCGTCGGCGTTGAGATGGACATCACCAACGCTATTGCCGACGTCCTGGGGCTCGAGTTCCAGCCCGTCGAACAGGATTTCTCGCTCATCCTGCCCGCGGTGCAATCCGGACAAATCGATATCGGTGCCTCCGGATTTACCGATAACGAGGAACGCCGCAAAAACTTCGACTTCGTCGACCACCTCTACGCCGGCATCCAATGGGCCGAGCGCACCGAGGGCATTAAAGACGTAGACCCGCAAAACCCGTGTGGGCTTACCGTCGCGGTCCAGCGCACCACGGTCTCAGAAACCGACGACCTTAATCCGAAACGCGATGCCTGCGGCGGTGACCTGCGCATCCTGGCCTATGACACCAGCGACAACGCGGCGCTTGCCGTGTTGATGGGCCGCGCGGACGCAATGTCCGCCGACTCGCCTGTCTCCTCCTGGGCAGTCAACCGCTCTGAGGGCAAAATGCGCATGGTCGGCGACATGTTTGACGCCGCACCGTATGGGTTGGCGGTGCCGAAAGACTCCGAGCTCGGTCCTGCTGCCGCTGCGGCACTGGACTACCTCATCGAAACAGGCGAATACGAAAAGATTTTGAGCCGCTGGGGCATCTCTGAGGGCCTCGTGGACCAGGCAATGATTAACGAAAGGCCAGTCAATGACTAAGACAACTCCGGCCGCGCAGCCGCAAGAAATTCAGGCTCGTCCCCTGCGTCACCCATGGCGCTGGGTCTTTGCCACTATCCTCGTCCTCCTCGGCCTCTGGTTTGTCATCGCCTCCGCGCGCAACGAGGCATTTGGCTGGGATACCTACTTCCAGTACCTCTTTGACAAGCGCATCGGGGCCGCGTCCCTGCATACCCTGGCCATTACCATCCTCGCGATGCTCATCGGCGTCGTCGGTGGCGCAGTGCTCGCGGTGATGCGCATGTCCCCCAACCCGGTTTGCGCGGCGTCGCCTGGCTATTTTTGTGGATCTTCCGCGGCACCCCGGTCTACGTACAGCTGGTGTTCTGGGGCCTTTTATCCGCGCTCTATCAATCCATCAACCTCGGATTCACCGAGATTTCGCTCTCGGGAGTGTTGACCAACGCCTTCCTGCTGTCCGTGCTGGGGCTTGGCCTGAACGAGGCGGCCTACATGGCAGAAATCGTTCGCTCCGGCATTTCTGCAGTGCCGGAAGGCCAGAAAGAAGCCTCCAAGGCTCTGGGCATGGGCTGGTGGATGACCATGCGCCGCACTGTGCTTCCGCAGGCGATGCGCATTATCATCCCGCCGACGGGCAACGAGTTCATCTCCTTGCTCAAGACCTCCTCGCTCGTGGTTGCGGTGCCCTATACCTACGAGATTTTCGGCCGCGCCACCGATATCTCCGCTGCTCTCTTCGAACCCATCCCGCTGCTTATGGTCGCGGCCACGTGGTACCTGGTGATCACCTCCTTGCTTATGGTGGCCCAGTACTTCTTGGAGCGCCGCTTCGAACGCGGTGCCACGCGTGAGCTCACCGGGCGTCAGCTAGCAGCGCTTGCCGACGCCGAGGGCACCATCCCCCGTAACGTTTCCGTCATCCCGGAGGTAAATAACTAATGGCTACGCCAATGATTTCCGCACAAAACGTGCACAAGTCCTTCGGCAGTTTGGACGTGTTGAAAGGCGTCACTCTCGACGTCATGCCGGGCGAGGTCGCCTGCCTGCTGGGGCCTTCGGGCTCGGGCAAGTCTACGTTTTTGCGCTGCTGCAATCACCTAGAAAAGGTCACGGCGGGCCGACTATACGTCGACGGGGACCTGATCGGTTACCGCGAGCGCGACGGAGTGCTCTACGAGATTACGGAAAAGCAGGCGGCCGCCCAGCGCACCGATATCGGCATGGTCTTCCAGCAATTTAACCTTTTCGCCCACCGGACGGTGCTCGAAAACATCATTGAGGCGCCGGTGAACGTGAAAAAGCAGCCGGTGGAAAAGGCCAAGAAACGCGCGATGGAGCTGCTCGAGCAGGTAGGCCTTGCGCACAAGGCGGATGCCTATCCGGTGCAGCTTTCGGGCGGCCAGCAACAGCGCGTGGCCATCGCGCGGGCGGTGGCGATGGAGCCGAAGCTGATGCTTTTCGACGAGCCGACCTCTGCACTCGATCCCGAACTCGTCGGCGAGGTATTGCGCGTGATGAAGGTTCTCGCCGCGGGTGGAATGACCATGCTGGTGGTCACCCACGAGATGGGATTTGCCCGAGAAGTCGCCGACAAGATTTTCTTCATGGATGGCGGCCAAGTCATCGAATCTGGCACTCCGCAGCAGGTCATCGACGATCCGCAGCACCCGCGAACCAAGGAATTCCTCTCCTCGCTGCTATAGCGAGCTTACGATGAGTTATCCACAGATTTAGCCCGAAAAAGAAATTGGGGCTAGCAATCGGTTGACTAACGCTCCTAGCGTTTAAGGCATGACTCTTCAGGCATACCTTGATGCACTGCGCCCCGGCATGGAAATCATCGCCGGGGCCCAAGGCATGTCTGCCGCCCAACTAGAAGCCCTCGGCGCCCCAGATACCGAGGCCCGCATGCTCGCCCGCCTGGCGCATACCTACTTCGGCCCCACCAAATTTAGCGCCAAACAGCGAACGGCCCGCGAGTCCACGCACAGTCTGCCGGTGCTAAAAATCATCGAACGCTACGCCGCCAAGGCGGCCAACCAGGCCGAAGCGTGGCGGCTGCGCGAGAAGCTCTGCGCGCTGCAGGCGCCCGCCAGCGACATCGAAAAGCAGGCGCGCCGGCTGACCCGCAGGCCAGCACGGGGGCCGCGTGCTGGGGCACGGTTGTATCGACGTCGCAAAGCGTGGACGCTCGCCATTACCGGTCCCAGCGACATGATCGCGGACTTGTGGGCACGCTTGGATAAGACCAAGCCTGTGGAGCAACTGACCGGCCTTCTGTACGGCGGCGTGAAGGCTGCACAGCGCCCGACGCCGCGCACCAACGTCATCGTGCGCCTGCCGGAGTTTATCGACGTCCTGCACGGCACGGGCGACGAGATCACCCTGCGGCTGACCAACGGCGCCACCATGACTGGAAAAGATTACCTGGAGCGCGTGCTTGCCGACGCCGGCCTCGGCGAGCTGTTTACGCTCATCCATCCGGTGGAAGGCCCGGTGAACCTATATCGCGCGCAAAGGCACGCCAGCTCGAAGCAGCGACTTATGGCGGCCGCGGAAAATCCGACGTGTCCGTGGCCGGAATGCAACATCGGCGCCGATGAAGCCCAGGTCCACCACATGCACCCCTGGCGCTTAGGCGGCGAGACCAACATGGCGAATCTGACCACCTGCTGTGGCTACCACAACGGGGTCAACCAAGACGACCCGAACGCCCCACCAGGCCGCGGGAGGCTAGACCGCATCGATGGTGTGGTCACTTGGCACCGCGGGCGATGCTAAAACGCGCAAAAGCGCTGCTCCTTAAGGGGAACAGCGCTTGTTGGCGTGCCTAAATTTCCTCTGACATGGGGTTGTCTGCGGACTGGGCTTGGATGACGTCGTCAAGCACAGCGTGAATATACGGCGGTGCCTGATGATTGGAGTACTCGGAAGCTAGCTCCACGCCCTCCACGAGTGCGGTTGCGTTCGGGACATCCTCGTTGAAAAGAATCTCCCACACGGCCACGCGCATAATTGCACGGTCGACGGCGGGGATACGGTGCAGCTCCCACTCAGAAGAAAGGTAACGCTCGATGGTCTCGTCGATGGCGTCGAGCTCTTCGGCCGCGCCCTTGACGATGACCTGGGTGTACTCGGCGACCGGGGCGACGCCGTTGGCATCCTCGCGGGCCAGCTGGACGCGGTCCTCGATGATGCTTACGGGATCGACGTCGCGGTTTTCTGCCTCGTACAGAATGTCCGCGGCGCGGCGGCGCGCGCGGTAGCGCGCCGTGTGGCGCTTGTAGTTGATGTCTTTTTGCTCAGACACGTTGCGCCCTAGTTGTTGACGCGGGAGAGGTACTCGCCGGTGCGGGTATCGATCTTGAGGACGTTGCCGATCTCGATAAACAGCGGTACCTGGATCTCGGCGCCGGTCTCGAGGGTAGCTGGCTTGGTGCCGCCGTTGGAGCGATCGCCCTGCAGGCCTGGCTCGGTGTGCTCAACCTTCAGGTCAACGGAGATCGGCAGCTCGCCGAAGAGAGCCTCGCCGTCGTGGAAGGAGACCTGCACCCGCATGTTCTCCTGCAGGAACTTGCCGGCCTCGCCGAACTTGTCGAAAGGCAGCTCAAACTGCTCGAAGGTCTTATCGTCCATGACAACGAAGTTCTGGCCATCGTTGTACAGGTAGGTCATGTCGCGACGATCTACCGTTGCGGTCTCCACCTTGACGCCAGCGTTGAAGGTCTTATCGGTGACCTTGCCGGAGACGACGTCCTTGAGCTTGGTACGCACGAATGCAGGGCCCTTGCCCGGCTTAACGTGCTGGAACTCGACGATCTGCTGCAGCTTGTTGTCAATCTTGAGAACGAGTCCGTTCTTGAAATCGGTGGTATCAGCCATGGATCAAACTCCCAGTAAAAATAGTGGTGAAAACAGTGTTCCAGCATACCTTATGCAGGTTTGCCAGCATAACAGGGCCAAATTATAGAACCTGCAAGTCCTTCGGGAATGAAGTGATGATCTTCGGCACGCCGGAGGTGATGATAAGCGTATCCTCAATGCGCACTCCGCACTTGCCCGGTACGTAGATACCCGGCTCGATGGTAAGGGTCATGCCCTCGGCAAGTTCGCCCTTACCCGTTTGCGCAGCAGCCGGGCCCTCGTGCACGTCAAGGCCGATGCCGTGGCCGGTGGAGTGCACGAAGTACTCGCCGTAGCCGGCCTCGGTGATGATGTCGCGGCAGGCGGCGTCGACGTCGACAAGCTTGGCCCCTGGCACCGCCGCCTTGACGCCAGCCTCTTGGGCGCGCAGGACGATATCGTATATCTCGCGGGAGAGCTCGTTCGGCTCCCCGACCGCGAAGGTACGGGTGCAATCGGAGTTAAAGCCACGCAGGTGCGCGCCGAAGTCGATGGTTACGAGGTCGCCGGAGACCAGTACGCGATCGTCGGCGCCGTGGTGCGGCTTTGCGGAATTCGGGCCGGAGGCGACGATGGTATCAAAGCTCACGCGCTCAGAACCCATCTTGCGCATGCGGTATTCCAGGTCCGCCGCGATCTGGCGCTCAGTGCGCCCCACTGCTACCTCGCCGGCAGCGACCAAGCCCTCCAGCGCTTCGTTGGCCAGCGCCGCGATGTGTTCGAGGCGCTCCAGCTCCTGTGGGTCCTTTACCAGGCGGATGTCTTCGATGACTCCGCTCATCGGAACCAGCTCCACTCCCTCGGGCGCTGCCTCTTCTAAGGCCTTGAGCTCAGATACGGAGACATAATCGGCCTCAAAAGCCACGCGCAGTGGCCCCTCGAGGCGCTTGGGCAACGCCGGGCCCACTGGACGGCCCAAGATTGCTTCGAGGTCTGGGACTTCTTCTGCAATCTGGGTGGTATAACGACCATCGGTTGCCATCAGCGCCGAGAGATCCTTGCGCAGCAGCAGGCCACCGTTGGAGCCGGAGAAGCCTGAAAGATAGCGCACATGCACCAGGTGGGTTACCAAGACGGCGTCGATGCGCATGCCGGCTACCTCTGCAGCGAGCTTGCGGCGGCGGTCACTAAAGCGGGTATCAGCGAGTGTCATGCGTTAATCCTTTTCTTCTTGACGGTCAACCCATGATAACGCCCACCACCCGCGGGTTTGGGGCTAATCGCTGAGAAAATAACCGAGTGCGGCCTCGTAGCCGTAGATACCCAATCCGGCGATAACCCCGCGCGCGATCGGGCTTAAATAAGAATGCTGGCGGAACTGTTCGCGCGCGTGCACGTTGGAGATATGCACCTCGACGAAGCCGGCGCCGTCGGCCACCTCGGCTAGGGCGTCGCGCAGCGCGACTGAAGTATGCGTAAAGCCGCCAGGGTTGATGATGACGGGCCAGCCGGCGTCGGCAGCCTCGTGGACCTTATCGATGAGCTCGCCCTCGTAATTGGACTGGTAGAACTCCAGCTCTGCCCCACCTGCGGCCGCACGCATGCGCTTTTCGACGTCCGCGAGACTCGTCGTTCCATACACTTCCGGCTGCCGCTTGCCCAGGCGGTTTAGGTTGGGGCCGTTGAGAACCAAAATCTTCATGTCTGCTCCGAACTAGTGGGAAATTGCTGCATAGGCCGCGCGCAATTCGGCCTCGGTAGCATCTTCGATGCGGGTGGTCTCGCCGATGCCGGTAAGGGCTACGAAACGAATAGCACCCCCGCGGTTTTTCTTATCCCTCGTCATGGCCTGGTAAAGCTCGTCGAAGTGGCCTGCTTCGTAGGTGGTGGGCAGGCCGAGCGAGCGCAGGATCTGGGTGTGGGTGTCCAAAACGGCGGCATCGATAAGCCCGCGGGCGTGGGCTAGGTTGGCGACGAACATCATGCCCACGGCCACGGCGCGGCCATGACGCCAGGTGTAGTCCTCGCGCAGCTCGATGGCGTGGCCGAACGTGTGTCCATAGTTGAGGGTCTCGCGCAGGCCGGCCTCTTTGAGGTCCTCGCCCACCACGCGAACCTTGACCGCGATGGAGCGCTCGATAAGCTCGGGCAGCCCGCACAGCGGGTCGAGGCAGGCGGCGGGATCTGCGAGGTAACGCGAGATGATGACTGGATCGTGGATGAAACCGGTCTTGACGATCTCCGCCGACCCGGCGACGATTTCATCCTCTGGCAGGGTGTGCAGGCGGTCCGAGTCCACGAAGACGGAATCGGGCTCGTGGAATGCCCCGACCAAGTTCTTGCCGGCAGCGGTGTTAATGCCTGTTTTGCCGCCGACGGCGGCGTCGACCATCGCCAGCAACGTGGTGGGCACCTGGATGACCTTAATGCCGCGCATCCACGTCGCGGCAAGGAACCCTGCGAGATCGGTGGCCGCTCCCCCTCCGAGTCCCACGATGGCGTCGCGGCGGCTGAAATTTGCCTCGCCAAGGCTGTCCCACAGACCACCCACGACGTCGAGGCGCTTGGCGGCCTCGGCATCGGGAATGGGCAACAGGGTAACCACGACGTTACGCGCGGCAGCCTCCGCAGCAAGCTGGCGAGCGACGGCCGCGACGGCAGGCTGGAACACGATCCCCACCTGGCCCGCACCGGTTGCGCTGAGCCGGTCTGCGATGGCTTCGGTCAAACCCGCGCCGACGGTGACCTCATAAGGGCTAGGGCCTGAAACTGGAATCGTGGTCATGAATACTCTTTTCTTAAAGTGTGTCGATAAAGCCCAAGATGGCGCCGACTACCTGCTGTGGGCTGCGCTTATCGGTGCGGACCTTCAAGTTGGCGACCTGCTCGTAGTACGGCCTGCGCAATTCCAGCAGCTCAGCGTAGTGAGCCAGGGGGTCGGCGGCGGCGAGGACGGGGCGGTTGGCGTCGCCAAGTGTGCGTGCAACGCCCTCCTCCGGGGAAATGTCAAGGAAAATGACAGTGTGGCGGTCCAGGAGGTCGCGGGTTCCTTCATCGAGCACGGCCCCGCCGCCCAGGCTGACGACGCCGCGCGAACGCAGCGCTTGCTTTACCACTTCCGCCTCCAGCTCGCGGAAGGCCGGCTCCCCCAGCGAGGAAAAGACCTCGCCACAGGCCGCGCCCTCGCGCTGTTCAATCATCTGGTCGGAGTCGACGAGTTCGCAGTTGAGGGAATGAGCTAAACGGCGCCCGATGGAAGACTTACCCGCCCCAGGTGGCCCAATGAGAACAACGCGGGGACGCGGGCTACCAGTCACGGAAACCGGTGTGGTCATTACTTACTCCTGTTCAAAAGCAAGACGCTGGGAAACATACTCATTGTAGGCGGCGATATTGCGCTTGGTCTCCATGACGCTATCGCCGCCAAATTTTTCTAGCACCGCGCGCGCGAGAACGAGGGCGACCATGGCTTCGGCGACCACGCCCGCGGCGGGCACCGCGCACACGTCGGAACGCTGGTGGATGCCGGTGGCTGCCTTGCCGGTTGCCATATCCACGGTCTGTAGGGCGCGCGGGACGGTGGAGATCGGCTTCATGGCAGCGCGCAGACGCAGGGTCTCGCCGTTGGTCATGCCGCCTTCGAGGCCGCCGGCGCGGTTGCTCAGGCGAGTAACGCCCGCGCCTTCCCGCACCATCTCGTCGTGGGCCTCGGAGCCGCGGCGGCGGGCCTCCTCGAAGCCGTCGCCTACTTCAACACCCTTGATGGCCTGGATGCTCATCAACGCAGCGGCGAGCTGGGCATCGAGGCGGTCCTCGCCGGAGATGTGCGAGCCCAGGCCAATGGGCAGGCCTTCGACAACGACCTCGACGATGCCGCCCAAGGTATCTCCCTGCTTTTTGGCGGTCTCAATTTCCGAAATCATCGACGCTTGCGCATCCTCGCCGAAGGCGCGCACGGGTGAAGCATCGATGGCGTCGAGAGCCGCGTGCGTCGGTGTGGGGCCCGCATAAGGCTCCGAGGCGCCGATGGAGATGACGTGGGAGATAACCTCCACGCCGAGGGTCTCGCGCAAAAAGTTGCGCGCGATGGTGGCGGCGGCCACGCGCGAGGCGGTCTCACGAGCTGAAGATCGCTCCAGGATCGGGCGCGCCTCGTCGTGGCCGTATTTGACCATGCCTGCAAAATCCGCGTGGCCCGGCCGCGGGCGGGTCAGCGGGGCGCCACGGCCGGACGCCATGGCCTTGGCGGTCTCCTCGTCGGACATGTCCAGCGCGTGTGGTGACATGATGGTGGTCCACTTGGGCCACTCGGTGTTGCCGATCATGATCGCAATCGGGCTGCCCAGAGTCTTACCGTGGCGGATGCCAGAAAGGAGAGTTAATTCGTCGGCTTCGAACTTCATGCGGGCGCCCCGGCCGTAGCCTAAGCGGCGGCGTGAGAGCTGGGCAGCGATGTCATCCTGCGATACTGGTACCCCGGCCGGCATGTGCTCAAGCATGGCGATGAGCGCCTGGCCGTGGGATTCACCTGCGGTAGTCCAACGAAGCATGCGGGTTATTATCGCACGCCCCGCACACGCGGGCTAGCACTAGGGTCGAACTTAGAGCGCAATCACACACGCTGCCGCAGCCAGCAGCATTCCGGGCCCGTGCGGGGGTGCGGCGTCGCGGCGGGCAAGGCCCCATAACGCAGTGCTAAGCGACGCCCCCATCATCGCCAGCAACTGCCCCATCACCCCTACTTCGTGGACGGTCCACATGCCCAGCGGGAAGGCGAGTTTGATGTCGCCGCCACCGACGCCGCCGCGCCAGAGCGCAAGGGCGAGATAGAGGCCGGGCCAGATGAGTCCTGCGGGCGAAAAGATGCACAGTGCGATAAGGCAGGCGGGCAGGGTAAGCCAATTGGGCAGGCGTTTATAGCGGATGTCGAATATACACAGCATGATTATCCACGCGGCGATGCAGGCGTGGATATAAAGATTTCCCCCCATGGGGCCACAGCCTAGCTCAAGGCTGCATCGAGGGCAGCGCGCATGGCGGCTTGTGGCGCGGGATGGCCGGTAAATTGCTCAAACTGGTTGTAGGCCTGGTTGGCGAGCATGACGTGGCCGCCCACCGTGGCGTAGCCGTTGGCGGCCGCATGCGAGACGAGCGGGGTGGGCCAGGGATCGTAGATAACGTCGAGGACTGGCGCGTGGGCTAGGTCAAAGAGATGACCGTCGAGGGCCGCGGAGGGAACCGTGGAGACGATGAGCTCTGCCGCGCGCGCGAGGGCGGCGATGTCATCGTCGAAGGTGGCGCGATAAAGCTTGAGGCCGAGGGCGTCGGCAAGCGGGGCAAGCTCGGCGAGCCGGTCAGAGCGGTTCAGCACGGTGACGTCGGTAATACCGCGCTGCGCCAGGCCCCAAAGCGCGGGCCGGGCGGTGCCGCCGGAGCCAATGAGAAGCCCGTGACGGGCGGTCTTTTCCCCCATCAGCACCGCCAACGCACCGGCGACGCCCTCGGTGTCAGGGTTGTCGGCGCGCCAACCGCTCTCGGCGCGCACCAGGGTATTGGCAGAGCCAATGAGTTCGGCACGTGCAGTGCGCTCCGTGGCGCAAGAAAGGGCGGCGAACTTGCCCGGCATGGTCACCGAGAAACCGCGGAAATCAGCAGGCGCCTCCTCGAGAAAGCGCGGCAGCGACGCCGCCGTGACCTCAAAGCGGGTATAGTCCCAATCCTCTAGCCCCAGGGCTGCATAACCGGCGTTATGCAGCACCGGGGACAAGGAATGGTCGATGGGTTGACCTAGAACCGCCGCGCGTGGCATTACTCGGCTGGCTTTGCTTCAGAATCCTCGCCACCCTGCACGCCGCCGCGCTGGGACTCGAGAATGCCGGAGTTGATGGCCTTATCGACGTTGGCCAAGTGCTCGTCGTAGTTATCGGTGAACACGGTGGTGCCATCAGCGTCGATTGTGGCGAAGAACAGCCAGTTGCCCTCCTCCGGGTGCTCCATGGCGTCGATTGCCTCAACGGAAGGAGAAGCAATCGGGGTATCCGGCAGGCCCTCCTTGGCGTAAGTATTCCACGGGGTTACCTCGGCGCGAGCTTCGTCGGAAGTCGCCAGCTCCACGTCCGGCAGGCCGTAGTTAACGGTGGAGTCCAGCTCCAAACGCATCGGCTCGTCCAGGCGGTTCAGGATGACGCGGGCCACCTTACCGAACTCGCCGGCTGGGGACTCGCGCTCGACCAAGGATGCTGCAACCAGCAGCTCGTATGGGGTCTTGCCCATAGCCTGCGCGCGGTCGACGATGCCAGTCTCGTTGTAGCGCTCGGTAGAACGAGTAATCAAGTCCTTCAAGATGGCCTGCGCGTCCATGTTCGGATCGACCACATACTGGCCCGGAGCAATAAGGCCCTCAAGGCGCTTCGGATCCTCGCCACGGGAGCGAATCTTCTCCAGCGCCCACTCTGGCGCGCCAAGCTCGGCCGGATCGACGGTCGCCGCGACCTTCTCCAGTTCTTCCTTGGTCACAGAGCCGCCCTCTTGCTCAGAGACTTGCGAGATCAGCGAGTAGACGCCGTAGCGAACATCCCCGCCGACAACCTTGACGTCGGAAAGCGTGGCTCCGCCCTGCACATCCAAAGGATCGACCTTGTTTTTGTCATCGAGCAGCGCAGAAACCGCCGCCTTTGCATTCATCTCCTCCTGCAGGCGGTAGAAGCCCGGCTGAATGCTGCCAGCGCGAGGGTTGGAGTTGGCCGCCGAGGAGAAAGCATCCGCGGTCTTGACCACGTTCTTTTCCACGAGCGACGGGCCGAGCTGGCTCATCGACGAGCCTTCTGGGACCTCGACCAGCTGCACGGTGCCGTTGCCGGTTCCCTCATAGTCCATGCTGCTGCCTCCTCCAAGCAAGCGGAAGCCGATGTATCCCAGGGCGCCGATGATAAGCACCACGGAGGCCACCACCACGGCAAGGCCGTGCTGGCGGCGCTTGACGTGCTTCGGCTCCATGGAGCGCCCGATTCGTTCTTGGTTTCGGCTCACGTAACTAGTCTCCTGCTGTTGAAGGCTCGTGGGTGGTTGCATCTGCTTGAAGCGCGTTGTTACGTGCGTCCAACCAGGATTGCAAGATTTCTACTGCGGCTGCTTGGTCGATGACTTTGCGGCCCTTTTTCTCGGATACCCCCGACGCCCGCAGCGCTGTCGTGGCGGCTACTGTGGTCAGCCGCTCGTCAGCCATGCGGACAGGTGGTTGCCCTATCGTTACATCTTTTCCCAGCCTGCGGCGGATGCGAAACGCGATTTCCTTGGCGTGTTTGACACTTTTCGAGCCGTTGCCCTGCAGATCGCGGGGCAGGCCTACTACTACCTCTACCGCTTGGTACTCGTGAATGAGCTCCAAAATGCGGTCGATATCGCCTTTATCGCGGTCTTTGAAACCGGTTTCGCGAGCGACGGTCTCGACAGGAAGCGCCAACTTGGCGTTGTTGTCAGAGACCGCGACACCGATGCGTACGGTGCCTACATCTAGCGCTAGTCGACGCCCATTTCCCGGGTCGTCCACCCCGGGAGTATCGGGTTGTACGGCCATGCTCTATGAATGCCCCTTCGCGGTTGGATGCGACACAAAAGTCGCAAAACGGTAACGATGACATCTAGATTCTAGTCATATTATTTGCGGCTATGGTTCGCAGGGGCATAAGTTTTAGGTTATTGGCTGTTTAAAGGCCTAATGTTTACCCCTATCGCGCAAAAATCCCCGCACCTTTTGGTCTAAAGATGCGGGGAGTTAAGCGGCTAAAAAAATTAAGCCTTTTCGAGCTCGTCACGCAGGGCGTTGAACGCGGCCGGAAGGCCTGCGGCGTTAGCGCCGGAGCCTTGCGCCATGTCTGGCTTGCCGCCGCCCTTGCCGTCGATGTAGCCGGCGAACAGCTTGACCAAGTCGCCAGCCTTGATGCCGCGCTCGATGGCGGCTTTGGTGACGCCGGCGATAAACGGCAGCTTGCCGCCCTCATTCTCGGAGGCGAGGACAACCACGCCCGGCTTGTCGCCGAGGCGGTTCTTCAGGTCGGTGGCTACGGTGCGCAGGTCGCCGCCGCTGACGTTGTTCGGCAGACGGGTTGCCACGAGGCTAAAGCCGTTGACCTCGACGGCGGAGTTGACCATCTCAGCGGTCTGGGACATCAGCTGGGCCTTGTGCAGGTCCTCGATCTGCTTCTCAGCAGCCTTGAGGCGCTCGGTCAGCTGCGCGATGCGCTCTGGAAGGTCCTCGGACTGAATCTTCAGCTCGCGGGAAACGCCCTCCACAAGTGCGGTTTCCTTTGAGTAGTAGCGGAACGCATCCAGGCCAGAGTAGGCCTCGATGCGGCGCGCACCGGAGCCCACGGAGGACTCGCCCAGCACGGAAACCGGGCCGATCTCCGCCGTGTTGGTGACGTGGGTGCCGCCGCACAGCTCGATCGAGAACGGGCCGCCCATCTCGACGACGCGGACCTCAGAGCCGTAGTTCTCACCGAACAGCGCCATGGCGCCCATCTGCTTCGCCTTCTCCAGCGAGGTCTCGATGGTGTTGACGGCAAAGTGGGCGTCGACAGCCTGATTGGTGATGAGAGCGATCTCCTCCAGCTGGGCCGGGGTCAGCTGCTCGGTGTAGTTGAAGTCGAAACGCAGGTAGCCCGGGCGGTTCAAGGAACCTGCCTGAACTGCGGTTGGGCCCAGCACCTTGCGCAGCGCCGCGTGGATGAGGTGGGTGGCCGAGTGCGCCTGGACTGCGCCGTGACGCCACTTCTTATCGACCTCAGCGGTCACGGAAGCACCCAGGTCGATGCCGCCGGCAGTAACGGTGGCCTTATGGACCCACAGCTTCTTGCCGATCTTCTGGACATCGCCTACCTCAAGCAGGCTCTCGCCCGCGTACAGGCGGCCGCGGTCCGCGGTCTGTCCACCGGCCTCGGCGTACAGCGGCGACTGGTCGAGGATGACCTCCACCTGCTCGCCCTCGTGGACCTCGTTGACCTTCTCGCCATCGCGAACCAGACCGATGATCTTGGCGTCGGAAGTAAGCGTCTCGTAACCGGTGAAGACGGTCGGGTTGTTATCGACCCACTCACGGTAGAGAGAAAGGTCGGCGTGGCCGTGCTTCTTGGCCTGGTTATCGGCCTTGGCGCGGCGGCGCTGCTCTCCCATCGCGTCGTTGAAGCCATCCATGTCGACCTCAAGGCCGGCCTCCTGGGCCATCTCTAGGGTGAGGTCAATTGGGAAGCCATAGGTATCGTGCAGCTCGAAAGCCTTCTCGCCGGAGAGCACTTTGGAGGTTGCAGCACGCGAGGTGGACTTGAGCTCTGCAACGGCTTCGTCGAAAAGCTTAGTGCCCGACTCCAAGGTCTTGAGGAAGGCCTTTTCCTCCGCGATGGCAACGCGCAGGATGCGCTCGCGGTGCTCCGCAATTTCCGGGTAGGACGGAGTCATGGTGTCCATGATGGTGTTCATGAAGCGCTCCATGCTCGGCGCGGTAGCCCCCAGCAGGCGTGCGGAACGGATGATGCGACGCAGCAGGCGGCGCAGGATATAGCCGCGGCCTTCGTTGCCCGGGGTAACGCCGTCCAAGATGAGCATCATGCCGGTACGGGAGTGGTCCGCGATGACGCGGAAGCGGATGTTGTCCTGATCGCTTGCGCCCTCGCCGTACTTGGAACCAGAAAGCTCCTCCGCGGCGTCGATAACCGGGCGCAAAAGGTCGGTCTCGTAGACGTTATCTACGCCCTGCAGGATGCAGGCTACGCGCTCGATGCCCATGCCGGTATCGATGTTCTTCTTCGGCAGCGGGCCCAGGATTTCGAAGTTGCCCTTGCCGATGCCCTCACCGCGCTCGTTCTGCATGAAGACCAGGTTCCAGATCTCCATGTAACGGTTGTCGTCGGCCACTGGGCCACCCTCGGCACCGTATTCCGGGCCGCGGTCATAGTAAATCTCGGAGCACGGACCGCACGGGCCAGGAATGCCCATGGACCAGTAGTTATCCTCCATGCCCAGGCGCTGGATGCGCTCCTTCGGCACGCCTACTTCGTTGTGCCAGATATCGGCAGCCTCATCGTCGTCCAAGTAAACGGTAACCCACAGACGCTCCGGGTCGAGGCCGAAACCGCCGTCTTCCACGGAGCTGATAAGAAGGCCCCAGGCGTTTTTGATTGCGCCTTCCTTGAAGTACTGGCCGAAGGAGAAGTTGCCGGCCATCTGGAAGAAGGTGTTGTGGCGGGTGGTAATGCCTACCTCTTCGATGTCCAGGGTGCGCACGCACTTCTGGATGGAGGTCGCCAGGCCGTTGGGAAACGGCGGGTTCTGCTGGCCGAGGAAGTACGGCTTGAACGGAACCATGCCGGCGTTAACGAAGAGCAGGTTCGGGTCGTCCAAAATGAGCGACGCGCTGGGAACCGCCTCGTGTCCGGTATTCACGAAGTGCTGGGTAAAGCGTTCCCGGATCTCATGAGTCTTCACGAGCTAAAAGTCCTTCACTGTTTAAGCGGTACGTAACAGCGCTCAACTTTACCCGTATCGCTTCCTAGCACGGGTATCGGGGGAGAAAACTTTAGCGCCGCTTGCCGCGGATGATGTTGCGCAGCCGCCCCAGGTAGTCATGGATGCGCTTTTCGGCACCATGTTCGGTGGGTTCGTAGTACAGCGCGCCTTCCAATTCATCTGGGAGGTACTGCTGCTTAACGACGCCGCGCGGGTCATCATGCGGGTAAACATACCCCACGGCATTGTCGAGCTTTTTCGCTCCTTCGTAGTGGCCGTCGCGCAGGTGGGCCGGGACGTGACCGATGCGCCCAGCTTGCACGTCGGCTTGCGCGGCGCTGATTGCTTGGATCACTGCGTTCGACTTCGGTGCGGTGGCCAAGTGGATGGTGGCTTGGGCCAGCGGAATTCGCGCTTCCGGCATGCCGATCAATTGCGCGGCTTCGGCTGCTGCCACGGCGGTTTGTAGCGCGGAAGGGTCGGCCATGCCGATGTCTTCGGAGGCATGCACGATAAGGCGGCGTGCGATAAAGCGCGGGTCCTCGCCTGCCTCAATCATGCGCGCCAGGTAGTGCAGCGCGGCATCAACATCCGAGCCGCGGATCGACTTAATGAACGCAGAGACGACGTCGTAGTGCTGGTCGCCGTCGCGGTCATAGCGCACGACGGCGCGGTTGACGTTGTCACGGATGACTTGGGCGGTCAATTCCCCACCGTCGGCCACGGCCTCGGCTGCGGCTTCCAGGTAGGTCAGCGTTCGACGGGCGTCGCCGCCGGCGAGCAGCACGAGTTGGTCGAGTGCTTCGTTGTTTGCGCTAATGCGCCCGCCCAGGCCACGATCGCTGGTGAGGGCGCGTTCGGCGAGTGCTTTCAGGGAGGCGTCGTCTAGCGGCTGCAACTGCAGCAACAACGAGCGCGAGAGCAACGGCGCCACCACGGAAAAGGAGGGGTTTTCCGTGGTCGCGGCGACGAGCAACACGGTGCGATTTTCCACTGCCGCGAGCAACGCGTCCTGCTGGGTCTTGGAAAAGCGATGCACCTCGTCGATAAAAAGCACGGTGCGGCGGCCATGGATGAGTTCTTGGCGCGCCCGGGTGATGACCTCGCGCACCTGCTTGACTCCCGAATCCAAGGCGGATAGGCCCACGAAGTTTTGGCCAATCGACTTTGCGATCAGCGAGGCGATGGTGGTCTTGCCAGTACCGGGAGGGCCATACAAGATGACAGAAGCCTCGCCGGAGCCTTCGATCAGCCGGCGCAGGGGCTTCCCTTCTTCAAGTAGGTGGCCTTGACCTACAACCTCATCGAGGCTCTGTGGGCGCATCCGGGCCGCCAATGGCGAGCCGGAATGGGTGGCAAAGATTTCTTGGCCAGGCAGCGGCGCGGATGCCTCTGCCCCGCCGGGTGCTGGGCCAAACAGAAAATCCTGGCTCATGGCCTAGCCTTCACGCAGACGGCTGGCTACGGTCTGGCCAAACTGCGCAACCGGTTCGCATGCGGCGGAATCGCACTTGGCGGAGTACCGCGCCAACGCCTCGAAGGTCTCGTACAAGTCGCGGCGGATGAGAATTTCCTCTTCGCTAAATGGACCTTGGTCTGCAGGACGCAGCAAGGAATGGCGTGCGTCGTGCTCGATGCCAGCGGAGCCTTCCGAAAGGGCCACAACGCCCTCGATACCGCCGGCGTACATCGTGGTCACGCTGGACAAAGCCCAGCCGATGAGCGAGGCGACGATGAGCTCGTGGAGCTCGATATCGTCCCCGAGACGCGGCCACACCTGCACCACGCGGCGCTGCCAGGCGGAGATGAAAATCTCGCCCTCTTCATCCGAAATCGGGCGCGCGAAAAGGAACTGCGGGAAGCCGGCGATGACACAGGCTACGTCGAAGCCGACGTTGCGATAACCCGCCCACTCATAATCCAAAAAGGCTAGGTTATGAGAAACGATGACGTTATCGGGCGACAAATCAAAAGGCGTAAACGCGCGCTCGCGCCCGATGGACAGCGCGCTTGCCGCCTGTTGCGCCATCTCCACAAAGTCTGCGGGCGCTGGCAGGCCAGCATCGGCCAGGATGTCTGCTCCAATGAAAATCGAGCGCTGCAGGGATTCATCGCGCAGCGACTGATGCTCGGCGTATTCCGGGTGCTGGCGCAGCATGCGGTTAAGCAGCGTCTCGTAGTCCTGCTCGCGGTCTGCGGTACCCGCATGCATCTGGCCCAAAGAACGTCCCAGAGAACGCAGGATCTCCTTGCGGTCTTCGCCCTGTGCTTGGATGAGAACGTCGGCCAAGGTGTCGCCCTCACCGACGTCGGAAAGCACCAAAATGCGACGATCCAGATCATGAGCAAAAAGCACCGGGCCCGGGCGCACGTCCTCGCTCAAAGCGGTGGTGAACTGGTAGGCCACGACCTCGCGGAGAAGCGCGGCGTCATCAATAGCATGCCCGGTAGAAGGGTTGTATTTGATGACCACGGAGCGGTGCGGCAAAAATGCCGTCGGAGTCATCCGCGCGCGCAAGACGGTGGCGTTGCCCGAACCGCCTAGGTCAGTTACCTGCGTAAACTCGGCAACCCCGCCGTAACGGCGCGAAAGCAACTCGGCGGCCATCTCGACGACCTCGTCTTGGGTATAGGCCGTGTCAGTAACGTCCGTATTCTCCGTGGTCACTTCATCTTCCTTTACTTGATCGCTGAGCTTAATGTCAGCCGCGCTCGCAGCAAAAGCGGGGCACCGCCTGATGCGGTGTGGTGAAACACTTTCCCGCAGATTCGGCCCTGCCCCGCTTTAAAAGCAAGCTTTAGCGCTTACTTCGCTGCAGCCTTTTCTTCTGACTTCTTTTCCGGCTTGAAGTCGACGCCGGTCTCCTTGCGCTGTGCGGCAGGGATCGGTGCCGGGGCGTCGGTTAGCGGATCTACGCCGCCGCCGGACTTCGGGAAAGCAATGACGTCGCGGATGGAGTCGAAGCCGCCGAGCAGGGACACGATGCGGTCCCAGCCGAATGCGATGCCGCCGTGTGGCGGTGCGCCGTACTGGAATGCGTCGAGCAGGAAGCCGAACTTCTCCTGTGCTTCTTCCTCGCCGATTCCCATGACGTCGAAGACACGCTTTTGCACATCCTGCTGGTGGATACGGATGGAACCGCCGCCGATCTCGTTGCCGTTGCAGACGATGTCATAAGCGTAAGCGGTTGCCTCGCCCGGGTTCTGGTCGAAGGTGTCGAGGTACTCCGGCTTCGGGGAGGTAAAGGCGTGGTGCACGGCCGTCCACTTGGAGTGGCCCAGGGCAACGTCACCGGATGCGGTGGCATCGGCAGCCGGCTCGAACAGTGGTGCGTCGACGACCCAGGTAAAGGCCCAGTCGCCTTCCTTGATGAGATCGAGTTTGCGCGCGATCTCGCCACGGGCTGCGCCGAGCAGAGCGCGGGAAGACTTGGTGTCGCCTGCGGCAAAGAAGATGGCGTCGCCAGGCTTTGCGCCCACGTGAGCGGCGATGCCCTCGCGCTCGGCGTCGGTGATGTTTTTGGCCACTGGGCCGCCCAGGGTGCCATCCTCAGCAATGGTGATGTAGGCAAGGCCCTTAGCGCCGCGCTGCTTTGCCCACTCCTGCCAAGCGTCGAACTGGCGGCGCGGCTGGGATGCGCCACCTTCCATGACGACGGCACCGACGTACTCGTTCTGGAATACGCGGAAGGTGGTGTCCTTGAAGAACTCGGTGCACTCGACGATCTTGATGTCAAAGCGCAGATCCGGCTTATCGGAGCCGTAGTACTTCATGGCATCGGCGTAGGTCATACGCGGGATCGGAGTGGTGATTTCGTAGCCGATGAGCTTCCACAGCTCGGAGACGATCTCCTCGGCCAGTGCGATGACGTCGTCCTGGTCCACGAAGGACATCTCGACGTCGAGCTGGGTGAACTCCGGCTGGCGGTCAGCGCGGAAATCCTCGTCGCGGTAGCAGCGCGCGATCTGGTAGTAGCGCTCCATGCCGGCAACCATGAGCAGCTGCTTGAACAGCTGCGGCGACTGCGGCAGGGCGTACCAGGAGCCTGGCTTCAGGCGTGCTGGGACCAGGAAGTCACGGGCTCCTTCTGGAGTGGAGCGGGTCAGGGTTGGGGTCTCGATCTCGGTGAAATCGTGAGCGTCGAGCACCTTGCGGGCTGCACGATTTGCCGCAGAGCGCAGACGCAGCGCGTCACCCTGGGTCTTACGGCGCAGATCCAGGTAGCGGTACTTCAGGCGGGCTTCCTCGCCGACCTCTCCAGAGGTGGATGGGTCATCGATCTGGAAAGGCAGTGCTGCGGACTTGTTGAGGACCTCGAGCTCGGTGACGTTGACCTCGATCTCGCCGGAAGGCAGGTTCGGGTTCTCGGATCCTTCTGGACGCGGCTCGACGACGCCGGTTACCTTCACGCAGTACTCAGAGCGCAGGTCGTGTGCGTGCTCTGCAACTTCGGATTCGCGGAAAACAACCTGGGCGATGCCGGATCGATCACGCAGGTCAATGAAGATAACTCCACCGTGGTCGCGACGGCGGGAAACCCAACCGGTGAGAGTAACAGTCTCGCCTGCGATGTCCTTGCGGAGCTCGCCGGCCAAATGAGTGCGCAGCACTAGTGTTCAGTCCCTTCTATTTCGATTTTTTACCCTCTCCCGCCACGCGTAGACAGCACGCGCCGGAGAATGGCAAAACTTGAACGCGCCCAAGTCTACAACCCCGCCTAGTATTTCGTTTCGATGAGGCAGCTACAGAAAGTATCTATATTTTCTGGCGGCACAATGCGCTGGACATATGGCATTATCAATGGCATGACATTTCGTTCGGATGCAGAATTCAACAACACCCGCGCCCGCTCTGGTGGCGGCGGGCGCCGCGGCGGCACCATTGCGGCAGGGGGCGGCCTGGGCACTCTCGTCCTCATCGGTTTGTTCCTGATCATGGGCGGAAACCCATCCGATCTTGATCAGTACTTCGGCACCGAGAATGACCAGGGCCAAATAGCGCAGGAAGAAAACGGCACAGAGGCAAACGGCAACCCCACCGGAGAGCTTGCCCACTGCCAGACCGCTGAGGACGGCAACGAGTACGACGACTGCCGCATCATGTACGCCGCCCAGTCCATCGACCGCGTTTGGGCGGACCAACTTCCAAAGCAGGCCGGGCTGGAATACACCGAACCCGGAATGGTCATCTTTCACGGCGCCACCACGTCCGGCTGCGGCCAAGCATCGGCCGCCACCGGCCCGTTCTACTGCCCGAGTGATCAGACGGCCTATTTCGATACCGCCTTTTTCGATCAACTCACCCAATTCGGCGCCGAGAACGCCCCCCTGACGCAAATGTATATCGTGGCCCACGAGTTTGGTCACCACATTCAAAACCTCGAGGGAACGCTGGGTCTTTCCAATTACAACCAACCGGGCGAGGATTCCAACGCCGTCAAGATTGAGCTGCAGGCAGACTGCTACGCAGGCATCTGGGCAAACTATGCCGATGACAATACGAACATGGGCCTGCAAGAGATTTCGAAGCAGCAGCTCGAGAACGCAGTGACCGCCGCTGCCGCTGTTGGCGATGACAACATCCAGCAGCGCTCCGGCGGCCAGGTCCGCCCCGATCAGTGGACACACGGTTCTTCCGAAATGCGCTCCAAAGCCTTCTTGGCCGGCTACCAATCAGGCGAGATGGCGCGGTGCGACTACCTCGAGCGCAATGCTTATAACGGCTAAACACTTATAGCGCCTAAAGTCTAGGTCCCGCCTAAAAATGACAGGGGTGCGTGGGAATTTCCCACGCACCCCTGTTGTTGACATGTCATATACACTAAAGTTCTAAGCCACACTCAAGGGAGCAGCATGCAATTCGGAATCTTTAGCATCGGCGATGTCACCGCGGACCCAACCAAAGGCACCATCCCCAGCGAGGCCGAGCGCATTCGCAATATGACAGAGATTGCGCTCAAGGCCGAGGAGGTTGGCCTCGACGTCTTTTCCACCGGCGAGCACCACAACCCGCCCTTCGTGCCCTCCTCACCGACGACCCACCTGGCATATATCGCCGCACAGACAAAGAACCTGCAGCTATCCACCTCCACAACGCTTATCACCACCAATGACCCGGTAAAGATCGCCGAGGACTATGCCTTCCTGCAGCACCTTTCCGGCGGCCGCGTAGATCTCATGATGGGCCGCGGAAACACGGGCCCGGTTTATCCGTGGTTTGGCAAGGATATCCGCGAAGGCATCCCGCTGGCGGTGGAGAACTATCACTTGCTGCGCCGGCTGTGGCGCGAGCCGGTGGTTAATTGGACGGGCAAGTACCGCACGCCTCTACAGGGTTATACGTCTACCCCGGCGCCCCTTGACGGCGTACCGCCTTTTGTCTGGCACGGCTCCATCCGCTCGGTGCAGATTGCCGAGCAGGCCGCCTTCTACGGCGATGGCTTCTTCCACAACAACATCTTCTGGAACAAGGAGCACACCGCGAAGATGGTGGACATTTACCGCCGCCGCTTCGAGTCCTACGGTCACGGCCGAGCGGATCAGGCCATCGTGGGCTTGGGCGGCCAGGTCTTCATCGGCGAGACCGAAGCCGAGGCGAAGAAGTTCTTCCGCCCCTACTTCGATAACGCACCGGTGTACGGCCACGGCCCTTCCCTGGAGGAGTTCACCGCGCGGACGCCGCTGACTGTAGGCACGGTGGAGCAGGTCATCGAGCGCACCATGCAGTTTGCCGATTGGGTGGGCGATTACCAGCGCCAGCTTTTCCTCATCGATCACGCGGGCCTGCCGCAGGAGGTAGTGCTGAAACAGATTGAAATCTTAGGCACCCAGGTGGTTCCGGAGCTGCGCCGCCGCATGGAGGCCCGCCGCCCGGAGCATGTGCCTTCAAATCCGCCTACCCACGCAAGTCTGAAGGCCAACCCCGCCGCACCCCATTTCAAGGTCAACCCCGGAGAGGAGAACTAGATGCGTTCACTGGTCGTTGTTACTGCAGGGCTATCTACGCCGTCATCAACGCGCGCGCTTGCCGACGCCCTTTCCCAGGCCGTGTGCTCCCAGGTCGGCGCCCGAGGCGAAGGCGTGGAGACCACCATGATTGAGCTCCGCGAGCTTGCCACCGAGCTCGCCGAGGCCATGACAAACTGGGGCGCCACCACGCCCCGCCTAGATGAGGCAAAGCGCGCACTATCGACGGCGAGCGCACTGATTGCGGTGACCCCGATTTTCCAGGGCAGCTACTCGGGCCTTTTCAAGCTCTTCTTCGACACACTCGATCCGCACGCCTTGGAGCACCTGCCCACAGCGATTGCAGCCACGGGCGGGTCTTCGCGGCATGCGTTGGTGCTCGACTATGCGTTGCGTCCGCTGTTTAACTACCTGCACGCCACGGTGATCCCCACCGGCGTCTTCCAAGCCACCGAAGACTTCGGCACCGCAGAAGGTACACGCAACGCCCAGCGCATCGAGCGCGCGGCCAAGGAGCTTGCCGATCTCATCGTGGCTCCCACCGACCGCGTCGCAGGACTAGCCGCCCCGAACTTGGCAGAGCCTTCCCCACGTCCCACCGGATTGGACGTGGAAGAAGAGTTCACGCCGTTTAGCGCGCTGCTGAAAGGCCACGACGGCACCGCCTAACCACAGCATCATCTAGCAGCACCGCGCACCGGGGTTGGCATCCTGCTCGGCGTAGCGGGCACGCCAATATTCGCGCTCGGTTGGAATCGCGGCGTCGGGATGATGCGCCTTAAGGTGAGCGCAGTACTTCGCATAGGCGTGATCGCCCATGAGCTCGCCGACGTACCAGGTGATTTTCTTGAGCGCGCTAATCACTAATGCCCTCCAGTTTCTTCGAAGCTCATGTTGTACTGCGCGGCTACTTCTTTCTCCCGTTTGGTCGGCATCATTCCACGGGGCAGGAACAGCGTGGATGGGATGTCCTCGGTCTCCGAGTCCGCTGGCTCGATACCGGCTACGCGCTGCTTGACCGCCTTGATACACGACACCACTGCCGCCCCAATAACGGCTAGGACGAGCACGGCGAAGAGGATAGATAGACAGCCTTGGATGAAGGTATTACGCACCACTGCGTCAATTTCTTCGACGGACTTTGCAGACCCGAACTCGCTAAGCCCCTGAGCCGCAGCGTCTTTGAAGCGCGCATGGTTAGCCCAGTAGCCGATGGTCGGATCGGAGCTGAAGATCTTCTGCCAGGACGCGGTCATGGTCACGATGAGGTCCCAGGCCAGCGGGATAAGCGGAATCCAGACCCACTTATAAAGGCCCTTCTTGACCACGACAACCACGACGAGTGCGAGCGCCATTGCAGCTAATAGCTGGTTCGCGATGCCGAAGAGCGGGAAAAGCACGTTGATGCCGCCTAGCGGATCGGTAACGCCCATGATGAGGATGGCGCCCCACAGCGCACAGACGATGAAAGTGGAAAGGTAGGTCCCGAGCTTCCAGCTTTGGTCGCGGAACTTGCCCAGGCCCGGGATGCCTCCCAAGGAGTCGGACATCATAAAGCGTGCCACGCGGGTACCAGCGTCCACCGTGGTGAGGATAAACAGCGCCTCGAACATGATGGCAAAGTGGTACCAGAAAGCCTGCATGGCTGGATTGCCCAGCATCTGCGTCATGATTTCGGACATGCCATAAGCCAGCGTTGGCGCGCCGCCGGTACGGGAAACGATGGACTCCTCGCCCACTGCCTGGGCTGCGGCGGTTAACTGCTCGGCGGTGATGCCAGCGCCCGGCAGGTTGAGGGTGCCCACGAAATCCGCCGCACCTTCCGCAGTGCCCTGCGTCTTCGGCGCTGGAGAGTTCATGGCGAAGTACATGTGGCGGTCAATGATGACCGCGGAGATAAGTGCCATGACCGCAACAAAGGACTCCATGATCATGCCGCCGTAGCCGATGGCACGCATGTGGGATTCTTTCTCAATGAGCTTCGGCGTGGTACCCGAGGAGATCAGCGCGTGGAAGCCAGAAAGTGCGCCGCACGCAATGGTGATAAACAGGAACGGAAAGAGGTTGCCGGAGAAGACTGGGCCATTTCCGTCCGTGGCGAAGCTGGTCACTGCCGGCATGTGCACGGACGGGCGCTCAATCACGATGGCGATGGCAAGCAGCGCGATGACGCCAATCTTCATGAAGGTAGACAGGTAGTCACGCGGGGCAAGCAGCAGCCAGACCGGCAGGATAGCTGCCACGATGCCATAGCCAATGATGGCAAAGGCTAAGGTCTCCTTGGACCAGGTAAACATGCTGGCACCGAGCTCAGTATCGGAGACCCAACCGCCGCCGATGATGGCGGCAAGCAGCAGGATGACGCCAATGACGGAGACCTCAGAGACCTTGCCAGGGCGGATGTAGCGCAGGTAGAGGCCCATGAACAAAGCGATGGGGATGGTCATCGTGATGGAGAAGACGCCCCACGGCGAATCCGCCAAAGCGTTGACCACGATGAGCGCCAGCACTGCGATGATGATGATCATGATGGCGACGGTGGCGATGATGCCCGCGATGCCTCCAATTTTACCCATCTCATCGTTGATCATTTGGCCCAGCGAGCGGCCCTTGCGCCGCGTGGAAACCCACAACACCAGGTAATCCTGTACCGCGCCCGCAAAGACGACGCCGAGGACGATCCATAGTGTGCCCGGGAGATAGCCCATCTGCGCCGCCATGACTGGGCCGACCAGCGGGCCCGCGCCGGCAATAGCGGCGAAGTGGTGGCCAAAGAGCACGCGGCGATCGGTAGGCAGGAAGTCCTTACCGTCGTTGGCGTACTCGGCAGGAGTCGCACGATTATTGCGCGGCTTTACCACCTGGTACTCAATAAGGCGTGCGTACAGGGTATATCCGATAATGTAGGAGCCAACGGCGGCTAGGACCAACCAGACGGAGTTGATGGTCTCACCGCGGTGGAGAGCGAGCACTCCCCAACCGGCAGCCGCAGCGATAGCGGCAATCAAAATGACGATCTTCTCAACGTTGCCGATGACCTTTTCCGGCTTTACGTCGATGGGCTGTGCCTGGCCGTCGACTTCAACAAATTCGATGTCGGACCGCGGTTCGGGTCCGGTCTTGATACTCACGATAATCTCCCGAGGAATCAGACAGAGCAGATGAAAGAACTTTTATCCAGTCACAGTTGTTAGGCACACTGAATTGCTTAACTATTGTGAACCGAGATACTAGTCAGTATTCATTGTGTGCAAAGGTCACACAATAAAATTCAATAATTTCTATCGGCTTATCCCCAAAAATCGCTTGACCTTGGTCACACCCACCCCGAGGGGTTAACAACGCTGCCTCCACGTAGTGAACTACTGCCAAAGCGGTAACATGGAGAAACTGTATGCGCGGCCTACCGGAAAAACTCCTCGTCACAGAGAATTTCGGCCGCAGCAAGATCGCAATTAACACGGGTTTAGCCACAGCCTGCCCCCTAGAAATAAACCCCCTACCTACCCCCAATTTAATTTCCAAACTCACAAAGCAAACTCACAAAGGAGGCACCGCCCAGCATGGCAATCAGCGTCACCGACATTTTCTCCATCGGCATTGGACCATCTTCCTCGCACACCGTCGGCCCAATGCGCGCGGCCCTTGCGTTCCTGAAAACGCTGCCGGAGCATCCAGCCAAGGTGCACACCGAGCTGCGGGGCTCGCTTTCGCTGACTGGCCGCGGCCACGGCACCGACCGCGCGGTGATTCTGGGCTTGGCCGGCTGGGATCCGCTGACCGTCCCGGTTGACGCTGAACCGCGTTCCGATCAGCCCATTCCGAGCAAAGGCATGACCGACGGCCCGCTGGGCGCGATGGAATATTCCATCGAGTTCAACAACGATCCTGTCCCCGAGCACCCGAATTGCCTCATCTTTGACGCATGGGACGCTGAGGGCAACCTGCTGGCAGAACACGCCGAGTACTTCTCCGTCGGCGGCGGATTCATTCTCTCCCGCGCGGAACTCGACGCCGAGGTCGCAGCCTCCGCCGAGGTACCTGCCGGCATGGCAGCGGCCGAATCCACCGACGATGTTCCTTACCCATTCACCACGGGCGAGCAATTGCTGGCGCTGTGCGAGAAGCACGATCTGAAAATCTGGGAGATTGTCGCCGCCAACCAGGAAGCGCTCCATAAAGAAGACGGCGGCGTCGAATACGTCTACGCGCACCTGGACTTGGTGTGGGACATCATGCGCGAGTGCGTCACCGACGGCATCTCCACCTCCGGCATCTTGCCGGGCGGCCTGCAGGTCCCACGCCGCGCGCCGGGCATGTACAAACAGCTGATGGAAGGCCACGACGATAAGACCTGCGGCTTTTCCGCTATGGAGTGGGTCAACCTGTTTGCGCTCGCCGTCAACGAGCAAAATGCCGCCGGCGGCCGCGTCATCACGGCCCCAACGAACGGCGCCTGCGGCATCATTCCCGCGGTGTTGCACTATGCCCGCGACTTCAAGCCGAACTTCACCCGCGATTCCGCCCGCCGCTACTTGCTTACCGCGGGTGCCATCGGCATGATCATCAAGCACAACGCCTCGATTTCGGGCGCCGAGGTGGGCTGTCAGGGCGAGGTAGGCTCGGCGTCGTCAATGGCGGCGGCCGGCATGGCTGAACTGCTAGGCGCAACGCCGGCGCAGATCGAAAATGCAGCCGAGATTGCGCTGGAACACAACCTCGGCCTTACCTGCGACCCAGTCGGCGGCCTCGTGCAGATTCCGTGCATCGAGCGCAACGCCATCGGCGCGGTCAAGTCCATCAACGCCGCGCGCCTGGCGCGCATGGGCCAAGGCACGCACCACGTTTCTCTCGACGCCGCCGTGCAGACGATGGCCGATACCGGCCGCGACATGCTGGCGAAGTACAAGGAGACCTCCATTGGCGGCCTCGCGAAGACGCTAGGCTTCGCCGTCACGCAGGTGGAGTGCTAGTGCAAAAGCCTTGTGTGGTAAAAGGTAGTCTTATCGCTAACGCACAGACTCTAACCTAGAAAGCGATACCTACCTCCATGCGAGCCGATGCATTACGCCGCCGAATAGCCATCATCGAGGCGGCATGTGCCATGTTTAAACGCCATGGCAACTCGGTTTCCCTTGAAAAGATTGCCCAGGAAGCAGGCGTGGGCGTCGCCACGCTCTACCGCAACTTCCCGGACCGTGAACGATTGATTCACGCGTGCGCGGAACACATGAGCGACGATTTTCTGGTCTTCCAAAATCGCTTGATTAAAGGCTTCGAATCCGATCCTTCGGACGCGGAAAACTTCGTCCTGGACTATGCTCTCGAGCTCACGGACATGGGTTTGACCAGCCTCATCCCCTCCTTCGTGCCGGAGGACTTAGATACCCTGCCGGAAGATTTGAAGTTGAAGCGCGACGCGTTGCAGGAAAACGGCGAAAGGTTCATCGAGCTCGGAAAGCAGCACGGAGTAATTGGCCCCGGCGTGGGGCACCTCGACTTCGTGGTGGGGATCTTGACGCTGGTGCGCCCCAGGAAGGTGCATGTGGAGAGCTACGTGCCCGATATCCAAAAGCGTATGCTGCGCATCTACTTGGCAGGCATCAAAAGCGGCATGGCGAACGCATAGTAGCAAAACAAAAGGCGCCTTTGGCATCTCAGCGAGATGCCCTTTGACGTCGTTGGCTTAATTCAGCTGGCCGCGCAGGTGCTCAACGAGCGCGTCAATGGCGACGTCGCTTTGCTCATGCGCGGCAAGGTCCTTGACCGCCACGACGCCGTTTTCAAGCTCCTGCTCGCCCAGAACAAGCGCGAAACGAGCGCCGGCACGATCCGCGCCCTTCATAGCGCCCTTAAGACCGCGGTCTCCGAAGGACATGTCAGCGGAGATGCCGGCGTTGCGCAGGTCGTTGACAATGCCTGCCATGCGGCGCTTAGCATCGGCGCCCAGTGCCACGCCGAAGACCTCAACGCGCTGGTCGACGCCGTCGAGCTGGATGCCCTCAGCCTCCAGAGCCAAGACGGTGCGGTCGACGCCGAGGCCGTAGCCGATGCCGGAAAGCTCCTGGCCTCCCAGCTGAGACATCAGGCCGTCGTAGCGACCGCCGCCACCGATGCCGGACTGCGCGCCAAGCAGCGGGTGCACGAACTCGAAACAGGTCTTGGTGTAGTAATCCAAGCCACGAACCATGCGCGGATTGATGGTGTACTCGATGCCCATGTCATCGAGGAGGCCGGTGACCGTCTCGAAGTGCTCACGGCACTCGTCGTTTAGGTGATCGAGCATCAGCGGGGCGTCGACAAGCTGCTCCTGGACCTCAGGACGCTTGTCATCGAGGACACGCAGCGGGTTGATCTCCGCACGCTTGCGGGTTTCCTCATCCAAGTCGAGCTTGAACAGGAACTCCTGCAGCTTCTCGCGGTAAGCCGGGCGGCAGTTCTGGTCACCCAAGCTGGTCAGCTCGAGACGGAATTGGCTCAACCCGAGGGAACGGAAGGAGCGATCTGCCAGGGCGATGACCTCTGCGTCGAGCGCGGGATCGTCAACGCCGATGGCCTCGACGCCGACCTGCTGAAGCTGGCGGTAGCGGCCAGCCTGCGGGCGCTCGTAGCGGAAGAAAGGTCCGAAGTAGTTGAGCTTGACCGGCAGCTGGCCGCGGTCAAGGTTGTGCTCAATGACCGAACGCATAACGCCTGCGGTACCTTCTGGGCGCAGGGTTACCGAGCGGTCGCCGCGATCTGCGAAGGTGTACATCTCCTTGGAGACCACATCGGTGGATTCACCAACACCGCGCGCGAAGAGCGTGGTGTCTTCGAAGATCGGAAGCTCGATGTGCTGGAAGCCGGAGAGATGAGCCTGATGGACCAGGTTCTCACGCACCTTGTAGAAGGTCGCCGATTGCGGCGGAATGTAGTCCGGGACTCCCTTGGGAGCGGACAGGGCCTTAAACTGCTTCTTATCACTCACGCGTATCAGAGTACATCCCGTAGCGTGGCCAAGAATGGATTAGTTGCCCTTTCGGCGCCCATCGTGGTGGTTGCGCCGTGTCCGGGCAGGACAGCGAGCTTGTCATCAAGCCTCCAGACAGGCCCGGCAAGCGAGAGCTGCATCGCACTCGGGTCGGAGTGCTCCAAGTCGGTGCGCCCGATGGAACCTTTAAAGAGGACGTCGCCGGCAAGCACGAATTCCTCGGCAATAATAAGGACAGAGCCCGGCGAATGACCTGGGGCATGTTCGATGCGGAACTCGTAGCCGATGAGTTCCAAGGTCTTGCCGCCGTGGAGCTCGCAAAGATCGTCGATGGCGAGCATATTCGCGGCGTCGAAAAGCAGCTGCGATTCCGTTGAGACCCCGGAACCGTCAACTAGCATGAACGCGTCCTTGGGATGGATGTACACCGGAAGGTTAAGCTGCTTGGCAAGGTCACCTGCCTCGCGGGTGTGGTCGAGGTGGCCATGGGTCAAGACGATAGCTTCGAAGTTAAGGCCATGCTCTTTACCCAAGTCGAGAACACGCTGCATCGCATGCATGCCTGGGTCAACCACGAAAGCGCGGGAGCCATTGGCTACCACATAGGTATTGGTCTTGTAGGGCCCAGCTGCGAAACCTAAAACGCTCAAAGTCATAAAACGCAGTCTAGCGCCCGCCCCCAATGCAGTGGGGCCAGGCGCTAGATGAGATTTAGTGAGCTTTTACTCGCTGATTTACTTGCTCAATGCCTCGATCGCGGCGTCGTAGTTCGGCTCGGTGGTGACTTCATCGACGAGCTCGGTGTAGATGACCTTGTGCTCTTCATCGGTGACAACAACGGAGCGAGCCAGCAGGCCCTTCAGCGGGGAGCCCTGCAGGGTAACGCCCAGCTTCTCGCCGAAGTCAGAGCGGAAGTCGGAAGCGCTAACGACGTTCTCGATGCCCTCTGCTGCACAGAAGCGCTCCTGCGCGAATGGCAGGTCACGGGACACGGACAACACGACGGTGTTGTCTAGGCCGGCAGCCTTCTCGTTGAAGGAACGCAACTGCGCTGCACACACGCCGGTGTCTACGGACGGGAACAAGGAGATAACCAGGCGCTTACCCTCAAAGTCCTTGTTGGTTACCTCGGAAAGATCGGTGCCGACGAGCGTGAACTCTGGCAGCTTCTGCCCTACCTCAGGTAGGTTTCCGGCGATTTCGGTTTCGTTTCCATTGAATTTAACGTTAGCCATGGCGCCCCATCCTACTGAAGGATTGCCTAGCGTGCCACGACGGGCAAATACGATCCGTTGGGCCAGACGGGCTAGACTCTGTCAGGTATAGCTCGAGCCCACTGGCTTAGAAGCTAGCGTTTAACTCGAAATCCATCGCCAAAGGACCATTAAATGCCCAACAACAAACAGCGTGGCGAAGAAGCGCTAAACCAGCTCGACCGTGAGCTCAAGGCCCGTGACCGCAAGGAAAAGACCCGCCCACTGGGCGTCGTCGCGGCCTCGCTCGTAGTTATCCTCGCCTTGGTCGGCGGCATCTACTTCTTCGCCACCCGCGATAATTCCGATGAGAAGGTCGTGGCCGAAGAGTCCAGCGCCGCAGAAACCACCGAACAGGACACCCCGGATGCCAAGCCGCTGTCCGGCAAGCGTGCGGAGGCACTGCCTGCGAGCGTGCAGTGCACCTATGAAAAGGACGGCCAGGATGCCAACGGGGCGAAGGTTCCGGACGGCAAGGATGTCTCCACCAAGGGAACGGTGAAGGTTAACTTCGCTACCAACAAGGGCGACATCGAAATGGAGCTCGACCGTGCCAAGGCTCCGTGTGCCGTCAACGCAATTTCGGACCTGGCGGATCAGGGCTACTACGACGACACCATCTGCCACCGCATGACCTCCGGCGTCTTGAGCGTCCTGCAGTGCGGTGACCCAACCGGCACCGGCTCCGGCGGCCCTGGCTTTAGCTTCGCCAACGAGTACCCAACCGACGAGACTGATGAAGCTGACACCAAGAACCCGGTGACCTACCCGAAAGGCTCCATCGCCATGGCCAACTCCGGCGTGGACACCAACGGCTCCCAGTTCTTCGTCAACTACGCCGACTCCATGCTCACGCCTGAGTACACCTACTTTGGCGACCTGACCGACAAGGGCCAGGAGACCATGGACAAGATCGCCAAGATCGGCGTCGAAGGCGGTGCCTCCGACGGTAAGCCGGCTGAGGAAATCAAGATCAAGAAGGCGTCTGTCGAAGCCTAAGCGCCGACAAATAGATGTCCTTTCGTCTCCCCCTGGGCACCCCTGATGGGTATGCCCAGGGGGCTTCGTCTTGCAAGCACCATTTTCAGAGTTAGCTGAGATTTTCTTATGCTTGCGCAGGCCTTTTCACAAAATAGGAAAAATCATCTAGTGCATTTTTCCTATTTCTCCTGCACACAACAATCCTCCAGATACTTCACAGGATGAACTTTTTCGTTTTTTCGGTTGCATATCTTCAGGGCCGGAACTAACATTCGTGGGGTCTTTGAAATTCCCAAACTCCTAAGGATTGAACACATGAAGTTCTTCTCCCGTAAGGCACTGGTTGCAGCAGCTGCAGCCGCTACCATCTCCTTCGGCGGCGCTGGCGCTGCTATGGCCCAGACCGCTGACGAGGCTCCGGTTGAGGCTACCGTTTACGCGAACACCAACACCGACAACAACAAGAACGACGACAACAAGGACGACGCTAAGGAGAACAAGGGTTCCTCCTCCTTCGACAAAGACCAGGCAGACGAGGTAAAGGCTTGGATCGGCGTTGCAACCGCAGTCATCTCCGCTCTCGGCGCACTGTTTGGCTTCATCAACAAATACTTCAAGATCTTCTAATTTCGATCCGAAGATCTAGAACAACCGCTCACCATTTGGTGGGCGGTTTTCTTGCGTCTGGTCCATCTTTTCGCCGCATAAGCGGGCGACACTGGCCGACCGTAGCATACAGACTCGCTGGTTAACACCAAAGAAGAACTTTGGTTGCCTACCAACTACTAACGCACGATGCGTCGAATGCCGAACACACCAAGCGCTTTCTCCCACCATGGACGTTTGCGTGCTTCATCCAAGCACTTCATGTATTCCTCCATGAAGAAATGTGCTTTCTTTAGTGCTTCGAACTCTTTATCGGACATAGGCTGTTCGTTGTGCGCTTGCTCGCCAGGAACCGTCATTACACGTGCATCCTTTCAGTAGTGGCTATAACCTTCGGCCGCCGCTACGCCTTCAGGCTACTGTCAAAACTCGTCTGTCAGCCACACTACTCAGTCAACGGACACCGCGTTCAGCGAAGACTGCAGCTACTTCTCCCCTTTTTCCTCGTCCATGCCCTCGATGAGCTCAGCGCCGAGGATGTCGCGGAAGAGGTCGGGGTCGACGAATTGGCCGATTTTGATGACGGAGATTTGGCCGGTGGGCTCCAGGATCATCATCTGGACATCGCCGCGGCGGCCGAGTCCGGCTTTGCGGGTTGCGGAATTTACGTCGCTGACGGTGATGTGAGCGAAATGCATGTTTTCACGCACCAGCTCGCCGTTGTAGACCAACAGCACGGGACGGCGGTCAAGGTAGCGGGACCAGCCGATGTAGCGGCGGATGGTGCCGAAGGCGGCTTCCAGGACCATGAGCGTTAGAAGACCGATGACGCCGGCGGCAAGGGTAGGTGGATTGCCCACGATGACACGGCCGGCCACGGCACCGAACATAATGATGATGACCGCATCGGAGGCAGTCATCGACGTCAGCACGCGGGTGCCAAAGAGCTTGACCAGAATCATAAAGGCCAAGTAGATACCGATGGTGGCAAGAAGGACCACGGGAATGCGGTGTGGCTCAATGCCTAATTGATAAGCCGACTCACGCCCGATTAAATCCACAATATCCACGTCAAACTACTCTACTATCACGCATTTCCTTTACGGAGCTTGGATAGACAAAGGCACCGTGGAGAAGATTCCACGGTGCCTTGCTTTAGACTGCAGTGCTTAGATGTTGAACTGCTTGCGCAGGTTCTCAATGAAAGCACGCACCGGCGCCGGCAGCATGTGCATGTTCATGCCCACCACGCCGATGATTCCCACGATGGCAGCGATGACGCCCGCGGCAATGCCCAGGCCCTTGGAAGAACCGGAGTCCAGGGAGGACAGGGAGCTCAGCGAGGAGCTGTCGGTAGTATCGCCCTTGCCCGGCTCGTCGCTGCAGGTGGCGTCGTCAAGCGGCAGCGTTGCCTCAGTGCCAGCGTCGGTGGTGATTTCGAGCGGGGTATCGCAAGTGAAGTCCGCCGGCACGTTAAGCTTCAGCGTCGCGCGGCCGCGCTCACCGAATTGGTCGTCACCGTCCTGCTTCGCGTTGTCGATATCCGCAGTGGCGGTCTCATCCCCCAGCTTGACCGTGGCGGTCTTTGCCATCGGCTCGCCCTCAGAGGTGTAGTTGAGGGAGGACAGCTCCACGGTGATCTCATTGCCCGGCTTAACCTCGCCGGTGATGTGTGCGCCAATCTGGCCCTGACCCTCACGAGCGGCTGGCTCGCCAGCCTTGATGTAATCAATCATGGCCTGAGTGTCCATGTAGCCCAAGTCCACAACATCCTTAATGGCGCCCTCAGCGAAGTAGCCGTCGCCGCCGCCGATGAGGAAGGTGGACAGCGCGATGGTGTAGTCCTTGCTCGGGTCGACCTGCTCACCGTCGATGGTCACGGACTTAATGCGGCTACCGTGCTCACCGGTCTGGTCATAAACCACTTGCACGTTATCGGAAAGGCCCATGGCCAGGCGCGGACGAGATGCGCCTTCCTGCCACTGGTTCTCCAGAGCCTTGATGAGGTCAGCGCCGGAAACCTTGCCGTAAGCCACGGCGTTGCCGAATGGCTGCACCGTGAAGACATCCTTGTAGGTGACCTCGCCTGCAGGCAGGTCCGCGCGCACACCACCGGCGTTCATGACGCCCAGGTCGATCTCCTTGCCCACGGCCTTCGCCACAGATTTGCGCTGTGCCTGCGCGATGAAGTTGTTCAGGGTGGATTCCACGCCGCGGTTGGAGCCCGAACCCTTGCCCTCATCGGAGCCACGGAAGAGCGCCTCTGGCATGGTGCCCACGACGTCAGCACCGAGCTCCTCCGCCTTGGCCGCAGCTTCATCGACGATCGCGGCGATTTCCTCATCCTCGCTAAGCGAAGCCGCGTCCGTCGCGTCGTACTGCTTCATTTTGATGTCGGTGACCTTCTTCGCCTTGGTGTCGAAGGTGATATCCAGGTCGTTGAGCAGCTTGCCGTACTCGTGGCCCTGCGCCCACTGCAGCGGCAGGGCGCCCTCGCGGGCGACCTCGCCCTGGGTCCTCACGTGGGTATCGCCGCCGAAGAGCGCATCAACGTCGGTGCTGAATCCGTCGGCGAACTGCTGGGCGTCCTCGTGGAAGAGCGCGATGACGACGTCAGCCTCGCCGGATTCCTTCAGGCGCTTTGCCTCTTTATTGGTGGCCTCAACTGGGTCGGTGAAGGTCACGCCTGGAATCATTGCCGGGGCAACCTTGAACTCGGTGTTCTGGGTAACGGTGCCAACAAACCCCACCTTGACGCCGCCGATTTCCTGGACGATGGAAGCATCGAGAATCGGCTTGCCATTCTGCAGGACGTTTGCGCCCAGGATCGGGAAATCGGAGTGCGGCTGGATACGGTCCCGCAAGTCATCGACGCCCTTATCAAACTCGTGGTTGCCCACTGCGGTAGCATCGAGGCCCATCGCGTTGAGAACGTCCATGGTGTACTCATCCTCAGAGATGGCGGAGATATATGCAGAACCGCCCACGTTATCGCCGGAGGAAGTCAGCGCATATTCTTGGCCTTCGTTGACCTTCTTAATCAGCGACTGCAGCAGAGCCGCGCCCATCTCATCGCCGGGCTTTACGGTCTTGTCCTTGGGCAGGCCATTTTCCAAATGACCGTGGATGTCAGTGATGTTGCTGACGGAGATAGTCACGGTGTTGTCCTGCGCGAAGGCAGGGGCTCCACTGAGAGCGACGGCAGTAACGGTAGAGGCAGCGAGCAGCTGGCCAAAGCGACGAAATTTCACGAGTTCTCCTGTTTCATGAGAGAGGTACGAACGTCTTGTTTATAGTCGCTTTGAGGCACCTTTGCAGTCCACATGAATGCCATTACCTGGCGTTTTACCGGGCATGCCCGGAAAGTTCACCTGCCCGCAAACCGCCAGCTATATGGCATTAAGAAACTCTCACCCTAGGTTGGGTGAGGGTGACGGCGTCCCGCCGTCACGGTCTGGGCTTTACCTTCTAGGCCGTTACGCGGTAGACGTCGAAGACGCCCTCGGTGTTGCGCAGCGTGGTCATAAGCTGCCCCAGTTGCTTGGTATCCGAAATGGAGAAGGTAAAGCGCATCGTGGCGATGTGGTCATCACCGCGATTGGAGCTCATGGACAACACGTTGAGCTTCTGCTCGCTGAACACGCCGGTCAGCTCAGCCAGCAGGCCCTGGCGGTCGATGGCCTCGAGCTGGACGCTCGCAGCAAACTCGCCGGCGGCGCCCTTGCCGGAGGACCACTCCACCTTCATCATGCGCTCTGGTTCCTGCTTGAGCTTTTCGGCATTGGTGCAATCTGCACGGTGAACCGAAACGCCGCCGCCACGGGTGACGAATCCGAAGATGGCGTCGCCAGGCACGGGCTGGCAGCAGCGCGCCAGCTTAGCCATGACGTCGGGGCTACCCTCCACTAGGATGCCGGTTCCCTTCTCGGAATCGGCAGTATGCTGCGTGCGGGAGTTCTCCAACTCCGTGAGTGAAGTACGTGACGCCAGTGCCTCAGCGGCATCGTCTTGGTCGCCGAAGAGCGACATCAACTGGTTAGCCACGTGCTGGGCCGAGACGTGGCCCGCGCCGATTGCCGTGTAGAGCGAATCGACGTCTTCAAAGTGCAACTGCTCTGCCACTTGGCGCATCGAGGATGCGGTGAACAGGCGGTGCATCGGCAAACCGCCACGCTGGATTTCTGTGGCCAGGGCGTCGCGGCCAGCCTCTAGGTGCTCCTCGCGGCGCTCCTTGGCAAACCACTGGCGCACCTTCGCCTTCGCGCGCGGCGATACCAGGAACTCCTGCCAGTCGCGCGAAGGACCGGCATTCTGATCCTTCGAGGTAAAGATCTCTACCTTGTCGCCGGACTTGAGCTGAGACTCCAACGCCACCAGCTTGCCGTTAACCTTCGCACCGATGCAGCGGTGGCCCACCTCAGTGTGAACGGCATAGGCAAAGTCCACCGGCGTGGAACCCGCTGGCAGCGTCACCACATCGCCCTTAGGCGTGAAGGCGAAGATCTGCTTGGCGGTCAGGTCATAGCGCAGAGAGTCTAGGAACTCGTTCGGGTCCGCGGCTTCCTTCTGCCAATCCAGCAGCTGGCGCATCCACGCCATCTGGTCGACTTCGGCATCGCCGGCGCCGTTCTTGCCCTTTTTCTCCTTGTAACGCCAGTGCGCGGCCACACCGAACTCGGCGTTGTAGTGCATCTCGTGCGTGCGCACCTGAACTTCCAGGGTGGAGCCGCCTTCTGCAATAACCGTGGTGTGCAGCGACTGGTAGACGCCAAAGCGCGGGGAGGAAATATAATCCTTAAACCGGCCCGGCAGCGCTTGGTAGAGCGCGTGGACCACGCCGATGGCGGCGTAGCAGGAGTTGACGTCATCGACCAAGATGCGGATGCCCAGGAGGTCGAAGATCTCCGCAAAGTCGCGGCCACGGACCATCATCTTCTGATAAATGGACCAGTAGTGCTTCGGGCGGCCCATGACCTCGGCCTGAATGCCGTTTTCACGCAGCGCCGCACCAACCTGCTTCTGGATCTCTTTAAGGGCGCGATCGCGCGAAGGCGCGCGATCTGCCACCATGCGCACAATCTCGTCGTACTTCTTCGGGTACAAGATGGCAAAGGAAAGGTCTTCCAGCTCCCACTTCACGTTCGCCATGCCGAGGCGGTGCGCCAGCGGCGCGATGACGTCAAGGGTCTGGCGCGCCTTCTTTGCCTGCTTCTCTGGCGGCAAAAAGCGCATGGTGCGCATATTGTGCAGGCGGTCGGCGACCTTGATAACCAACACGCGCGGGTCCGTAGCCATGGCCACGATCATCTTGCGGATGGTCTCCGCCTCCGCGGCGGCGCCCAGGGCGACCTTGTCCAGCTTCGTCACGCCGTCGACAAGCCGGGCAACCTCAGGGCCGAAGTCGCGCGTGAGGTCATCCAACGAGTAGTCGGTATCTTCCACCGTGTCATGCAGCAGCGCCGCAACGATGGTGGTGGTGTCCATGCCGATCTCCGCGGCAATCGTGGCCACCGCCAGCGGGTGCGTAATGTACGGCTCCCCCGACTTACGGAACACCCCCTCGTGGAGGCGCTCAGCAGTGTCATAAGCGTTGTTGAGCACTTCTGCATCGGCCTTGGGGTGAAACTGCCGGTGAATGGACATAAGTGGGTCCAAAACCGGGTTGATCCTTACCCTGCCGCCGGTCAAAGACCGCGCTAAACGGGCAGACATGCTGCGCATGCCGCCATTGGGGCGCTTTGTCGACTTCTCAGTGGTCACGGCGTCGCCCTCCTCATAGGTCATGGGGGTGATGTGTTTGGCCTAGTATGGCCCTAGTATGGCCTTAGACACATCATTCTAGCCGGTCGCGCCCGCCTGATTGAGCACTACCAGCGGAACATCTGCCAATCGCTCGCGGCCGGCTAGGCCATTGACCTCTAGCACCACGACGTTTCCGGCAACTTCCGCACCCGCAGACTCCAAAAGCAACTTCGCACCGTAGAGGGTGCCGCCGGTTGCCAGCACGTCGTCGACAAGCACGACACGCTTACCCTTGATGTCCACGCCATCGGCCGGAATCTCCAGCGCCGCGGAGCCGTACTCTAGGGTGTATTCCTGGGTCAGTACTGGTGGCGGGAGCTTGCCCTTCTTGCGGATGGCCAGAATTCCCAGGCCCAGCTTATAAGCCACGGCTGACCCCAGCAGGAATCCGCGGGCATCCAGGCCGCCGATCATGTCGGCTCCAAGGTCCTTACAAGCCTGCGCAAGGCCATCGACAACGGCTTGGAAAGCATCGGCGTCGGCTAGCACGGGCGTGAGATCCTCAAAGAGGATGCCCTCCTCCGGGAAGTCCTTCACTAGGCGGACTTTTTCCGCCAGCGCACGTGCAGCGTCTGAATAAACTTCACTCACGGTCTAAAAATCCTCATCAAAAATCAGTGTTAAGTAGAAAAGGTCTGCGCACTAGCTCGCGGAAGCGCTCACGGCCCAGCGGTCCATGTTCCAGCCAATGCCCGCGCTGCCAGTGTAAGGCACCACTCCCTTGACGTTGCGATCCACGATGAACACGCGCGGCTGCGCTGCCACCGGAATGGAAGGCACATCCTCCCAGAGCTTTTCCTCCGCGCCTCGAATCTCCTTCAGATTCGAGATATCGGCATCGGGCGTGGCGTACTCGCTCATTGGATCGACAGGACCCAAGAAGGCGTCGATGGTAGGCGTCCATGTAGCCGGATCCATCTCGAGGTAATACTGGGACATGTATTCGGAGGACTGGTCCTCGACGGTGATGCCGGCCGGCTCGCACATGGCCTTAATCTCCTCCACCATCGCGGCATAGCGCTCATCGGGGCCTAAGTAGCCAATCTTGATGGTATTGCCCGAAAGCTCCGAGGCCTTGGTCATGTCCGGCTTCTTGTGCGCATCTGCGATATCGCCAAGGTGCGTGCCCACCGGGTCGGAGTGACGCAGGGTGCGCGCGTAGACCGGCGGCACGTCCACGCCGGAGATGTCCGAGCTGACCTTGGCCAAGCGGGACTGGTCGATGCAGGCCGCGAAGGCTTGACGCGCCCACGGCTCCTGAAACACGCCAGCCTGCGACAGCGTCAACGTATCGGTCAACCCGCCGACGGTGGGCTCAACCTCATAGGGGCTTGCCTCGTCGGCGGCCGGCAGCCACTTCGGCTTAGCGAAGCCTGCGTCGACAACGCGCAGGTTACCAGACTCCCGCAGCGCCTTGGCATCTGCGGTATTTGGCCACACCACAACCTTGTCAGTAGCGGGCTGATCACCAAAGTATTCCTCATTGGCGCGCAGGATGACCTCGCCGGACTCCCCAACCTTATCCACGACGAAGGGGCCAAAGGAAACCTGCAGCGCGGGATCAAAGTCCTCGGCTGCTGTGGAGAAACCATAGCGCCAGGTCTCGGCGACCTGTTGCAAGGACGCAGGATCCTGCGTGGACAGCGCCGCGTTGAGCTCTTCTAGGTTCATCCCGGCCTTCTTAGCCACGGCATGCGCCGGCATGACGGTGCCCGGGCCAAAGAGGTAACGCCACCTATCGCCTTGGTCCTTGTTGAAGGTGATGGTGAACTTCTTCGCGTTGGGTGCGCAATCAAATTGCGCGATCTCGCTAGTAAGCGGCATATGCGAACCAAACTCGGCCGGCATGACACCAGCGGTATATGCCAACAGGTAGTCATCGCAGGTCACCGGAACTCCGTCGGAGAAGGTTGCCTGCTCCGACAAGGTGAAGTTGACCTGCTTATATGGGTTCTCTGGGCTGGCCGGTATCTCCTCGGTCTGCACCAAGTCCGAGTTTGGAATCATCTGCCCCGATGGGCCCGGCATGTAGATGCCTGGGTATAAGCGGCTCGACAGCTGGGCCGCATTCGCAGCGCTACCAAAGGACGTTCCCGCATTGGTGGTGGCCAGACGGGTGTTGACCATGTAACCGAAATAGTCCGTGGAGCGAGGGCCAGAATCCTTGGCTTGCCCAGCGGAATCCTCGCCTGCCTCATTCGAACACGCCGTTGCGCTTAGCCCGACAACGGCGAGGAGCGCCATCGCAGCTCGCTTGCTCCAATGACGCTCGTTCTGTGGTGTGTTTACCACGGTAGTACTCGCTCCTTTTTCGCCCCGTTGTACTTAACGGCCCGGGCGCCAGCTTGCGCCAGCGCTGCCCGGCGTATCCAGGTTACGCGGGGTGCCATTCTCGCCAGTGCTTGGCGACGCCGCCTTCTCGCCTGTTGCCGCACGCTGCGGCGAAGCCACGGTTCGCGAACCCTTGGCTGCCTCTGTTGTGTCTTCTTCGGTGGCATCCTCGCCGTGCTCGGCGCGGAAGGCCTTGACGGCAGCATTGTGCTTCTTTACTGCCTTGCGGCGGTTAGCCAAGGTAACCAGCAAGGGAGTAGCAAGGAAGAGCGAGGAGAAAATGCCCTCGATAACGCCGATCAGCTGGATAAGCGCGAGATCGCGCAGAGTGCCGATGCCCATGAGCCAGACCGCGATAACAAACAGCGCGATGATTGGCAGCACGGAGATGATCGAGGTGGAAATCGAACGCATGACGGTCTGGTTCGTAGCCAAGTTGGCCAGCTCGCCGTAGGTGCGTTTGCGCTGCCCCTGAAAGCCTTCGGTGTTCTCGTTGACCTTGTCGAAGACGATGACAGAGTCATAGATGGAGAAGGTCAGAACGGTCAGCAGACCAATGATGACGGCCGGGGAAACCTCCAAGCCGAACAAGGCGTAGATGCCGGCGATGATCACGCCGTCGAGAATCAGCGCCAAAATGGCGGCGAAAGCCATGTCGCGCTGCAAGCGCACTGCCACGTAGATGGTGGCGACGACCAAGAATACGAGCATGGCCAGCAACATGCGCTCGGTGATGGAAGAGCCCCAGGACTCAGAAACCGTGGAGGAGCCAATCGCATCCGGAGTAGCCTCGCCGGATTCGTCCTTCGGCTCATACTTTTCAAAGATCGCCTGGCGGGCAGTGTCGACCTGCTCCTGGGATAGGCGCTCGGTGGTGATCTCCAAGGTGCGGGAATCGCCGGCGCCGACAATCTGGACCATCTCCGGCTCGATGCCGGTTGCTTCCTCGAAGGTGTCTCCTACCTGCTCAGCCACGAGGTCTCCAGCAGGCATGTTGAGCTTGGTACCGCCCTCGAAATCGAGGGAAAGGCTAAAGCCACGGATGGCAATCGCCAGGATGGCAGCAACCACGAGGGCTGCGGTGATGGCGTACCAAATCTTGGAACGGCCGATGAAATCGAATCCGCCCTCGTCCTCGTAGAGGCGGTCCAGCTTGGAAATTTTGTGGGACTTAACGCTAGAGGTCATGCTTACTTCTCCTCCTCGGACAGGCGGGACGCATCAGATTTTCCTGCTGCCGGGGTCTTTGCGTAGTAGCCGCGGGCGCGGCGCTCCTCGACGAGCGCGTAGATGCCGCCGAGACCATTCATTGCGGGCTTCGCAGCCGCAGGCTTGCCGCCGATGAGCTGCATGAGCGGCGCCATGACGAGGAAGGAAACAACCAAGTCGAAGGCAGTGGTAAGGCCCATGGTGAAGGCGAAGCCCTTAACCTCACCGATGGAGAGGAAGTAGACGATGACGGCGCCGATGAGCGTCACGGCGTTACCTGTGACGATGGTGGCACGCGATCGCTCCCAGGCCTTGGTGGCGGCGGAACGGAAGGAGCGGCCCTCGAGCAGCTCATCCTTGATGCGCTCGTAGTAGACCACGAAGGAGTCAGCCGTGGCACCCACACCGATGACCAGACCAGCGACGCCGGAAAGATCCAGGGAGTAACCAATCCAGCGGCCCAGCAGAACCAGGGCGCCGTAGGTCAGGATGCCGGAGGCAACCAGGGTGATAAGGGAAACGCCAGCAAGTGCGCGGAAGTAGTACAGGGAGTATGCAGCCACGAGGAGGAAGCCGACGATGCCGGCGATAAGGCCCGCCTTCAAAGCTGCCTTGCCCAGTGATGGCGGAACAGTCTCGACGGTGCCGCCAGGCTCGCCGTTGGAACCGGTAAAGGAAAGCGGCAGTGCGCCGTACTTCAGGTTATTAGCCAGGCTACTTGCTTCTTCCTGGGAGAAGTCACCGGTGATGGAGGTAGCAGAACCAACCGGGGTTGCGCCCTGGATGACAGGTGCGGAGATAACCGCGGAGTCAAGGGTGATGGCAACCTGCTTCTGCAGGTTCTCCTGGGTCAGCTTGGACCACGTCTCGGAGCCGTTCGGGCCATCGCCGTCCTTGAACGCGAAGCTGATTTCCATCTGGCCAGTCTGTGGGTTCAGCCCACCATTGATCGGCTTGTTGGTGTCGATCTCGTTACCGGTCAGGCGAGTGCCGTTTGGATCCTTAATGCCCTCGAGAAGCGGGGACGGCGCCAGAATGTACGGCGTCTTATCAGCAAAGTCACAAGCCACGAACTGCTTGGCTGAATCGTCGGTGCCGGCGAGCGGATCGGTATCGGCGTCGCAACGCATCAGTGCGGAAGCCGCGGAGATAGTCGTGGCGTCTTCAGACTGGCGGTCCTTGAGCAGCATCTTAGTCATCTCATCGCGGAAGTCTGCCTTTTCAAGCGAGTTGGAAGGCTCTTCCTTTGGCTTAGCGGTGACCTTCGGTGCCTCGGATTTCTTAGCATCCTTGTTGCCAGCCTGCTCTGCGCCCTGCTGGATTGCATCGTTGACCTTCTTCAGGGATTCATTGGCCTGCTCAGGGGTGATAACGCGGTATTCCACCCAGCGGTTAGCCATATCCTGCAAGGTGTCTTCCAGCTTGGACATATCCGGCATCGGCTGCTGCGCAACAGGGCGGAACAGAAGCTGGGAGGTCTGGCCCACTGCCTGTGCCTGGGAGGCGTCCTCGCCAGGGACGGTGATAACGAGGGTGGATCCGTTAATAACCACCTCGGAGCCAGAAACGCCCATACCGTTGACGCGCTGTTCAAGGATGTCGCGTGCCTGCTTGAGCTGATCCGGCGTCGGTTCCTCTCCCTGCGGCACGAGGGTCACGCGGGTACCGCCCTGCAAGTCGATGCCGAGCTTCGTCGAAGCCTCGCGCGGGCCGGTTAGGAAAATAAGGGCGTAAATAGCAACGACGATTAGCGCAAACAAGGCCATGGCGCGCTTGGGCCACTGCCTGTTTTTGTTGCGCAATGCGCCACGATTTTTTGCGGACAAGAAGTTCTCCTGTGCAACTAGAAACAGGGTTTAACAAATTAAAAGTGAATAATTCGTGCGGCCAATGTTTTACTGGCGCACGAGCACGATCCCTCATGATACGTCATGGACGGGCCATTAACTCAACGGGATCTCAGCTGTAGCACTGAGTGTGACCAGTGCTACACCAGCAGCTAACGCTGCGAATCCTCAGCAGACTCAACTGACTCAACAGGCTCAGCGGTCCCATCCGCAACGCGTGCATTGTCGACGTCGCGGGCCTCGCCAGGCTGCTCGGCTTCAACGGTGCGCACGATGGCCATCTTGTCGAAGGTTGCGACAACGCCTTGGGCAATCTGTAGCTGCACATCGCCTTCGGTGGTGGCAACCACGGTGCCGTGCATGCCGCCCGCAGTAATAACTTCCTGCCCCGGGGCCAGGTTCTCCTGGAGGTTGCGCAGCTTGTTCTGGTGCTCCTTCTGCTTCCGCATAGTCATGAAGCTAGGCAGGATAATAAGGAGGGCGATAACGAGTAGAAATGCGTATTCCATAACAGGACAGTGTGCCAGAAACCCACATCTAGCGGCTGCCAAAACGCCGCGACGCGGCTTCTAAAACAGCGTCTCGCCCAACGTACCCTCGGGCGGTTCCAATCCAATATGGCGCCAGGCGGCTGCGGTAGCCACGCGGCCCCGGCCAGTGCGGGCAACCATGCCGGCGCGCACGAGGTACGGCTCGCAGACTTCCTCCACCGTGGAAGGCTCCTCACCCACCGCTACTGCGAGGGTGTTGACACCAACCGGGCCGCCGCCGTGGCCCTTGATGAGTGCTTCCAGCACCGCGCGGTCGAGGCGGTCCAGACCTTTTTCATCGACGTCGAAGACGGCCAGCGCGCCCTGCGCTGCGGCGAGGTCAATGTGGCCGTCACCGTTGACCTCGGCAAAGTCACGCACGCGGCGCAGCAGGCGATTCGCAATACGCGGCGTACCGCGCGAGCGAGAACCGATCTCTACGGCAGCATCTTCATCGATGGAAACGTCCAAAATCTTTGCCGCACGGGTGATTACTCGTGTCAGATCAGCAGTGTCGTAGTACTCCATCTGCGCAGTGAAACCAAAGCGGTCACGCAACGGGCCGGTTAGCATGCCGGCGCGGGTGGTAGCGCCCACCAAGGTAAAGGCGGAATCTCTAACGGGATGGAAGTAGCACCAGGGCCCTTGCCCACAATGACATCGATGCGGAAATCCTCCATCGCCATGTACAGCATTTCTTCTGCCGGACGTGCGATGCGGTGGATCTCATCGATGAATAGGACGTCACCCTCCATCAGATTAGACAGCATGGCAGCCAGGTCACCGGCACGCTCTAGCGCTGGGCCGGAGGTCATGCGCAATGACGTGCCGAGTTCCTGCGCAATGATCATCGCCATGGTGGTCTTACCCAGGCCAGGCGGGCCCGAGAGCAACACGTGGTCTGGAGTTACCCCACGGTTCTTAGCACCCTTCAACACCAGTGAGAGCTGTTCGCGCACTTTGGGCTGGCCGATGAATTCCTCAATGGACTTCGGACGCAAGGAACGCTCAATGTCGTGCTCACCCACCTGCTCGCTCGCATCAACGTCGAGGTTGCGTTGCGGCACGCTCGGGTCAGCCAGCCCCTCAGGGAGCTGAAACTCAGTGCGTTCTACATCGGACATGCATTCTCACTTAATTTAGATAGTCGGGCGGGGGTTCAGGCTCAAAGTGAATATGAACTGCGAAAGTTACTTCTTGCGTCCCAATTGTGCCAGTGCGCCGCGCAGGACGGTGGAAGTCTCTGCTGCCGGATCTGTCTCCACAATAGATTCCACGACGGGCCGCGCCGCCTTATCGCTAAAGCCCAGTCCAACGAGCGCTTCCACGACCTGCTCGACTACCGGTGCATTGGCCACAGCGGAAGTACCCGTTGTAACTTCGCCGGCCCCTGCTTGCGGGGCAAAGACGCTGACCTTGTCCTTCAGCTCTAGCGCTAGGCGTTCTGCCATGCGCTTGCCCACTCCAGGAATAGACTGCAATGTCTTTGCATCACCGCTAGAGATTGCCGCTGCCAACTGCCCCGCTCCCATCACGGACAGCGCCGCTACCGCCAGCTTTGGCCCCAAGCCGGAGACGGACTGCAGCACGTGGAACATCTCGCGGTCTTCATCGTTGCCGAAACCATACAAAGTCATGGAGTCTTCCTTGACCACCATGGAGGTAAGCACGGTGGCTTCCTCCCCGCTGCGCAGGCTTCCGAGAGTTACTGGGGTGGCGAGAAACTTATACCCCACGCCCGCGCATTCGATGACAGCGTGGTCGAGGCCGATGGTCAACACGGTTCCGCGTAGCGAGGCAATCATGTGGGTGGGGCTCCTTTATTTGACGGGATGAAATCTAAAGCGAAGAAACAGTAAGTAAAGCAGTGCGAGTCTAGATAGCGTCATGCTGGCCAGCGCCGCGGCTAAGTACCAGACGATGTCCGCGGCTTATTGGCCCGGCCCTTCACGCCGCTGGTCTTAGGCCAAGAGCCGGTGCTCTCCCCCACGCGGGCCAAAGCGGGTGCACGCCAACAGTGACAAACGGCAAGCGCTAGGGCATCGGCGGCGTCGGCAGGCTTGGGTGCTTCACTCAAGCCAAGGATACGGGTAATCATTACCGTCATCTGCTTCTTATCGGCGCGGCCATTGCCGGAGATGGCTTTCTTTACCTCAGACGGGGTGTACATGTGCACTGGAATGTTGCGCTCAGCAGCA
>NZ_KV814082.1:87569-101391 GCF_001813815.1 Corynebacterium sp. HMSC076D02
CAGCAGCAAGCACCACTACGCCAACCACATGGGCGGTCTGCATGACGGTGGAGACCTCGCCGCGTTCGAAGACGCGCTCGATAGCGACCACATCGGGACGGTAATCATCCATCCACTCTTTAACTGCCACCGAAAGACGCAGCAGACGCTCGGTTAGCTCTTTATCGCTCGGCGTACGTGCCACACCGACTGCCACGGGAATCACCGCGCGGCCGCGCCCAGCCTGGACCACCGAAAGGCCACAGCGGGTAAGACCTGGGTCAATGCCCATGACGCGCAAGCCTTCAAGGTTCACGGCAAGCCTTTCTGTGGGTAGTTGAATTTGGAATCCGAGCGAAGTTCAAGAAAAAGATCCAACCACATCATACACACACATGTTCTAAAAATGGAGCGGGGCCAAAACGAGCAACCGCGCCTTTTCTCCTTATCGCCTAAGCAGGGCGGAGAATAAAGCGCGGTGCGAAGTAGCAGAGCCTGACTAAATGCTAGTCCTGCTCGAGCTCAGCCAGAACCTCTTCAGAAAGATCCATGTTGGTGTAGACGTTCTGCACGTCATCAGATTCTTCCAGTGCGTCGATGAGGCGGAAGATCTTGCGAGCGTCAGCGGCACCCAGCGGAACCTCAACGGATGCGCGGAAGTCGGTGTCATTGTCGTCGACCTCGATGCCAGCCTCAACCAGGGCTTCCTTAACTGCCGGGATATCGCCCGGCTGGCAGACAACCTCGAACTTCTCGCCCAGGTCGTTGACCTCTTCAGCGCCTGCTTCCAGAACTGCCATCAGGACGTCATCCTCGCTCAGCTCGCCCTTGTTGACCAAAACAATGCCGGTGCGGGAGAACATGTAGGCAACGGAACCGGACTCGCCGAGGTTGCCGCCGTTCTTGGACATTGCGGTGCGAACATCGGTGGCTGCACGGTTGCGGTTATCGGTAAGGCACTCGATGAGCATTGCCACACCGTTCGGGCCGTAGCCCTCGTACATGATGGTCTCCCAGTCGGCACCGCCGGCCTCTTCGCCGGAGCCGCGCTTACGGGCGCGCTCGATGTTATCGTTCGGCACGGAGGCCTTCTTGGCCTTCTTGATCATGTCATCGAGAGTCGGGTTAGCAGCCGGATCGCCACCACCGGTGCGGGCCGCGACCTCGATGTTCTTAATCAGCTTGGCAAATTCCTTGCCACGCTTGGCATCGTTAGCAGCCTTCTTGTGCTTGGTAGTAGCCCATTTGGAGTGTCCGGACATTTCATCCCTTTCATTGTGGCTCTATGAAACTGCCTGCAATTATACGGACGGGCGTAGAGCAGTTGAAAACAGCCCCCACCGTTTTCCGGCGTTTGAGTGAATACTTTTTTAAACGTTTTGCCAATTGCCGTTGTGCGAGCCTACCTGCATGCCCTCGCGCACCGTTCGGGTAAGCCCTTCCTGGACCACCACGGCAACCAAATCCCCGCCTTGGTTAAAGATCTTTCCGGTGGCCAGACCTGTCGCATTCTGCGCGGATGGTGATTCCTGCACATACAGCAACCACTCATTAACACGCACTGGACGCAGGAACCAGATCGAGTGATCCAGGCTGGCAAGCTGTACTTGCTCGCCTTGGTGTGGCAGCAGCGAAGCACGGATTAAGGTCATGTCAGACATATAGGCAAGTGCCGCACGGTGGGCATCCTGGCTGCTTTCTGACGCCGCGAATTCTTGCGAGGTATTGCGGAACCACACGTAGCGGAACCCAGCGCCTGTGGCTTCGGCAAGTTCAGGGTCACGGCTTTCCTGCGGGACCAAACGGATATCCCAGTCTTCCCACTTGCGCAGGATGATGCGTGTGGAATAAGGAGCACCACCACCGCCGGCGGCGGCAGCCTCCTCCGGGCCCATAACCTCCGGCATGGCGTCCTGGTGCTCAGGACCAAAGTCATCGGCGATGTGGAAACCCGCGTTGAGCATGAAAATCAGGCGATCGTCTTGGAAAATGCGCACCTGACGGGTAGCAAAGGAACGGCCGTCCCGCACGCGCTCTACCTCGGCACGCGCAGGCGCGGCGGCATCACCCGGGCCCACGAAGTAGCCATGCAAGGAATGCACGAGCTTTCCTTCAACGGTGTGCTGGGCTGCAGCGAGCGCCTGGGCCACCACCTGCCCGCCAAAGGTGCGCGCAATCTGGGACGGAACCATGGGCACGGAAAAGACATCACCCTGAGCCTTTTCGTGCAGCGGCGCTACATCAATAACCTCGCACACCTTAGCCATTACCTACGCGGGACTCCCCTCTTTGCTCAACGCGCAACCTTAACGTGCGCTCTTCACACGCAACCCTGCCAACTTTACCTGTGTGCTGGGCTAGCACGTAGGATATGCCGCATGACTTTTCTTCGCCCTGCTCGCCTGCACCGCGTCGTTGCCTACCTAGAGATGTTCACGTGGGCATTTCTTATTTTTTCTATGGTTCTGAAGTACTCCGGTGTGACGGAGGCTCTAACTCCTATCGCTGGCGGTATCCACGGTTTTGGTTTCCTCTGCTTCATCGTCGTGGGCGTCATGGTGTGGATCAATAACAAGTGGTCCTTTGGCCTGGGCATGTTGGGGCTTATCGTTTCGGTCATACCTTTTGCCGCACTCCCGTTTGCGCTATGGGCGGACAAGCACGATAAGTTCCTGCCGCATTGGCGCTTTAGCGATTCTGAGCAGCCACACGGTCTTGCCGAGCAGCTTTTGGCCCAGGTAGTGCGCTTCCCGGTGCGCACTCTGAGCATATTCGTGGTAGTCATTGCGCTGGTCTTTGGCGTTCTGCTAATGCTCGGGCCACCCGTCGATGTCGAATCCACTATCGAGTCGAACATCTAATAGCATTACCTAGGTGAAAATTTTTCGTTCCGTTCCAGCAGTATGGACTGGCTGGATTTGTTTCCGGCTTATCCTCATTGGACTGCTGCAATGGAACAACGTCCCGCTAGGAGATATCTCCTATTACTTCTCCGGGCGTTTTGGGACGAACTCCTCGGATATGACCGAGTACCCGCACCCTGGCACGTGGCCTTCGATTCTCGTCGGCTGGTTGAGCGGCCCGAATCAGACCAGCTTTACCGTTATTTTTACAGGGCTGTGCCTGCTTGTCGACGCCGCTTTCCTCATGGTCTTGCTTCACGGCTGGCGCCGCAAGCCGCAGGCCTTCGTCGCCGCATGGTTTTGGGTTATCTTTGGAACCGCAGTGGGTCAGGTCTTTGTCTGGCGCCTCGATATTTTTCCGGCTCTGGCAGTTGCTGCCGCAGGAATGCTTCTTGGCCGCAACTCGCGGCTTGCGGCGGCGTTGCTTGGCCTTGCCACCACGATGAAGCTGTGGCCGGGCGTGCTCGCCGCAGGCCTGGTTGGCCGCTTCAATGCCCGTGCGACTTGGCAGCGCCTTAGCGCGTTCTTCGCTTCCATCGTGGGCATCTGCCTGCTCGTCATCGCCTTCAATGACGTCGAGCGCCTCGTCTCCCCGCTGCGCTACCAAGGGGTACGAGGACTACAGGTGGAATCGATACCCGCAACACTTCCGGTATTTGCCTCGCGTCTTTTCCCGGGCACTTGGTCCATCGGCTACGCTGCCTCCAAAAGTTTTGAAATCACCGGCCCTTGGGTGAGCGCGCTCTTAGTTCTTAGCAACGTCTTAACCTTGGCGATGCTGTTTTTCGCCATCGGCTTCGCACTCATGCGCTTCCGCAACGGCAACTGGGGTGCGCGCAGCACGCTGGCCTTTTTCATCACGATGATCTGCCTGCTATTTATCAGCAACAAGGTCTTTTCCACCCAGTACATCACCTGGCTCGGCCCGATCTTGGCGATAGCACTCAAGGATGCCTGGCCGCGTGCCACATCAGTTGCGCATCAACATATCGACGAAAAAGTAGGCAAAGTGCTGCGCAACCTCGCACTGTGCACGCTTGCTGCGGCGGCACTGGGCACACTGGTCTACCCGTTCAACTATGACGCGGTACTCTACGCGGGCCGCGACGGCCTCTTCCCTGCTTTCTTGCTGCTGGCGCGCAACGTGCTCATCCTCGTGATGACAGGCCTTGCTTTGTCTTGGCTGCGCTTGGAGCTCAAGCGCGAAAACACTAGCTCTACCAAGCAAACAGCTCAGTAGCAGGAACTACTCAGTGATCCGCAGCTGACTGAGCTCGAAGAACTCCGGCAGCGGTGCCGTGCCGCCCAGGCGGAACATACGCACAAGGGGGCGTAGGCGTAGCGAGCGGGTATCGCTGACCGCTTCGTTGTAGAAGCGATGAGCAAGGTGGATGCGCCCCTCGGCGTCGGCAAGCAATGCGGGGCGCTCGGCAAAGCGCTCGTTGACCGCGATAGACAGCTCCCGCTCGTGGGCCGAACGCGTCTCAAAATGGCCCTGGGTAAGCTCGCTCGACTCCGCGCGGGAGGCAACCTCCTCCAGCTCTGGCGCTAGCGCTGCGACGACTGCGGCGCGGCGGTCAAGGGTGGCCTCCAGCTGCGCCAAAGCCGCATCCGTGCGGATGTGCAGGGAGTTCAACCGCTGCGCGGTGAAATAGGCCCACATCAAGATGAGCACGAGCGCGACGATCACGATAACCAGTTCTACTGCCATAGTCTTTTCCTGCTCTTAAATCTGCTGTGGGTAAAGGGCGGCAACGCCCGCTTCTACTTGGTGCGGACCTTAGTTCCGTCCTGCACAGTCTCATAAACCTGCATCACGGCAGCGGCCACATGGTCCCAATCGTAGGTGAGAGCGCGCTCGGTACCGGCTTCAATTAAAGCATTGCGCTTATCTTCGTCCTGCAGGACAAGGTTGAGCACCCGCGCGAGGTCGCGGGCATCCTCGTTGCGGAACAACGCACCGGCTGGGTTCTCAGAATCGGCGGCGCATACGGCGGCAAAGGCTTCAAGATCGGAAGCTACCACCGCGCAACCTGCGGCCATGGCCTCTACCAGGACGATGCCGAAGCTTTCGCCGCCGGTGTTAGGAGCGACATAGATATCAGCGCGGCCGAGGATCTCCGCCTTTTCCACATCGCTCACGCGGCCAACGAAGTCCACGCCCTCGACCTCACGCGGGCGGCCGCCGCCCATGACGGTGACCTTGACGTCCGTGTCCACCATCGTGAGGGCCTCCAGCAAAATATCCAGGCCCTTGCGTGGCTCGTCGAGACGCCCCAAGAACACAATCTCGGGCACCTTCTGCCCGGATTGCCCTGGCTGCCCTTCTTGGTCTGGTTGCGCAGCGACGCGCTTGCGGGCAGCCGCATACACGGAGGTATCCACGCCATTCGGAATAAGTACTGGGTCGCCGCCGAGTTGTTCCACCTGCCAGCGGCGGGCCATCTCTGAGACGGCAATGCCGCCGCGCACCTTCTCCAGGATTGGTGTGAGGAAAGGCTTAGCCAGTTTCAGCACGAGCGAGCTAGAAGCCGAAGCGTGATAGGTCGCAACGATGGGGCCTTTGGCTTGTGCCAGCGCAACCATAGAGTAGCTCGGCGAGTTCGGCTCATGGATGTGCAGCACGTCGAAGTTGCCGCGTTCAATGAACTTCTTGACGTTGCGCTTTACCTGCGGGCCTACGGACAAGCGGGCCACGGAGCCGTTGTAGGTAATCGGAATGGCGCGCCCGCCTTTCATGACAAAGCTCGGCAGCTGTGTCTCCGGGGCCGCTGGGCCAAGGACCTCCACGTGATGGCCTTGCTCGATAAAGACGGTGGCCAAATCCAAGATGTGGGCCTGCACGCCGCCTGGCTCATCAAAGGAATACGGGCATACGATTCCGATACGCACTACTGCCTACTTCCCTACTTTTTAACGTTATCTTCGAGCTTTTCTTGGGACGTACGCTTGTCCTTGGCTGCGCGGCGTGCGGCGCGTTCGGCCGCGCGGCGTTTAACGTCTACATTCCACTGCGGCTGCAGCATATGCCAGTCCGCCGGGTGAGCCTTGATGTTCGCGGCGAAGCCATCGGCCAGGCGTTGGGTGGTCTCCTGCGCATTGGTGACTTCCACCTGCGGGCTGACGGAAAGGCCCCAGCCTTCATCCTCGAACCAGGAGTGGACCACGTGCAATGCCGCTCCGGTTTCCATGGCCAGGCGGGCCGGGCCGGCAGCCATGTTGGCTTCCTCGCCCATGAAGTCGACCGTGACGCCAGTGCGAGTGAGATCGCGCTCGGCCACCAGGCAGACCACGCCACCTGCTTCCAAGACTTCCTTGAGGCGACCAAAAGGTGAGGTCTTCTCTCCTGTCAGAGCGATAACCTCAAAGCCTAGGGACTCGCGGAAGTCCACGAAGGCGTCGAAAAGCACCTCCGGCTTGAGCCTTTCTGCAACCGTTGTGAATTGGCCATAGTGGCCCACCAGAAACACCCCGGCCATGTCCCAGTTGCCAGTGTGCGGAAGCGCCAAAATGACGCCTTTGCCGCGGGCCATGGACTCGTCGAAGTTCTCTAAGCCCTGCAAACCGGAAAGCAGCTTGGCGTGCAGATCCGGGTCCTGATGGATCGACGGCAGGCAGAATGCCTCCCGCCAGTAACGCATATAGGAACGCATCGAATTGCGCACCAACTCGCGCGTGACGTTTTCTGGGCCCACCACGCGCGCCAAGTTTCGGCGCAGTTGCTCCATGCCGCGGCCATCATCGCTGGCGCGGTCTGCGCCCCAGTCAAAAAGGCGCTTGGCCCACTTCTCCGGCAACAAACGCACCAGCCGCCACCCGGCTAAGTAGCCGGCGGCAGACAGCTGCTCACGGTCTAATCCAGGAAGAAGGGCCATAGGCATTAATCCTTAAAGGTCTGGGGTGAAACGGGCCTTCGTGTCCTGGCGGGCAGCCTGGACCATGCGCTGAATGACGGTAAAGATGGAACCGAATACAAGGATCCACAGGGCGATCTCGATGGCGTCGGGAACACCCAAGCCCTCCAAGCCGATGCCGCCGAGGCCGATGATGAGGCGCTCTGGGCGCTCGATCAGGCCGCCAACCATCTTGAAGCCAGAAGCCTCGCCACGGGCCTTGATATAGGAAATGACCTGCGAAGAAACCAGCACGATGAGGCAGGCCACCACGTGGATGGGGCGAGCGTTATCGACGTAGACCAGCCAGTACAAGATGGCAGAAAACAGGGCGCCGTCGGTGATGCGATCACAGGAGGCATCGAGAGTCGCGCCAAACTTGGACCCGCCGGTGGTCATGCGGGCCATCGTGCCGTCGAGCATGTCAAAGGCCGCAAAGAGACCAGAGAGCACCGCTGCCGCGAACAGGTGATCGAGAGGAATGCAGACGACTGCGATAGCAATGGTGACAAGAGTGCCGACGATGGTGACCACGTTGGGGGTCAGCCCCATCTTCAGAAACAGCTTTGCCACGGGTTCCACGACGACTGCCGCTGGCTTTCGCCCGTGAACGCTAAGCATTGGAATCCTCCTCATCGATCTCCCGCCAGCCTTGGGCCAAAAGGGCGCGAGTCTCTTGTAATAACTGAGGCAACACTTTAGTGCCCTCCAAGACAGTCATAAAGTTGCTGTCACCGGCCCACCGGGGAACCACATGCAAATGTAAGTGATCTCCCACGGAACCGCCAGACGCCTTGCCCAAGTTGAAGCCCACGTTGATTGCTTCCGGCTTGGACACGCGCTTTAAAACACGTACCGCCTTCTGGGCGAAAGCCATCAGCTCGTGGGATTCCTCTAGAGTCAAGTTCTCCAGCTGGGATTCCTTGCGATAAGGCACCACCATTAGATGTCCCGAGTTATAGGGAAAAAGGTTCAGCAAAGCGTAGACATACTCACCGCGGGCAATAATCAGCCCGTCCTCATCGCTGCCCTTGGGAGCCTCAACGAAGGGGTCCTTCGAACGCTTCGAGATATACGCCATCCGGTAGGGAGCCCACAGCCGCTCAAGGCGGTCTGGTTCCCCTGCCCCGGAATCGACGAATTGCTCGTTAGCGTCGTGCACTGATCAACTCTTCGTTCGGCTGCTCGTTGATGCGCTCAGCAACCCATGCGGCGATGAGCTCGATAGCCTCATCAACCGGCACGCCGTTGACCTGCGAACCATCCAGGAAGCGGAAAGAGACGGCATTTGCGTTGACGTCGCGCTCGCCGGCGAGCAGCATGAAAGGCACCTTGCCGGTGGTGTGATTGCGGATCTTCTTCTGCATGCGATCGTCAGAGGTATCTACATCGGCACGGATGCCGCGCTTGCGCAGCTTCGCAGCGATCTCCTCCAAGTGCGGGGAGAACTCGTCTGCAACCGGGATGCCAACTACCTGGTGCGGAGCCAGCCATGCCGGGAATGCGCCGGCGTAGTGCTCCAGCAGCACGCCGAAGAAGCGCTCGATGGAGCCGAACAGCGCGCGGTGGATCATGATCGGGCGCTGCTTGGTGCCGTCGGACGCGGTGTACTCGAGCTCGAAGCGCTCCGGCAGGTTGAAGTCCAGCTGCACGGTAGACATCTGCCAGGTACGGCCGATGGCATCGCGTGCCTGCACGGAGATCTTCGGGCCGTAGAAGGCAGCACCAGCTGGGTCCGGAACCAGGTCCAGGCCAGATTTTTCAGCCACCGACTGCAGGATGGAAGTAGAACGCTCCCAGATCTCGTCGGTACCGACATACTTGTTCGGATCCTTGGTGGAAAGCTCCAGGTAGAAGTCATCCAGGCCGTAGTCCTTCAACAAGGAAATGATGAAGTCCAAAACCTTGGTCAGCTCTTCTTCCAGCTGCTCCGGGGTGCAGTAGATGTGGGAGTCATCCTGGGTAAAGCCGCGAGCGCGGGTCAGGCCGTGGATAACGCCGGACTTCTCGTAGCGGTAGACAGTACCGAACTCGAACAGGCGCAGCGGCAGCTCGCGGTAAGAACGGCCACGGGAAGCGAAGATGAGGTTGTGCATCGGGCAGTTCATCGGCTTCGCGTAGTAATCCTGCGGCTGCTTGGTGCAGTTACCGTCCTCGTCATACTCGCCGTCCAAAGCCATGGCCGGGAACATGCCGTCCGCGTAGAAGTCCAGGTGGCCAGACTTCTTGAACAAGTCACCCTTGGTCAGGTGCGGGGTGGAGACGAAGGAGTATCCATCCTCAATGTGACGGCGGCGGGAGTGCTCTTCCATCTCCATACGCACGATGGCGCCGTTCGGGTGGAAGACCGGGAAGCCGGAGCCAATCTCATCCGGGAAGGAGAAAAGGTCAAGCTCCTGGCCCAGACGGCGGTGGTCACGCTTTTCTGCCTCCGCAATCATGTGCTGGTAGGCCTCGAGGGCCTCCTTGGACTCGAAAGCGGTGCCGTAGATGCGCTGCAGACCAGCCTTGGACTGGTCACCGCGCCAATAAGCAGCCGAGGAACGGGTCAAGGTAAACGCCGGAATGTACTTGGTGGTTGGCAGGTGCGGACCACGGCAGAGATCGAACCACTCCACCTCGCCGGTGCGCGGGTTGATGTTGTCGTAGTGCGTCAGATCGCCTGCGCCAACCTCTGCTGCCTCATCGGAGTCTGGATCAACGTTGCCCTTGTCCTGAATGAGCTCCAGCTTGAATGGCTCTTCAGCAAGCGCTGCCTCTGCTTCCTCGTTGGAGGAGTACACACGGCGTTCAAAGCGCTGACCAGTCTTGATGATCTTCTTCATGCGCTTTTCGATCTTCTTCAAATCCTCCGGCGTGAAAGGCTCGGCGGTCTGGAAGTCGAAGTAGAAGCCGTTTTCAGTGGCTGGACCGATACCCAGCTTGGTACCCGGGAACTCAGCCTGAACTGCCTGTGCCATCACGTGTGCAGTGGAGTGACGGATGACAGCGCGGCCGTCCTCCTCGCTTGCTGCAACTGGAGTGAATTCGGCGTCGGCAGTCGGCGTATGCGAGAGATCGTAGAGAGCTCCATCGGCGCCGCGTACGGCGATGACTGCCTCTGGGCCCTTATTTGGAAGCTCGAGCTCCCGCATCGCTGCGCCTACGGCAGTGCCTGCTGGCACCTTAAAAGGCTCGTAGTTCACTGGTACAGCTGGAATCATTTCCGCCATTTAGACTTGCGCTCCTTATGCGCTCACGCTTCGATCGACATACCTGGCCGACCAAAGCTAATCGTAGAGTTACAGCGAAAGATTCTACCCCGCTTAACCCTCAAGAAGCGACTCGCCCCAGTAGGAGTTAGAGGTGGTACCGGCCGGTACAAAGTACATGGCTGAGCCGATGTGGGTAATCCACGTATTGAGCAAATCTTGCTCATCAAGGCGGGCTTGAATGGGCTCAAATTGCTTACTCGGATCCTTTTGATAACAGATGAAAATCTGCCCTGCATTAGACAGCTCACCTGGGTTTTCTGCACTCGGCGGGAGGTTGTAATTGAACGGCCGGCGCAGAATCTTCTGCTCCGGATGGTCCTTCGGCGGATGGGCGCGCGCCACGTGGGATGCTGGGTCAATTGCCTTCAATCCGAACTTATCGCGCGCGTTGAGGTCCACGGCATCGAATTCCTCGGTGCCGTGCATCGGTGCACCGGAGTCCAGCTTGCGGCCAGTGGAATTTTCCCTGGAAGCACGGTCAAGCTCTTCCCACGTGTCCAGATTCATGTGGATTCGGCGCACCACCATGGCGCTGCCGCCGGCGAATTTTCCTTTATCGATCCAGATCTGCTCCCGGAATTCCTCTGGAGTGTGCGGATTGACAGTGCCATCCTTTTGCCCGAAGAGATTGCGCGCGGTCTCCCCCTTCTTGGCGGCGCCGTTGGCATGACCAAAGCCCTGCTGTACCCACTTGGTGTCCACGTAGCTCGCACCCGCACGGGTCATGTGCCGCATCACGTGCGCCGCCGTTAGCGGATCATCGCTGCAAATCTGCAGCACCACATCGCTTTGGCCCCATTCCGGGCGCAGCTTATCGCGCTTGTACGCGCGCACATCCCGGAGCCACTTCGGCTTGGCGACGCCCGTCCGGGCAAAGAAGCCTTCTCCCCAACCGCAGGTCACGGTAAGGCTAGCCGGGGTTTGCGCCAGCTCCGGCTCCAGGCTGCCCAAGGGGTTTTCTGCGGTGCACAGTCGGCGTGCGTCCTCAGTCCACAACCGCATCAGTGCCTTGGCGCCGCGCTTGGTAGTGGAATCTTTTAAGTCAAAGCCCACGAGCGCCACGTGTGCCTGCGGCGGGGTCTCGATTCCGGCCTGGTGCTCGCCATCGAATGCGACGATATCATCGCCCATGATCTCGGCTGCTTCATCCTGCGCTGGCTGCCCAGCAGCAGCTGCCGCACCAGACCCAGAGTCAGAATCGTCGCGAGAAGGTGAAGCGCAGCTGGCCACCGCCACCGCGCTGGCCGCGACGGCGCCGCCAACCAGCAGGCCGCGTCGGCTCAAAAACTCCGTGGTCTCACGCGCGGAGGAAGATGCAGATTTTAAGGACTCATCCATGTTCTTTTCCCTACTACTCATTCCAATGCTGGCGCGTGAGTAATCCACCCGCGCGTCGGCTTTAGCCTTTAGTGGTGCGAGTGCTCGCCGTGCTCCATCGAACCGTGGTCCATAGAGCCATGATCCATGCCAGACATGTCGCCGTAGTTCTCATCGCCGGCGCCGATTTCGCGCACCGGCACCTCACCGGCCTCGCCCTTGGAACCGTCCTCAAGCAAGAGGGTGACCTTGACCGTCTCGCCCGCCATGACTGGTTCCTTCACTCCCATGAGCATGAAGTGCTCGCCGCCTGGCTTGAGTTCTGCGGTGCCACCGGCCGGAATCTTCAGGCCGCCCTTCTTTTCCTGCATTACACCGTCAACAACCTCGTGCACCTGGTTCATCTCGGCGTCGATGGAGGAGCTAAAGCCAGTGACGGTGATGTCCTTGTCGGAATCATTATGAATGGTGCCGAAGATGGCAGTCATCTCCGCATCCTCAGCCATGGCGCGAACCACGCCGTCCTCGATGGTGACATCGCCTGCCTGCTTATCGGAGGCGCTTGCACTTGCCGGAGCCGCGCTGGTTGCAGCTTCCTTTTCGGCACCGGAATCCTGCTCGCTGTTGGAGCAGCCAGCCAGCCAGAGTGCGCTGACGGCAACGGCAGAAACAACGATATTACGCATCTTCATCATTAGATGTCTTTCTTGTCCAAGCTTTAAGGCGCGAAGGCACTCCTTCTATTTGTGCATTGCCTGCGTCTTAAAAGGGGTGGGTGTTAAGAGTCCAGGTCATTTGCGCGGCGCATTTTTGCACCGGCCATGATGACCACGGCGACGATAGCCAGAACACCGACGATGCCCAGCGCCCACAGTGCGGCGGGCGGCAGGCCCTCGGAGTTGGTTTCATCTTGTTTAGCAGCAGCGTCATTCGCGTCATCGCCGTCTGCGGCATCGCCCGCTGCGCCGTCGGCAGAGCCGGCAACGCTAAACGGAACGGAACCACGGGTTGCATGCCCGTCCGAGGAGGTGATCTGGAAGCCCACCTGGTACTCGCCAGGTCCCGGCTTTACATCGTCCGGAACCTCGATGGTGAGCTCACGCTGTTTGATTTCGGGCTCGGCGTCGAAAAGCACCTCGCCCGTCTTAGTGTCGGTGACGGCGAAGGTGTTGAAGTCGTCCCTAGGTACTGCGGAAAACTCCAGAGTGATCTCCTCCGGAAACTCCTGCAGCGGAGAATCACTGACCACATTGCCGCCGATCACAGAGTCGTGTGCCAAGGCTGCAGGCGCGGACATGGCGAGCATGGACGCGGCAGCACCGAGCGCAAACAGACTGGTGGAGCGACGAAAGTGCATAGTTTTCTCCTCGAATTGCATGGCTTGCGAATGGGTAAATACATGCTATAACCGCACCCGAACAATGGCCAATAACCTAAGCCTTGCTTAAAGCAAATCAGGATACCAACAAACTGAACGAGCAGCGGTTGCCTTAGTAGTCGCTGCCCCATTCGACTTAGTTCCCAGTGTCATAGGAAATGTGTTAATGCACACTATTTTCGGTAAATGGTTAACGCCTCCAGGCGGAAATTGACGCACCCGCCAATCGACGCCACGCCCGGTGGGTATGGCTGCCTGTACGAGATAGGACCTTCTAGATCAATTCAACGCAATCATCATTAATCAGCAGCGCCTGCCCATCACGCAAAAGCACCAGGTTCCAGTCTTTTCCGTACTTTTGAACCGTTTCACTAATAACCGAAATTGTGTATGGGCCAGTAGTTCCCTGTGCGTGAGGAACTACAACATAGGGAGTAAGTGATAGAGCCGTACGATCATGCAATTCGGAAACAGCACCTGGATCATCCATAACGGAAATCGGTTCGACCGATGGCCCGGCAAGGACCGCACCCGCCGAGCTGCCAGCATATGGCAAACCGCCGCGAACCGCTTCAGAAAGCAGTTCGAAGGCACCAGACTTCTTTAACTCATACAGTACGCGGTAAGCATTACCGCTTGCGACGTAGACACAATCCGCCTTCTTTACTTGAGTCTCAAACTCTTCAAGCGTGGTATTCGCAACGGTCAGTGAAACAAAGTCGGATGCAATAGAAGCCACTTCTTCCCGCTCCTTCTGTGCAAACGGCACTTCTTCCATCCCCACAGCAGCGTCATCGATGTACAAGATTTTGCCGTGTAAGAATTCGCGCAGCTGCGGATGAAGGTAGGACGCAAGAAACAGTTTCATGGTGCCAGTATGCATGAGCGCTCCAAGCGACGCAGCAATAAGCTCTGCAGGAGCTGCATTCTTCGCCACTGGAATACAGCTCATCCGCATCAAGGTAATGCCAAAGGGGCTAAAGAGTCATAAGTGCTCTTGAAACTTTCAAAGTGCACGACGAAAACGCTCCTGTCAGGAATCCCGAACAGGAGCGTTCTTATTTGAGCGGATGACGAGACTCGAACTCGCGACCCTCA
>NZ_KV814082.1:101491-101928 GCF_001813815.1 Corynebacterium sp. HMSC076D02
AGGGAAGCGCTCTCCCACTGAGCTAATCGCGCTCGACACGCCAAAGCGTGTCAAAGTTGAGGTGGAAACGGGAATCGAACCCGTGTGCACGGTTTTGCAGACCGTTGCCTCACCACTCGGCCATTCCACCGTGGCGATACCGCCTCACACACAAGTGTGCTGGAGCGGATGACGAGACTCGAACTCGCGACCCTCACCTTGGCAAGGTGATGCGCTACCAACTGCGCTACATCCGCATTCGAAAACCAGGCCCGGTTTTCTAGGCCCGTTTCTGGGCCTTGTGCGCGATACTGGGATTGAACCAGTGACCTCTTCCGTGTCAGGGAAGCGCTCTCCCACTGAGCTAATCGCGCCGATATTTTATTGTCAACACGCTAACCAGAATAGCTACCGATTAACGTCTTGGAGCGGATGACGAGACTCGAACTCGCGACCCT
>NZ_KV814082.1:102028-120657 GCF_001813815.1 Corynebacterium sp. HMSC076D02
GGTGATGCGCTACCAACTGCGCTACATCCGCATTGCATCATACAAACTGCTGTGTGTAACAACCGTCTGCCGTGGTGCGAGTAGAAACATTATCGCGCACTTTCGAAGTTTCCAAATCCGCAGGATAATTAGCTGTTTTTACAGCGCTGCTCGATACCGCTTTTCACCGAACGAATTACACCAATGTCATTTTAGAATTCTCTTCAATAGACCGATTAGGAGTTGCCGCCGCCCTAGGTGTAGATTCAACACCGCACCGCGGTCCTATAGCTCAGTGGGAGAGCGTTCCGTTCACACCGGAAAGGTCGCTGGTTCAATCCCAGCTAGGACCACCACTTTCTTAAAGCCGGCATCTTTTATTGAAGGATGCCGGCTTTGTTGTGTCTCGTTGTAACTCATGCGCTATTTCTCCGCTAGGCTGGCCGGCATGAGCGAAAGCATTGATGTATCCACGCTGGTCGGCCCTGACGAGCCGGGCATCCGTCTGATTGAGGTCTCTACCCTATCTGGTTCGGCCACTATAGATGGCACCTCGGATGCCATGGGCAACGATAACGACGCCGCGTTGTTTGCAGCACTGCGCGAGTGGGCCGACGTTGCAGTAGTTGGTTCGGGCACGGTCAAGGCCGAGGATTATGAGGGCTCCTCCCCTGGCAAGGCGCGCATTGCAGTGATGAGTAACTCGCTTGACTTAGACGTGGAGTCGAAGCTTTTTAATGTTGGAACTCCGCCCATCATTTTGACCCCGGACGAGAACCTGGGCACCACCGCGTCGAAGCGCTTGGAGGAAGCCGGCGCCACGTTGCTAGGCACTGGTGACGGCACGATCCCTTCCGTCGTGGAGGCACTTCGCGCGAAAGGCTGGTCCCGCATTAGCTGCGAGGGCGGCCCAGGCATCTATTCCCTTTTCATTGCCGCAGGCATGGTGGACAAGCTCTATTTGACCCTGGACCCGCATCTTTCGCCCACGGTTTCCCAGCCGCTGGTCCACGCGCCGGATGAGGCAACGGCTAATGCACAACCGTTGAGCCTGTCGCTTGAAAGCGTAGTCCCAGACGCTGACGGCACGGTGTTTCTGCGCTACGCCGTAGTAGGTGCCCCGTAAACTGCACATCGTGAAATCCCCGAGTCTCTCTCCAGCTGCTGACGCGTTGCCATTGGACACAAAGTCTTCGTATGGCTCGCGAAGCATCAAGGTTTTTAAAACCGCGGCTTGGCCGATTGCACTGTTGTTGGTGTTCCATCGCATTGTCATCGTCGCGTTAAACGGCACCACCACCGACGACTTTACTACCGTGCATTCGGCCATGCGCCGCTTCCTGCAAGGCATTCCCGTCTACGAGCAGGACTACACGCATGTCGATCCGCTTTATCTCTACAACCCAGGCGCCACGCTTTTACTTTCGCCCTTAGGGTGGATGGATCTCACGGTGGCGCGCTGCGGCTTCATTGTGGTCAATGCATTGGCCATCATCGGCGCCCTCGCTGTCCTCATAAAACTCGTCGGACGCAACCTGCGCAGCCCGGAATTTCCGGCCTCCATTATCTTGGCTTTTGCCACTGAGTCAGTGACCAATACCCTTGCCTTCACCAACATCAACGGCATTCTCTTCTTGGCCATGGCGATATTCCTCTGGGGCATTTTGGACACGCGCCGCCGCAGCCACATCATCGCGGGGCTGGTGTTGGGCTTGGCCATTCTCATCAAACCCCAGTTTGGGCCGTTACTATTCCTTACGCTGGTGAAGAAACGGTGGCTAAGTGCCGCCTTAAGTATCGCGGTGCCGGTCATCTTCAACGCCGTCGCTTGGCCACTTACCCCGGGCGCCAGCGGCTACCTGGACAAGCTTGTGCCTTATCTCGGGCAAACGCGCGACTTCGCCAACAGCTCGTGGCCGGGCGTGCAGGCTTATTTTGGGCTTGGCGACGCCCCGTTCTACGCCGTTTGGCTCGCCGCCGCCGCGGCGTGCGCGTTTAGCATCCTGGGCCTACTCAAATGGCGCGATACGGAGCCGGTGTTCTGGGCTTTGACCACCTCAGGCGCAATTATGGCGGGAATCTTCTTCCTGTCCTCGCTGGGCCAGCAGTACTACTCCATGTGGCTTATCCCGCTGGTCTTTACCGTTTTTCTGCCACGTTCGGTATTCCATACCGTCCCGGCGTGGTGCGTGGCATTTTTATTCCTCGCGCCAGTCAAGTGGACTTCGGTGCCCTGGCCCACCGCGGGATACTGGATGGCCGTGTTCAGCGCAACAATTGGCTGGGGCCTGCTGATTGTCTTGATCGCCGCATCGGTTGCCGGATGGTGGCGGCAGGACGAGACCAAGGTCTAGACTTCCCGGCATGACTGATTTCAAGCTCATTGCCGATACTGAATGGCGCAACCGGCTAAGCGCCGAGGAATACCGTGTGCTGCGTCAAGCTGGCACTGAGGCGCCTCACGTTGGTGAGTACACCAACACCACCACCGAGGGCGTGTACTCCTGCAAGGCCTGCGGAGCCGAACTTTTCCGCTCTACGGAAAAGTTCGAGTCCCACTGTGGCTGGCCTTCCTTCTTTTCCCCATTGGCTGGAGAGGCCGTCATCGAAAGAGTTGATACCTCACACGGCATGACCCGCACCGAGGTGTTGTGCGCTAACTGTGAGTCCCACTTGGGCCACGTATTTACTGGCGAGGGTTATAACACCCCGACGGATCAGCGCTACTGCATCAACTCGATCTGCCTCAACCTCGAGGAAAAACCCATCGAGGATTAGGCCGCGTTTGCCAAATACCTAAGTAGGTTGCTTTAGGCAGCAACCTAAGGCAGCCTTCTTAAGGCAGCACCGCGATGAGCTCGGCGACGTCCTTGACACGACGGCCGGTGTGGAAAGGAATCTCCTCGCGCACGTAGTGGCGGGCCTCGGTGTAGCGCATCAGGTACATCAGGTCGACGATGCGGTGTAGCTCTGGAGCCTCGAAGGCGAGGATCCACTCGTAGTCGCCGAGCGCGAAGGATGGCACAGTGTTCGCACGCACGTCTGGGTAGTCGCGGGCCTGCATGCCGTGCTCCATCAGGATGCGGCGGCGCTTTTCCTCATCCATGGTGTACCAGTCGTAGGAACGCACGAACGGGTAGACCGCAATCCAATCCCCTGGTTCCTCACCCATGATGAAGGAAGGCAGGTGGGATTTGTTGAACTCTGCCGGACGGTGCAGGGCGTTGCCTACCCAGGTCACCTCGGAGACCTGGCCGAGAACGGTCTCGCGGCGGAAGTCCGCAAATGCCTTCTGGATATCCGCAAACTGCTCGGCGTGCCACCAGATCATGAAATCGGCAGAATCGCGCATGCCCGAAAGATCATAGATTCCGCGGACGGTTACCTTCCCTGCAGCTTCGAGAGCCTTGAAGAACTCCTGCGCCTGGGTCACGATGTCCTCCCGCTCGGTTCCCAGGGCACCCGGAATGACCTTGAACACCGCGTGTTGGGAATACTGCTGTACTGCGTTGAGCTCCTGGAAGTTAACCTTCGCCATATTGGACCGTCTCCTTGAAAAGCGGATTCATGTTGAAATACCTATCCATCATAAGTTGGATAGGCGGCCATTTCCATTTCCCCTGCCACCACCCTGCCCCATTTGTCGGGCAGCTCACCGAGTTCCGGCGCGCCTTCGCCCTATTCCGAGCCGAAAACTATAGCTTGAACCTCGTGAGCAATTCCGACGCAACTTCGAGCACCCCGGCAGGCGCCCCAATGAGCCTGCACGAGCACGCCGCAGCCAAGGCCACTTCCGCACAGGAAGAGGCAACGACGCCCACCGTCTTCAATGCCGCTGTAGATTCCATGCACGCGGCACAGCTGCGCCCCGAAATCACTTTGGGCACCATTCGCCCGCCGCAGCGCCTAGCGCCGTATAGCCACGCTGTTGGCCTGGAAATTGGCGACGCCGCGGAAGGCACCGACGTGGTTCCAACGGACGCCGAGGGCGATGCCTTCGGCCGCCTTATCCTCCTGCACGATCCCGGCGCCGAAGAGGCATGGGAAGGCGCCATGCGTTTGGTGGCCTACATCCAGGCAGATATGGACGATGCGGTCGCGGGTGACCCGCTGCTTCCCGACGTCGCTTGGCAGTGGCTCAACGAGGTCATGGAGGCCAACGGCGCAACGCACACCAACTTGGGCGGCACGGTTACCTCGACCGCCTCTGTCCGTTACGGCGAGATCGGCGGCCCACCGCGCGCCTACCAGTTGGAGATGCGCGCCTCCTGGACTGCTGCGGATCTGAACCTAACCCCGCACGTTGAGGCCTTTGCCCAGGTTCTCGCGAACGTCGCCGGCCTGCCACCGGAGGGCGTTACAGAGCTCGGACGTTAACTACGGCTCCGTGTCACACCAGACTTGTAGGCTGGCTACTATGACTGAATTGCGGACCAGACCGGCGGAAGGCACTCCAGAGGTTTTGCGCACCGCGGCGGAGTTTAAAGCCGCGGCTAGTGCGCTGGCAGTTGGCGAGGGCCCTTTCGCTATCGATACTGAGCGTGCGTCCTCGTATCGATATGATGACCGCGCATTTTTGGTTCAGGTGCGCCGCAAAGGCGCCGGAACCTTCCTCTTTGCACCGGAGGGTAAACGCGAACAGCTCACGGCAGCGCTTGCGCCAGTGATTAATGATGCCGCGTGGGTAGTCCACGCCGCGCCCTCGGATTTGCCGTGCCTGGCCTGGTTGGGGCTATGCCCAGGCACCCTTTTTGATACTGAACTCGCCGCCCGCATGGCGGGGTTCGAGCATGCGAATTTAGGCTCCATGGTTGCAGAGCTTTTCGACGTCGAGCTAGAAAAAGGCTACGGCGATGCTGACTGGTCTGAACCGAACTTGAGCTTGGATTTGCGCGCCTATGCGGCCCTCGACGTCGAGTTGCTCTTAGAGCTCGCGGAGGCCTTGCGCGATATCTTGGCTGAGCAAGACAAACTCGACTGGGCCTACGAAGAATTCGCGGCAATCGTGGCCGAGCATGCCGGCATCAAGGAGCCGGCGCCGCGTACCTGGCGCGGGCTCAAGGGGCTCAAGGCCCTTCACAAGTCGGAACAGCTCATCGTGGCGAAGCTGCTGTGGACCAAGCGGGAGAAGATTGCCCGTGAGACTGACACCGCACCAAACCGCGTCTTGCCGCACCGCGTGCTCGTGGACATCGCACGCCAGCTGCCCGATTCTCCCCGCGATTTTGCCCGCATCAAGGGCGTGCCGCGCAAGCGCCACGGGGCGGGCCTGCAGTGGCTGGCGGTAGTCCAACAGGCGCACGAGATAGATCGGCGCGAGTGGCCGAGCAAGAAGCGGGAGCCTTCCCGCGTTCCTTCCAAGACGGTGTGGAACAAGGACCACCCGCATCTGTGGCGAGTGTTCCAGGACCTGCGCACCGATTGCGAAGAGCTCGGTGAGGAATTGGGCATGCCGTGGGAAATCATCATCAAGCCCGCCACGTTGCGTGCGGTGGTGTGGGCCGCTGGCTGCCCGCCGCAGGCACGACGCGAGGGTTCCGTGGGCGGACTCGTCACAGACGAAAGCGATATCGCGCCTTTCCTACGGGATGAAGGAGCCAGAGAATGGCAAATCGAGCTCCTTCAACCGATTCTGGAAGAAGGGCTCGATTATTCCGGCAGCTAGGCCCTAGCCTTCGGTGATGGTACCCAGCCAGTCCTCGACGGCTGCGGCGATTTCCTCCGGGGTGAGGCTGTTTTCCTCCAGCACTTCGCCGCGGCTTGCGTGGCGTGGGAAGTAGTTGGCCACGCCCATGCGGCGCAGCGGCGTATCCACCTCAGCGGCATTCAGCGCCTCTGCGATCATGGAGCCAATGCCGCCACGGATGATGCCGTCCTCGACGGTGACCACGAGGTCGTGGTCTGCCGCGAGGCCAACCAGGGACTGCGGTACCGGAACCGCCCAGCGCGGGTCGGCGACGGTGACGTTGTAGCCGCGCTCTTCGAGCAGCTTCGCGGCGTTGCGGGAACGGGTGCTCATCGCGCCGATGGCAACGAGCAGGATGTCTGGGACATCGGAAGCAGCTTCCTCAGCATCGTTGTAGTAGATGATGTCCACGCCGTCGGAAAGCTGGTCCACTGCTTCGATGTCATCAAGCAGGTTGCCCTTGGGGAAACGCACGACGGTGGGCCCGTCGTTGACCTCGAGGGCCTCGTTGAACAGCTCGCGCAGGCGGGCGCCGTCGCGAGGAGCGGCAATGCGCATGCCTGGGACGATGCTCATCAGGGCCATATCCCACACACCGTTGTGGGAAGGGCCGTCGGAGCCGGTGACGCCAGCGCGGTCCAGGACGATGGTCACCGGCAGCTTCAGCAACGCGATGTCCATGATGACCTGGTCCACGGCACGGTTCAGGAAGGTCGAGTAGATAGCAACCACCGGGTGCATGCCGGCTAGCGCCAAGCCAGAGGCCGAAGCCATGGCGTGCTGCTCTGCGATGCCGACGTCGAAGAAGCGCTCTGGGAAGCGCTCCTCAAAAGGCGCCAGGCCGGTAGGACCTGCCATGGCAGCGGTAATCGCCACGATGTCCTTGCGGTTCTCTGCCGCCTTAATGAGCTCCTCGGAAAAAGCTGCGGTCCAACCCGGCTGCTTCTGGCCCTTTGGCACGCCGGTGACTGGGTCGATGGCACCGGTGGAGTGCATCTGATCCTTCGGCTCGTTGACGGCTGGGGCAAAGCCGTGGCCCTTTTCCGTTACGGTGTGGACGATGATTGGGCCGTCGTAGTCGCGGGCGTAGGAAAGCGCGCGCACCACGGCGTCGATGTCGTGGCCGTTAATGGGGCCAACATACTTAATGCCAAGCTCTGGGAACATCTCGGTAGGCATGACGGTGGACTTCACGCCGTCCTTGATGGCATGCAGCGCATCGAAGGTGCGCTCGCCTACCCAGCCCATGGACTTCAGGCGCTTCTTGCCCTGTTCCATGATCTCATCGTAGCCATGCTGGGCACGGATACGACCCAGGTTCTCGGATAGACCGCCGATGGTCGGCGAATAGGAACGGCCGTTGTCGTTGACGATGATGACGGCGTTGCGTTCTTTATCGGCCGAGATGTTGTTGAGCGCTTCCCAGCACATGCCACCGGTCAACGCGCCATCGCCCACGACGGCCACGGCGTTGCGGTGGTTCTCACCCTTGATCTTGAAGGCCTTGGACAAACCATCGACGGTAGAAAGCGCGGCAGAAGCGTGGGAGGACTCGGTCCAGTCATGCTCAGACTCGCCGCGATCGGTGTAGCCGGAAAGACCGTCCTTCTGGCGCAGGGTATCGAACTGATCGGTGCGCCCCGTTAACATCTTGTGCACGTAGGACTGGTGGGAGGTATCGAAAACGATGGCATCCCGCGGGGAGTCAAACACGCGGTGGATGGCCACGGTCAGCTCCACGACGCCCAGGTTAGGCCCTAGGTGGCCGCCGGTGACGGAGACCTTCTCAATCAGACGTTGACGAATTTCATCAGCCAACTGGCGCAGTTGTGCTGGGGAGAGAGCCTTCAAATCGCGAGGCGACGCAATGGTATCCAGAATGGTCATGGAGCGGCCTTCTTCTCCTTCTTGTCAGTTCTTTTTCTTTTCTACCGTACCCGTTCCTGCGCTAAGGGCGGCAATCCTCGAATTAGCTTGGGTGTTAGCCGCGGCGGCTGGGGCAAGGCTATTTATGCGGCTGTAGCAACGCCATTGTCTCGAAATGATGCGTTCCGGGGAAGGCGTTGAGCATGGTCAAGCGTTTGAGTTCATAGCCGGCCTGCTTCCACGCCTTGATGTCGCGAGCGAAGGTTGCTGGATCGCAGCCCACATGGACGACGCTGCGCGGTGCGGCGCTAGCGACGGAACTTACGACGTCGTCTCCAGCACCGGTGCGCGGTGGGTCAAGGACCACGAAGCGCGGTGCGGGCAGCTGCGCCGCAGATGATTCCACCTTGGCGCTGCGGAACTCCACGGAGTACGGCGCCAGGCAATCCTGCTTAGTGGCAGCTGCTGCCGGCGAGTAGTCCACGGAGTAAATTTGCGGGGAGGCAAAGTCTACAGGTTTCTCGGCCGCTCCGCTGCTTACCAGGGCGTCGTGCAGCGCGGGCACGAAAAGGCCCACGCCTCCATAGAGGTCCCAGGCCACAGCGGATTCTCCAGAAGAATCCGCCGGTGCTGACGAAGCAGAGAGCCACTCGCGCACGAGCGAGGTATAGGCCTCGGGTGCGGCGCGGTGAGCTTGCCAGAAGGCGGTAGCCGGGAAGGTAAAGGCGTGCTCGCCTACTCGCTCGACCACGGTGCCGGTGCCTTCAATAACTTCGCGGACGGTTTCGACGCGGCGCCCGCGCGGGGCACGGCGGGATTCCACGACGTGGCGGTTTCCCTCGCTGTCCATCACGACGATGACTTCAGCACCCGGGGTGAACCGACGGGCGTTCTCCCCTACGATTCCGTCGACGAGGCCCGGGACCAGCTGGGTGCAGGCAACATCGGTGACAAGCTCAGTGGAGCCACGCTTGCGCAAGCCAGCACGGCCCTCCTGGTCCACGCCGAGCCGCACGCGCGTGCGCCAGCCGCGCTGTGGGGCAAGCTCGCGGGTCTCAATGTTGAGGCGCTCGAGCTCATCTGCTTCCAGCTTGGCCACGCGGCGCAGCTGCTCAGTCAAGACTTCGGTCTTGATCTCTGATTCCTTATTCGGATCCAGCTCGTGAAAATCACAGCAGCCAGCACCCTGTGCAGCCGCCGGGCAGGCGGACTCCACGCGCAGGGAGCCAGCGGTATTCACGTCCACGAGGTCAGCCTCAATGAAGGACTTCTTGACCTTACGTGCGATAACGCTCACGGCGTCGCCGGGGAATGCGCCGTGGACGAAGACGATGCGGCCGTCGGGAGCATGCGCGATACCCACGCCACCGTGTGCCATGCGCTCGACGGTGACATCGAAAGTCTCGCCCTTAGTAATCGTTACCTCCGGGCTAGTCACGAATAGCCTCCTCAGCAGTTGCTTCCTCGACAGCGGCGTTGGCACGGCGGACCATCCAGATGGTCAACAAGGTAACCAGGCCCGTAAGAGGCCAGCCCATCAGGATGCGCACGACGCCGAGCGCGGTGGTGTTGTCGGCGTTGTAAATGGCGTTTTGCACGATGAAACGCGCCAGGAAGATCACTGCCCAGCCGGCAGTTGCGATGGCGTAGGCGCGGCGGGCTGGCGCCACGGTGCGCCCGCGCATGTCCTCGCCGTTAATGCCTTTCCAGATGACGCCGACCAGCGGCCAGCGCACCACGATTGAGATGGCAGCCACGATGAAAAACAGCAGCGACATCCAGATGCCGTAGAGGAAGTAGCCCTTTGCATCGCCCGTGAACCACGCGATGGCGGCGCAAATGCCCACGCCCACCAGGCCGGAGATAGCAGGCTGCAGGGTTTCCTTGCGGGCAATGCGCCAGACGGCGATAAGGAGGGCAACACCAAGCGCGGCCAACAAGGCAGGACCCAAGCCCCACACGTTGTTGACCGGAATGAGAACCACCACGGGCAGCGTCGCAGATACCAGACCGGAAAGCCCGCCCATCTGCTCCAGAAGGGTGGGCTCTTGCTCAGTAGTTGCGGTTCCGTCGTTGGACGCGTTGGACGCGGATGCGCCGTTAGAACTATCGGGTTTCGTCACGTTAGCTTTCTTCTTTGTTCAACTCATCCAGCTGTGCCTTGGCCTCAGCCTCCGCTTCAGCTGCTGCAGAATCAGTGCGCTGGGCGTCAGCGCCATCGGCGCTGGTTCCCTCGGCACGCTGCTTCATTGCCTGCTGCACCTGCTCGGCCAGCTGCTGCGGCAAGGTCACCGGCAGCGAGTTGCCAGCCAGGATCGGATCCTCGCCGCGATAGATAAATGTACGGGCGAAAACCTCACGGCCAAGCTCTGCGAGTTGTTCCTGCTTGCCCGCCGGTGCGGCAAGGGTCAGGCGGTACATCCAGCGCGGGCCGTCGACGCCGATGATGCGGATTTCACCGTTCGGGTTGGTGCCGACGATCTCGGTGCCCCATGGGCCATCCTCGCCGTGGGCTTCAAAGCCGTCACGGATAAGACCATTAATGATGTCGGTCGCGGACTCAGCCCACTGGCCCGGCTTGCGCGGCGCGGCGAAGGCAACCGGCGTCATGCGGCCGTGCTGGCTAACGATGTGGAGCATCTTCGGGCCCTGCTCGCCCATCTCCACCTGCACCTGGGTGCCCTTTGGCAGCGGGATGCGCATGGAGCCCAAATCCAAAAGGCCTACCGAGAAGTCCTCGAAGTCGAAGTCCTGGATATTTACTTGGTCACCATCGAATGGACCCATCTCGCCACCCACGGCGTCGTGCTCGACACTGTAGGCTTTGAAGCCCTCTGGGCCGGACGGGGCGTCGCTTAGCGCAGCTGAAGCGTCACTTTGCGCAGCATCATCTGCCGCCGAAGTTCCATCGGCCGCGCTGAGATCCTCGGCCTTATTACGGGTTTCAAGGTCCTGGGCTTCATCGCTTTGGGAGTCAGATTTCTTCTTAGAAAAAGGCCACATAGGCATAATTGTTCTCCAAACTTTTCTCGCGCGCTACCTAAACACCAGTAGAGCCATAGCCGCCGGTGCCGCGCACGGTCTCGTCGAGTTCTTCAACTTCCTCGAAATCGACCAGCTCCACGCGTTGGATGAGCAGCTGCGCGATGCGCATGCCGCGCTCCACGTGGAAAGTCTCGTGCAGGTCGTGGTTAATCAAGCAGACCTTAATCTCGCCGCGGTAGTCGGCGTCGATGGTGCCCGGCGTGTTGACCACCGAAACACCGTGCTTGGCGCCCAGTCCGGAGCGCGGGTGGACAAGGCCAACGGTGCCCAGCGGTAGTGCGACCGCGATGCCGGTTCCCACGAGGACGCGCTCGCCCGGGGCGATGTCGACCGATTCTGCCGCGCAGAGGTCAGCGCCAGCATCGCCACGGTGTGCGCGTTGCGGCAGCGGCAGCTCCTTATCCAGACGGCGTACCTTGACAGGGCCGAATGGGCTTGCAGGATCGATTAATAGGTTCGTCTCATTCACCCGCACTAGCCTACCGTGGTGTCACAACGGCTTCGCTAAAGCAGGGCCTGAGTGACTACACTTACTTCCCGTGTCTAAGAATTCTGCTTCCGCTTCCCAAACCGCAGCCGGCGCAACAGGCAGCCCCGCGCCGGAGGTCCTCTACAGCGAGCGCCAATGGGTGCCGTGGCATTTCTGGTTCATGGCGGCCTTCGTCGTGGCGATTACCACCGCAACGGTCAGCCTGAACCGCACTATTTGGTGGGTCATCATCCCGGCCGTGGTTTTAAGCGCCATCGCAATTTGGGTCATGGTTTCTTGGTCCGGCACCGTCCTGCGCGTGGAAAAGGATGCTGATGGCACCCGCTGGCTCATGGTCAAAGACGCGCAGCTTCCCCACGATGTGGTGCAGCGCTCCATGGTGGTGCCAAAGTCGGCGCGCCGCAACGCCCTTGGACCACAGTTCGACCCAGCCGCCTTCCTGGTCACGCATGGCTGGATCGATGAGCACGTGATGCTGGTTCTGGATGATCCAGAGGATCCAACTCCGTACTGGCTCGTTGCCACCAAGAACCCACAGCAGGTGCTAGATGCTTTCTTGGATCCGGCAGGTCGCCCGAACACCTAAAGGCCGCAAGCTTCCTACAGGCAGCAAGACATAAAAAATTCCCTTCTGCGCCACTTACCCAAATTATTGCTCCGAAAGGAGCTAATGCTCCAAAGGGTAAGTCGCCCGCAGAGGGGAATTTGTTTTTCGCCTATGCGCAGTCGAGGCAGATCGGCTGACCGTCTTCCTCGTGGGACAAGCGCTTGTTGGATTGCACCAGGAAGCAGGAAGAGCAGGTGAACTCGTCTTCCTGACGCGGGATGACGGTGACGTTGAGTTCCTCACCGGTGAGATCCACTGTCGGTGGCTGGAAAGCCTCGACGATTTCTCCATCGTCGTCCATGCCGTTGTTGTCGGTTTCGGCAGCCTTCAGACCTTCGAGAGAGTCGGCTTCCAGCTCGTCTTCTACACGGCGACGCGGTGCGTCATAATCGGTGGCCATAGTGTACGCCCCTATTAGTCATGTGGTTGGGATAGGTATTTATCGTGCGCATCCTAAAACACATTTGCTGCGATGTCATACTCGCCCCGCCGCAGGCGCGTCAGATTCCTACCCCCGCAGTGGCTCTAGGGCACCATTTTCTTCGAGAAGCTGGGAAAATGCCGAGGCCAGGCTACCCCCGCAGGCCCAGGTTAATTCGCCGTCTTTTGCGCCTTTATTCAATCCTGGGCGATTAACTACAGCTCCGGCTTCAGCTGCGATGATGGCACCGGCGGCGCAGTCCCAGGCGTTAATTCCGTGCTCGTAGTAGGCGTCGACGCTTCCCTCCGCCACGCGGCACAGGTCGAGCGCGGCCGCGCCCATGCGACGAATATCACGTACCTGCGGAAGCAGACGGGTGAGCAATTCCGCCTGCGCTTGGCGACGCCCCGCTGCGTACCCGAAGCCCGTTGCCACCAGGGCTAGCGCAGGATCGGTTTCGGTGCGGCAGTGAAGCTTTCGTACAGTGCCATCGGACGTTTCTAACGTGGCGCCGTGCCCCAGGGCCGCCGAGTAGAGATCGCCGCGCACCACGTTGATGACGGCGCCAGCGACGATCTCGCCATCCACGGCGGCGCCGATGGACACCGCATACTCATTGAGGCCATAGAGGAAGTTCACGGTGCCATCGATGGGATCGACAATCCAGGTAATGCCGGTGCTACCTAAAACGTCCGCGCCTTCCTCACCCAAGATGCCGTCGCCAGGACGCGCGGAGACGATCTGCTCGGTGATGAAATGCTCAGTTGCTTGATCCACCTCGGTGACGGGGTCAACCGCGCTCGACTTCGTCTGCGTGTGCGCGGCAAGACCGTCGGCGTCGATAAGCGCCGCTCTTTGCGCGCGAATACGTTCGGCGGCGGCACGGGCAGTAGCCGCGGCAAAATCGCGCAGCTCTTCGACGCTAATTACATCCCTATCAAAGCTAGCCATGCCAACAATTATGCATTTGCCTAGACTTGATGCCTATGACTGGCACTACAGCTGAAACCAGCACCGAAAAGCACGCCGCCCCAGCCCAGGCCGAGCACTCTTTTGGCATCGACATCGGAGGTTCCGGCATCAAGGGCGCGGAAGTAGACCTAGCAAACGGCGAGTTCGTGGGCGAGCGTCTAAAGATTGCTACCCCGGAAAAGTCCACCCCGGAGGCCGTGGCGAAGATCGTCGCGCAGATCGTGGCGGAGAAGAACTGGGAGAGCCCAGTGGGCATCACTCTGCCTTCCGTGGTCAAGGACCAGAAGGTGCTCAGTGCCGCCAACATCGACAAGTCCTGGATTGGCGTGGATGCGCAGGAGCTTTTCGCCCAGTACCTGGATCAGCCTTTCGTGGTGCTTAACGACGCCGACGCTGCCGGCCTCGCCGAGGTTGCCTACGGCGACGAGGTGGCGCGCACGGGCTCGGTCATCTTCCTGACCCTCGGCACTGGTATCGGCTCCGCGTTCCTGCTGGACGGCCAACTTTTCCCTAATACGGAGTTGGGCCACATGATGGTCGGCGATGCCGAGGCTGAGCACCAGGCATCCTCTGCTGTAAAAGAGCGCGAGGATCTCAAGTACAAGGAATGGGTCAAGCGCCTTGACCGAGTATTGGAAGAATATGAAAAGCTTTTCAACCCCCACGCCTTCATCATTGGCGGCGGCATTTCCCGGAAGTGGGAAAAGTGGGGCGATAAGCTCACTACTTCTACTCCCGTTGCCCCAGCGCAGTTGCGCAATCGTGCGGGCATCGTGGGTGCGGCTATGGCAGCCCAGCAGGGCCTTAAGCCGTAACAGTAATCACATAGCTAATCGACCCCAGTTCACCGCCTTAGAGCCAAGATCATCTATACTGGGCCGTCGATCCTTAATCTAAACAGCACGCGGCGTGCCTAACCCGCCCTAATCAGGCGAGCTCATAGCATGGCCCCAAAGGTTGGATCTTGTCTAACCTTGCTGTTTTCAATCACAAGCAAGTCGAAAGGGCGTACGTGGCAGCCACTGATTCTTCAGACCAGGTTCTCGGCGAGGGCGCTGATGCCGCCGAGGCATCTGCCCCTGTCAAGAAGACCGCCAAAAAGACGGCCAAGAAAACCGCAAAGAAGACCGCGAAGAAGACCGCCAAAAAGACTGCTAAGAAGACGGCCAAGAAGACGACTCGCAAAACTGCGAAGAAATCTGCCAAGAAGACCGTCCGCAAGTCTGCGCAGAAGGCCGCGACCGCTCCTGAAGAAAAGCAGGAGAACCTCGAGACCGCTTCTGACGAGCTCGAGGACGAGCTGGTAGATGACGCCGACCAGGATGACGCGGACTTCGATCCGGATAGCGCGGACATGGACGATGACGAGTTCGGCGATGCTGAGGACGAGCTCGATGCGGATGAGGACGAAGAAGACGACGATGAGGACTCGTCCTCCGTCTGGGACGAGGAAGAGTCTGCTGCCCTGCGCCAGGCGCGCAAGGATGCACAGCTGACCGCTTCTGCTGACTCCGTCCGCGCTTATCTCAAGCAGATCGGTAAGGTCGCCCTCCTTAACGCTGAGCAGGAGGTCTCCCTGGCAAAGCGCATTGAGGCTGGCCTCTACGCGCAGTACCGCATGGATGAGATGGAAAAGGCTCGCGCTGAGGGCGATAAGGCCGCCAAGCTCTCTCCTATGGAAAAGCGCGACCTGCGTTCCATCGCCCGTGATGGCCGCAAGGCAAAGAACCACCTGCTGGAGGCGAACCTCCGTCTGGTGGTCTCGCTGGCAAAACGCTACACCGGCCGCGGCATGGCTTTCTTGGATCTCATTCAGGAAGGCAACCTAGGCCTTATCCGTGCGGTTGAGAAGTTCGACTACACCAAGGGCTACAAGTTCTCCACCTACGCCACGTGGTGGATCCGCCAGGCCATTACCCGCGCCATGGCAGACCAGGCCCGCACCATTCGTATCCCGGTCCACATGGTTGAGGTCATCAACAAGCTGGGCCGCATCCAGCGTGAGCTGCTGCAGGATCTGGGCCGCGAGCCCACCCCGCAGGAGCTGGCGAAGGAAATGGACATCACCGAGGAAAAGGTGCTGGAGATCCAGCAGTATGCTCGTGAGCCTATTTCCCTGGACCAGACCATTGGTGATGAGGGCGATTCCCAGCTGGGTGACTTCATTGAGGATTCCGAGGCAGTCATCGCTGTCGACGCCGTATCCTTTACCCTCCTGCAGGATCAGCTCCAAGACGTGCTCACCACCCTGTCTGAGCGCGAAGCCGGCGTCGTTCGCCTGCGCTTCGGCCTGACCGACGGCATGCCGCGCACTTTAGACGAAATCGGTCAAGTCTACGGCGTCACCCGCGAGCGCATCCGCCAGATCGAGTCCAAGACCATGTCCAAGCTGCGCCACCCATCGCGCTCTCAGGTCTTGCGCGACTACCTCGACTAAGAGGCCACGCTAGCCAAGGGCAAGCGACAAGACACACGCGCTTGCCGACGCCTCCCTCGCCTCCCCCCGTTAGCACTAAGCTGCGGAGGGACGCGAGGGCATTTTGCATCTGTGGCACAAGCAAGAGTCCCAAGGATGCGGCCTAAGCCTCAACGTCATGGGTTCGCAGCCAGACAACAGATGCAATCCAAGCTCCGATGACGAAGCAGATAGAAACAGCCATCCTGAACGCGATACCGTACACATCAGGAGTGTCATCTGCGCCGAAGGCAGTACTGCCGAGCGCAAACGTCGACGTAACCATAGCCGGTGGCAGCAGCATCGGGATGAGCCGAATACCGCTGTAGAGAATTCCAACTGAGGCAATCGCGCCCACAAGTGAAATCGCCACGGGCGTGGCAAAGCTGCGAAAGATCATCGAGAAGAAGGATTGCCAGGCCCCGACTGCGAACGCCGGGATGATTGCTAAGAACAGCGCGCTCAAGTTGAGCGGCGAAATCTCTCCCTGTAATCCTAAGCCGCGTCCAATGCCTAATGCCAGCGCAATGAACACCGCCTGCATTAGCGCGATGAGGACCATGATGGAGAAAAACTTGGACGCGACTACTTCTCCCGCCGAGCGCGGTGAGGTCAAAATAGTGTTCCAATTGTGATTGCGGTGTTCCAGGCGCCAGGCAGCTGCAGCGATGATGGCCACTCCCACAGTCATAAAGATTAGGCCGTAGAACAGCGTTGCTTGGGAAAGATAGCTTGCCCATCCGGCATTAAGTACCGCCAAGTTGGCGTGATAATTCGCGGCACCAATGCCGACTGCTATACACGGCACGAGGAAGGTGACAGCCCATACGTAGGAGCGTCGAAATTTCAGCAAGTCGATAGCAAACATGAACTTATTCCTCCTGGGAATCAAGCGTGCGACAAAGCACGGTGAAGATGACGGTTACAACGGCGATGAAAAGTGCCCATGGAATCCACAGTGGTTCGATGCTCACTAGGCCTTCGGGGCGGAAGGTAAATGGGGATAAGACTGCGTAGTAGCCGAAGGGATTAATGAGCGCGACCGCGGTTGGGGAAAGCATCCCTGCCACACCGAGGAAGCCGCCTACTACCCCAGTGCTGAGCACCACGAGCTGGGATTCCACGCGTGCTGCCTGCCACAAGAAAATCGCCATCAGTGCGCACGAGGTTCCATATAGACCAGCTGCTGTGAGAACCCATGTGCCGAGTGAATCAATCGACTGTGCGCCAAAGAGGAATGGAGTGGTCAAGACCGCGAGCAATTCAACTACCTTTACTGCGGCTAGGACAAGGGCTAAAGCTGCGAACTTCGCGCGGAGCAGACCACCGCGGCGGTACCCGGCGATGGAATTGAGCCGCCAGCCGCCGTGGAGATGCTCTACATCGGCTGCGCGGCTGGCTAACAATGCCACCTGCACCGGAGTGAGGAAGGCCGTCACCATGATGTAGCCAAGGAGATGCCCGCCCCATTGACTATGCGGATCTTGCTGAAATTGTTCGGCGGTGTGCTCACCCACCAGATTCATACTGGAAAAAGCAACGATGGCGAGCGTGACAGCAAGGGCAAGCGGCAGCATCCGGGTATGCCGCATCTTGGCATATTCATTCTGCAGCATCATTGCAAGCCACCTCGTCCCGTAATCGAAATGAAGATCTCTTCGAGACTGCGGTGCGTTCTTAGTACCTGGTAGATGGGCACGCCATGGTTGACAAGCTGCGCACAAGCCCCCGCGACGTCGCGCTCGCTTAAGTTCGGGACCCGAATGCCACCTTCTACAAAGCGCACTGAGATACCCGCGAGTGCTTGCGCCGCTTCCTTGGGGTTCGGGGTTTCGATAAAGACTTCAGGCGGCTGGGAATGGAAAAGCTCCTGCTTTGTACCTTGGAAGAGTAACTGTCCGCGATTGATAATGGTCAGTTCACTAGCCATCTTTTCGATTTCCGAGAGAAGGTGGCTCGAAACCAATACCGTTCGCCCCTCATCGGCAGCGAGGCTGACGATAAGATTGCGAATCTCTTCGATACCGGCAGGGTCAAGGCCGTTCGTTGGTTCATCAAGGATCAGAAGCTGCGGGTTACGAATCATAGCCATTGCGATACCGAGGCGCTGCTTCATGCCCAAGGAATAGTTCGCTACTTGCTTGTCCAGCTGCTTTTCTAGCCGCACGAGGTGCACTGCGCGATCCACGTCTTCTGCTTCAGCGCGTAGAAGCCGCGCAGCGATGCGCAGGTTCTCTCGCCCAGTGAGGTGCAAATAGGCCGAAGGCTGCTCGATGAGCGAGCCGGTGCGGGCCAAGGCCCGGCTGCGCGTCTTAGGCCCGAAAGGCTCGCCAAACAAGTTGATGCTTCCCTTAGTCGGCTTTGCCAGACCCAAAAGCATTTTCATGGTCGTGGACTTGCCCGAACCATTCGGCCCCAACAATCCGTGAACGACACCGTGGCCGATTGCCATATCAAGGCCGTCGACGGCCTTGAATCCCTTATATTCCTTGGTCAAACCATGAGTTTCGACAACATATTCTGTGCTCATAACTCAATCGTTGCCCGGCGCGCCTCCGCCGCACATCGCCGCGAGGCACGATTTTGCGAGTCATACCGGGGTATTGCTAAGCAGGTCAGCACGGGAGACAACTCCTGTGCGATAGGCGAAAAGGGCTGCGTGTACACGGTCCCTAGAACTCGTCTTGGCGAGTACTCGTCCAACGTGCGTCTTGACGGTCGGCATAGAGATGAACATCCGCTCACATATCTCTGTGTTTGACCATCCCATCCCGATTGCTTCAAGGATTTCTTGTTCACGGGCAGTCAGCGATTCAAGTACCCGACGGTCTGCGCCGCTAATGCTCAGCGTGTCCGTGGAATCATCCCGCATACTGTGGACAAGGCGCTTTGTGGCGCGGGGTGAGATTACCGCGTCTCCGCGATAGACAGTGCGCAACGCGCTTAGTAGCTCCTCTGGCTCTGCGTCCTTGAGCACGAAGCCACTCGCTCCTGCTCGCAGCCCAGCTACTACGTAGTCTTCGTCATCGAAGGTTGTCAGAATGATGACCTTCGTCTCCGGAAGAGTGGATGCGATTTCAGCAGTGGCGCTAATTCCATCGCGGACAG